>NZ_JAFNPH010000009.1:0-40687 GCF_026535865.1 Snodgrassella sp. B3800 | reverse complement strand
TCTCAGCGAAGAAGGCGAACTATACGCCCCTACATCCACCCTGTCAACTACTTCCTCCTCTTATTTTTATACAATCCACCAAACCACTGTTCTAATAAGGTTTATTTTTACCGCTCTCGCCTCGGTTATTGGTCTTCATTCAGTCATTTAACTCAATCCCTCACTTCTTATGACTCTTATCTTGCTTCGTTTGCGTTGGTGAGATGATTTGTAATATTTGCTGACGCTTTTCTTGGCTTAATTTGGTCAAATCTAATGTCTGCTTGGCGAGTACACTATATATCTCCTGCTCTGTTGTGTTTAATGCCTGCCAATGTTTTGCGATTGTGGTGCTATCGCCACGTTTTATTGGCCCTGTAAGGGCTTCTTCCGGAACCATTGTTTGTAGTTGGTTTAGATTTTGCTGCATGAGCTGATTTACCAGTCGTTCAGCCAGGCTTTTCGGTATAGACAAAGAAGTAAGTATATTACGTGCATATGCATTTAAGGTAACTAGAAAATTAGCACTGGCTGATAGTGCGGTGTGATAGCGGCTTTTCTGGTTTGCATCAATAATAAAGCTATTTAATTTTGCAGCCTGAGCCAGTTGTTGCAGTATAGGTAAAGCAACTTTATCGCCTTCTATGGCGCACATGTGTCCGGCTAATTGATTTAAGGCTATTTCGATTGAGGCAAAAGGAAATACCGGATGCAGGGAGCCTGCCAGTACTTTATTTTGGTTTGATTTTAATATTTTGCTGTCTAATGCACCGCTTAGGTGAATAACTAATGAATTGGGTGTTAGGCAATGATTTTGTTGAATTTGCCAGCTTATTTTTTCGATAGCCTGATCGCTGACACCTATAACATAAATATCAGCTGGCGGTAGATTGCTCAATTCTTGGCATAGTTGAACAGAAGGTATATGGTTTTTAAGATTTTGCGCTGTAGTGAAGCTGCGATTCCATGCTGCCTGTATATTTATTTGCTTGCTCTGATGCCAGATGATGGCGAGGCTGGAGGCTACTTTACCGGTACCGATGATATTTACACGCAGTTGGGATGACATATTGAGTTGTGGTTGAATGGTGGGGATATTGGTCATTATGGGTTTTATAGGGTTGATTAGGTAATTATTTTGCTGAAGGATATGAGTTGTAATTGAAGCCGCTTAACCAAAACGGTACACTTCGGTACTTACTCTTTATTCTAATCATAATTTTTTGGGCAAACACGTTAATGAAACCAGCTTTTAATGTGAAATCCGCGCGTCTAGATACTTTGTCGGTACAGTTGCTGACAGATGACCTGACTTTGATTAACCATGAATTAAAGCAACGTGCAGAGCGTTTTGGTAATTTGCGTAATATGCCTTTTACACTTGATCTGCACAATCTTGCCAATCCGGCAACATTGGACTTGGCTAAAATTGTGGCACTGTTTTCACGTTATCATTTGCGTATTATTGCTATCCGTCATTCTGATGCAGCCTGGGTCAGCTTAGCCAAACAACATAATATAGCTTTCAGTATTTTACCGGAAGAACAGGCTAACAGTAGGGTTAAAGCTGTGGCTGATGCGCTGGTTCAGCCTTCTGCCGATGTTAATGACAAAATAAATTCTTCAGTTGCTGCAAGTGCTCTGCCTACGTTGGTCATTGATCGCACCATAAGAACTGGTCAGCAAGTATATGCGGAAAAATCAGATTTGATTGTTCTGGGTTTGGTCAGTGAAGGGGCGGAAATCATTGCTGATGGCAATATTCATATTTATGGTCCTTTACGCGGACGAGCTCTGGCCGGTGCGGCGGGGAATAAGGAAACACGTATTTTTGCTCAGTCTATGCAAGCTGAGCTGGTATCTGTGGCCGGTATTTATCGTATTTTTGACCAGCAGTTGCCGGCGCATCTGGATCGCCATCCGGTACAGATTTTCCTGCAAAATGACCGGCTGGTACTCAGTGCGATTCAGGCGCATTAGTTAATTCAGGGACACGCATCGGTGTGTGGCTGATTTGTGAATGTTTTGTAGATTCGTTTATATAACAAAAGGAATTTAATTGTGGCAAAGATTATTGTGGTGACGTCAGGTAAGGGCGGCGTGGGTAAAACCACGACCAGTGCCAGTATTGCAACTGGACTGGCTTTAGCCGGCCATAAAACTGCGGTAATTGATTTTGATGTGGGTTTGCGTAATCTGGATTTGATTATGGGTTGTGAGCGCCGAGTGGTTTATGACCTAATTAATGTTATTCAGGATGAAGCTACGCTGAATCAGGCATTAATCAAGGATAAACACTGTGATAATCTTTATGTGTTACCTGCTTCGCAAACTCGTGATAAGGATGCACTGACCCGTGATGGGGTGGAAAAGGTGCTGAAGGATTTAACAACGAAGATGGGTTTCGAATATGTGGTTTGTGACTCACCGGCAGGCATTGAGCAGGGTGCGTTGATGGCCTTGTATTTTGCGGATGAGGCAATTGTTACCACTAACCCAGAAATTTCCAGTGTGCGTGATTCTGACCGTATTCTGGGTATTTTGTCGAGCAAATCCAGACGAGCTGAAACCAACAGTGAACCGGTAAAAGAACATTTGCTGATTACGCGCTATTCACCTGAACGTGTAGACAAAGGTGAGATGCTGTCTGTACAAGATATTCAGGATATTTTACGTATTCCGCTGATTGGTGTGATTCCAGAATCCCAGAACGTATTGCAGGCTTCTAATTCTGGCACGCCGGTAATTTTGCAGGAAAATTCGGTAGTGGCGGAAGCTTATAAAGATGTTGTTGCGCGCCTGCTGGGTGAAGACCGTCCAATCCGCTTTGTGGATGCTGAGAAAAAAGGCTTTCTCAAGCGTCTGTTCGGAGGTTAAGACATGTCTATAATGGATTTTCTTTTTGGCAAAAAGCAGCAATCCGCTCAGACAGCGCGTGACCGTTTGCAGATTATTATTGCGCAGGAACGCGCTACTCAGACTCCGGATTATTTGCCTACGCTGCAAAAGGAACTGTTGCAAGTACTTTCAAAGTATGTCCATGTTTCTTTAGACGATATTCATATTTCTCAAGAAAAGAAAGATGGTATGGATGTCTTGGCACTTAATATTACTTTACCGGAAACAGGAAAGAAAAAGGCCAGTGAATGACGCTGACTGAATTGCGCTATATTGTGGCTGTTGCTCAGGAAAAACATTTTGGGCGTGCTGCCCAGCGATGTTTTGTTAGCCAGCCTACTTTATCTATTGCAATTAAGAAGCTGGAAGAAGAGCTGGGGCTGACTTTATTTGACCGCAGTAGTAATGAGGTAATGACAACTGATGCTGGTCAGCGCATTGTGCTTCAGGCTCGCCGTGTGCTTGAGGAGGCTGACCGCATTAAGTTGATGGCCAATCAGGAGCAAAGTGAGCTTGAAGGAATTTTCAAACTAGGGCTGATATTCACTATTGCTCCCTATTTGCTTCCAAAGCTGATTTTATCTCTACGTCAGCTGGCGCCAGAAATGCCTTTACAGCTGGATGAAAATTATACGGATGTTTTAAAAGAATCGCTTAAGCGAGGCGATTTGGATGCGATTGTTGTTGCAGAACCGTTTCAGGAAAACGGTTTGCAAACGATACCGCTTTATGATGAACCTTTTTTTGTTATTGTGCCTAAGGGTCATGCATTTGAGCATTTGGACGAGGTAACGCCGAAACAGCTGGGTGAAGAACGGGTGTTGCTGCTGACTGAGGGTAACTGTATGCGTGATAATGTGCTGGATAGTTGTCAGGAACTGGCTTCGCGCCAGAAAATTCTGGGCCTATCGAACAGTATTCAGGGCAGCTCTATTAATACCATCCGGCATATGGTGGCCAGCGGTTTGGGTATCAGTGTGATGCCAGCGACTGCTTTAACGGATAATGATCATTTATTATTCAGCATTATTCCTTTTTCAAAACCGACACCTGAGCGAAGAGTGGTACTGGCTTCACGTCGTAATTTTGTCCGGCCTAAGGCTTTACGTATTATCAAATCAGCTATCCTGTCTTCGCAGTTAACCGGCGTGAAGTTTATCCATGATGTGGATTAATATCTCGCTTTTATGAAAAACGTCTGTGTCTAAGCAGGCGTTTTTTCATTAGTCAGTTTGATTATCAGTCTTTTTCAAAATGGATAATTTGGTCTATAGCTATGGTTTGTTTTAGCAGATAAACCTGAAGCGTTTGAATGAGACATTTAGATTTTAAAGGAATTTTGCATGATTGCTTTAATACAACGCGTTAAGCAAGCTAATGTGGAAGTAAATGGCGAAACAGTTGGTCAGATAAAACAGGGATTACTGATTTTATTAGGTGTTGAACAGGGAGACGATACACAAAAGGCTGAACGTCTTTGCGATAAGGTACTTGGTTACCGTGTTTTCAGTGATCAGGATAATAAAATGAATCTGAATGTTAGGCAGATAGGCGGGCAAGTATTGGTGGTATCACAATTTACACTGGCTGCAGACACTAAAAAAGGCACCAGACCTAGCTTTACTAGAGGTGCTGCGCCGGCTGCAGCAGAACGCTTGTATGATTATTTCGTTGAATTGTGTCAAAGGCAGATTTCCACTGAAACCGGTATTTTTGCAGCCAATATGCAGGTCTCTTTGGTAAATGATGGACCGGTAACTTTCTGGCTTCAGGTTTGATAATTTTCTACGATTGTTTTTGCTATTTTGTAATCAGTGATATTTAATACCGGTTTAATTCCTGCCTGAGTACGCGGATATTGGCCTGCCTATCATTAACATTCTGCTGCCAACGCTGAATCTGAACGGCGATACCTTGTTTTTGCGCTTGACGCAGTTGCTGTTGTGCAGCAGCCAGTGCCCGCTGTTCACTGACGATATCACGTTGTACAAGCTGTTTCGGTGTTGGCTTGGGTACGATGATTATTTTGGCTGGGACGGTAGGTTGGGTATTCTTGATTTTAGGTGATGCTTCTGACTTCGGCATTTGCTGACGCAGTAGAATACCGATTTTAGGAGCTGGAGGGGTTTTCATTAGGTCGCCATCACGTCCGAATTCAGCGCTGTACCATAACCGCTGTAACTGTTCTAAACCAGGTGCATTCTGATTTTCTAATGAATATTTTTTTAAATTGTCACCATCGGTAGGCGGATGTTTGGCTATCTGGCAGTGCACGTCTAAAGGTTTAGTTGTGTAACTGACATGGTTATTGGCCAATGGACATGCATACCATGTCACTTGTGTCGGTTCGCTAGCGGTAACATTGGCAGTTGAATTATCTTCAGCCCAAGCTAGATTTAAATATGTTGACAATAGTATGCCGATACTGAGATGGAGGCTGAGTTTGAACTTGTTTTGCATGGCTAAGGCTCATTGCGTCTAATCTGAATCAAACACCCTAAACAAGTTTGTATCACATTTATTCTGCTTTTGGTATTTAATTCCAAATTATACCTGTATGGTATCTGGATATAATTTTGTAACAAATTATTGATGTATCTTTGCTTCCTTTAATTTTATTATACCAAAAACATAATTATCATGTTTCTTGTTGCGGTGGAATCTGGTACTTTCTATTGTTTGATAATGTATTTGAGTAGCGGTTTTTAATGTTGGGCGCAAAAACAGCCTTGCAGATGATCATTAACTAGTCCCATTGATTGCATAAATGCATAACAAGTGGTGGGACCGACAAAACTAAAACCGCGTTTTTTCAGCGCTTTTGACATGGCCGTACTTATTTTTGTCTGAGTCGGCACTTCGGATAAATGCGAATAATGATTGATAATCGGCTGATGATTGACAAACGACCAGATAAAATTAGCAAAATCTTCTCCCTGTTCTTGCATGGAAAGATAGGCATGCGCATTATGGATAATTGCCTGTAATTTGCCCGGATGGCGTATCAGTCCCGGATTTTGGAGTAATGGCTCAATATCATTGATGGTTATAATTTTTTGCGGATTGAAATCATAAAAGCAACGCCGGTATTCAGCACGTTTTTTTAATACCGTTATCCATGATAGTCCGGCCTGCTGGCCTTCTAGACAGATTTTTTCAAACAATTTTTGGCCGTCTTTCTGCACATGCCCCCATTCATTATCATGGTACTGCTGATATAGTGGATCAGCGTTGACCCATTCACATCTTGTTATTTGTTTTTGCATTTTATGTTTGGCACTGGATTGAAGGAATTAATCTGTCTGAACATTTATGATATTTAGTTTAAGTATGTCTGAATGAGTGTCACGATGCCTAATAGACAGAACAAGACGCAGGCACCTATGCGGATGCGGTTTAAGGGCAATCGTTGCATGAGCCAATTACCAAAAAATATGACTGGAACATTTGCCAACAATAAGCCTGCTGTACTGCCCATAACTACAGAAAATAAATCCCGATACTGTGCTGCCAGCAATATGGTAGCAATTTGGGTTTTATCCCCTACTTCAGCCAGAAAAAACAAAACAGATGTAGCCACAAACGGCCCGTAGCGCATGAATCGGGTATCTACACCATCATCCTTATCTGGTTTTAATAGCCACAATCCCACGACTAAGAAACTGATACCGACTACCCAGCCCATTAACTGCGGGGTAAAAAATCGTGCGACTTCTACGCCAAACCATGCTGAAACAACGTGATTAAGTAATGTGGCACATAACATACCAGCAATAATGGCATATTTACGCGCAAAGCGGGTAGCCAAAAATAATGTCAGTAATTGAGTTTTATCGCCAATCTCAGCCAATGCAACAGGAACAACGGAAGAAAGAAAAGCATGAATCATTATGAGATACCGTAGGCGGGCATAGACAAAAGACACGATAAAACGCCCGCCATTGCAGTTTTATCCTGTCTCAAGTCTCGTTAATCCACCATCTGGTTAGACGTTACGACCATACAGCAAATGCTGCAAATATGTTGATCGTAACCACAGGTATTGGAGATATTACCTGTGAAACTACTCCCTTAAGGCACTGCATCATAACCGAATCCGGACGATATTAACAAGCGAATTTCTGAATTGACGCATTAAATTTGATTTTAAACAATAAAACAGGCTGCCAAACCTTTTGGCAGCCTGCTGCTGTGAAGATAACAGATTAATAGTAACCCAAAACTTTCCACCAAACTCCGCCAATTACAACGAAGATAGCAAGTTCAATCACGCTCATGATGAAACCAATTTTCCACCATTCACCTAGGGTCACAAAGCCGGAACCGAATACTACAGGTGAGGTACCGGTGGCGTAATGAGTCAGGGTCATCATAATGCTGGAAGCAGCAGCCATCATCAGCGCAAACAGCATGGGCGGCGCACCCAATGCCAGACCAGCTGAGTAAAAGGCGGCAAACATAGCGGTAATATGAGCCGTGGTGCTGGCAAACATATAATGTGCATACATATACGCCAGTAATAATAGTGTACAGGCACCCATCCAGCCCATACCCAGACTACCAATACTGCTTTCCAGTACCCCGGAGAACCATGTAATCAGTCCCAGTTTATTCAGGAACGTTGCCATCATTACCAATGCAGCAAACCAAGTGATGGTATCCCACGCACTTTTTTCTTTCAGGATGTCATCCCAGCTCAATACGCCGGTTAAAAGAAGAAGCGACAAACCGATAAACGCGGTGGTGGTCGGATCTACCGCAAAGGATTTACCGAACAGCATGGCCGGAATACCTGCCCACAGAATCAGCAATACCGCAAAAATACCCAGCATGATTTTTTCATCACGTGTCATCGGGCCCTGTTCTTTCAAACGCTCTTTGGCAAAAGCCACTGCATTCGGAGTGTGCTTGATTTCAGGCGGATACAACCAGTAGATAATCAGTGGCATCAAGAACATCGCTACTAAACCGGGTACCAGCATGGCCAGCGCCCAAGTACCCCAAGAAAGATGAATATCGCTGTTGGTGGCTTTGGCTACCAGATCCACAATCAAAGGATTGGGTGCTGTAGCGGTAATAAACATAATTGAACTGATGGGATTAGCGTGGTAATTTACCAATGCCAGAAATTTACCCATGCGTTTTTCGGTGCCCTTTTCAGGGTCTGAATCATAGCTGGATGCTATAGATTTCATGATTGGGTGAATGATACCACCACCACGGGCTGTATTACTGGGGGTTACTGGAGCCAATAATAGTTCCACCACTGCCAGACTATAGGCCACACCCAGGGTACGTTTACCCCACAAGCCGATAAACAGGTAACCAACACGAGCGCCCAAACCAGTTTTCAGCAAACCACGAGAAATCATGATTGCTACGCCAATCAGCCAGATAAGTGGATTACCAAAGCTGCTTAAAGCATCATTCATGGCTTTGCTGGGTGTGTCTGCAGTAACACCAGTTACGGCTACCAGCATAATAGCGATGATAGACAGCGCACCAATGGGCATAGCTTTGCCGATAATAGCTGCAATCACACCAACAAACATAGCCAGCAAATGCCAAGCTTGAGGAGAAACCCCTTCTGGTACCGGGATGGCAAACCAGACTATCAGGCCGATTAACAGCGCTACGGCAGCGGGAATGGGCTTGAACCCAATTTTGACAGGCATACAACTTACTCCTAATCATGAAGAAATAGATACAGCCAGACAGAAATCATTAATGTCTTGAGTGATTGTAAACTCATATTGAAAAACACCGTCTGACATAGCGCAAATTAGTATCAGACGGCATCGACAAAAGCAGGATGATTTTACTGTTTAAGCCTGAATGAATATAACATACAACCATGTAAGCAAACGCTATTGATATTAAAGCAGACATTAGGGGTGCAATAATTTGGATAAAATTTGCAAAACTATGCTTGAAATCGTATCAGGTATACCCATTTACGATTCATTAGCAATAGTATAACGGTGGTTTCATACTGCCTATTTGCAACTGTAAGATAATGCTGCAAATCACGAAATTAAATAATTAGGAGATTTTAAATATGGCAAAAGTAATCGGTATTGATTTGGGTACGACCAACTCATGTGTTGCCATTTCAGAAGGTGGCCAGACAAAAGTAATTGAAAATGCGGAAGGTGCACGTACCACACCTTCTATTGTGGCTTATCTGGACGACAATGAAATTCTGGTTGGTGCACCTGCCAAACGTCAGGCAGTCACCAACCCTAAAAATACTATTTATGCAGTAAAACGTCTGATTGGACGTAAATTCGACGATGCTGAAGTACAGCGCGATATCAAATCCATGCCGTTCCAGATTGTTAAAGCCAATAACAACGATGCATGGGTGGAAGCACATGGTGAAAAACTGTCTCCTCCGCAGGTTTCTGCTGAAGTACTGCGTAAAATGAAAAAAGCAGCCGAAGATTATCTCGGTGAAAAGGTTACTGAAGCTGTTATCACTGTGCCAGCCTATTTTAACGACAGTCAGCGTCAGGCTACCAAGGATGCCGGCCGTATTGCTGGTCTGGATGTAAAACGCATTATCAACGAACCTACAGCTGCTGCTCTGGCCTTTGGTATGGACAAAGGCGAAAAAGGCGACCGTAAAATTGCCGTTTACGACTTGGGTGGCGGTACTTTCGATATTTCCATTATTGAAATTGCCGAAATTGATGGCGACAAACAGTTTGAAGTACTGGCTACCAATGGCGATACCTTCCTTGGTGGTGAAGATTTCGATCAACGTTTGATTAACTACATCATCGATGAATTCAAAAAAGATCAGGGTATCGACCTGAAAAATGATGTAATGGCATTGCAACGTCTGAAAGAAGCCGCTGAAAAAGCCAAAATTGAACTTTCCAGTGGACAACAAACTGAAATCAACCTGCCTTACATCACCATGGATGCGACTGGCCCGAAACATCTGGCCATGAAAATCACCCGTGCCAAATTTGAAAGTCTGGTTGAAGATCTGATTACCCGTTCTATCGAACCTTGCCGTACTGCCATCAAGGATGCTGGTTTAAGTGTGAACGACATTAACGATGTGATTTTGGTAGGTGGCCAGAGCCGCATGCCGAAAGTACAGGAAGCTGTAAAAGATTTCTTTGGTAAAGAACCACGTCGCGACGTTAACCCTGATGAAGCAGTGGCTGTTGGTGCAGCAATTCAAGGGGCAGTACTGGCCGGTGACCGTAGCGACGTATTGCTGCTGGACGTAACCCCGCTGTCTTTGGGTATCGAAACCATGGGCGGTGTGATGACCAAGCTCATCAATAAAAACACCACTATTCCGACCAAAGCAACTCAGACATTCTCTACTGCTGAAGACAATCAAAGTGCTGTAACCATTCATGTATTGCAGGGTGAACGTGAACGTGCTTCTGCTAATAAGAGTCTGGGACAGTTTAATCTGGGCGACATTCCGCCGGCTCCACGCGGTGTACCACAAGTAGAAGTAACTTTCGATATCGATGCTAACGGTATTTTGCATGTTTCTGCCAAAGATAAAGGTACAGGTAAAGAAGCTAACATTACTATTCAAGCTTCATCTGGATTGAGCGAAGAAGAAATCGAACGCATGGTAAAAGATGCAGAGGCCAATGCAGAAGAAGACCGCAAACTGGCTGAACTGGTAAGCAGTCGCAATCAGGCCGAAGCTCTGATTCACTCCGTGCAGAAATCTTTGAGCGAATACGGTGATAAACTTGATGCAGCTGAAAAAGAAAAAATCGAAGCAGCCATTAAGGAAGCTGAAGAAGCTGTTAAAGGCGAAGACAAAGCTGCAATTGATGCTAAATCAGAAGCACTGGGTTCAGCCAGCCAGAAGCTGGGCGAAATGATGTATGCTCAGGCTCAGTCAGAAAGCCAACAGGCTGGAGCACAAGCTGATCAGGCTCAAAGCAAAGGTAACGATGATGTTGTTGATGCTGAATTTGAAGAAGTAAAAGATAAAGAGAAAAAAGACTAAGTTTTTCCTTTAAAATAAAACCCCGCTAACAAGCGGGGTTTTATTTTAGGCGCGTCAAGGAAGAGAAAGTCTTTTTACTGAGAATAATATTGCTCACAAGCTGAATTTGGATATTAAGAGGAGTATAAATAATTATGCAGGCATACGTTCTGGCTACTAACAAAATGTTGCTTTACTCTTCAGATTTTGGTTAACCTAGCAAATACCCTGCGTGATTGTAAAAAAAACAGACATGTCTGTGAAACGGCCGTTACAATAAGTACATTAATTATTGACTATAAATATATTTCTACCGGAGTAAAAGATGAACTTTTATATTTTGCTTATCCTGCTGGGCGTTTGCTGTGCCATTTTAACAGCCGGATTTTGCGGACGTTCTCAGCGCTGGGGACCGTGGACTATGCTGGCAGGCATCAGCTGTCTGCTGATTCTGATTATGTTGATGATTTATAAATTGTCCCGTGTTGTCGGTTTGTAACTTACTGGTGTTCAGTCCGTAAGATTCAGGCGAAAATTCAGGATAATAATTACATTTACCAAAAAACTGAAAATTAGGTATCTACATGCAAAACAAATTAAGCAAAATAACCTGTATTGAAGATTTGCGCAAAGTGGCCAAGCGCAAAGTACCGAAAATGTTTTACGACTACGCCGATACTGGTTCATGGACAGAAACTACCTATCATGCCAATACCACCGATTTTCAGCCGATTAAGCTGCGTCAGCGTGTACTAACTGATATGACCGGCCGTACACTGGAAACTACTATGGTAGGGCAAAAAGTGAAAATGCCGGTTGCAATCGCTCCTACTGGCCTGACTGGTATGCAGCATGCCGACGGAGAAATTCTGGCGGCGCGCGCTGCTGAAAAATTCGGGGTCCCATTCACTCTATCCACTATGTCGGTCTGCTCCATTGAAGATGTAGCAGAAAACACCAGCACTCCTTTCTGGTTTCAATTGTATGTAATGCGCGACCGCGAATTTATGCGCGACCTTATTCGCCGTGCTCAGGCTGCCAATTGCTCTGCTCTGGTCGTTACTGCTGATTTACAGGTAATGGGGCAGCGCCATAAAGACATTAAAAATGGCCTATCTACCCCCCCCAAACCCACTTTGCGCAACTGGATTAATCTGGCCACAAAACCGGAATGGTGTCTGGCTATGCTTAATACCCAACGCCGGACTTTCCGCAATATTGTTGGTCACTGTAAAGGCGTAGCTGACATGTCTTCACTGGCTTCATGGACAAGCGAACAATTCGATCCGCGTCTAAGCTGGAAAGACATTGAAGAAATCAAGAATTTATGGGGCGGTAAATTGATTATCAAAGGGATACTGGATGCTGACGATGCTGAAATGGCAGTCAAATCCGGTGCTGATGCAATCGTGGTATCTAATCATGGCGGTCGCCAGCTAGATGGCGCTCCCTCTACCATTCACGCTTTACCCAATATCATCTCTGCCGTGGGCAACGACATCGAAGTATGGCTAGACAGTGGTATCCGTACAGGTCAGGATGTATTAAAGGCCATGGCCATGGGTGCCAAAGGTACACTGATCGGCCGTGCCTTTCTGTATGGCCTGGGTGCATATGGTGAGGACGGCGTAAGACGCGCTCTCGAAATCATCTACAACGAATTAGATACCACCATGGCTTTTACCGGCCACACCGATATCAAAAAAGTTAATACCGATATCCTGATACCCGGCACTTATCCTGTTGCCAGTTAATTCTGCTTAAATGAGCAAGTTTAAGGCTATTTGTCTATGACAAATAGCCTTTTCTGCTGTTACAGATAAATCAATCTATGTTTATCACCATTCTGCCGCCATACAAACAAGCAGCAACAGGTGACAAAGCCACAACAGGCGGCTATGCTTGCATTTTTATTGCTCTATAGGTTGTTATGAACATCACTGAGAAAATTGCTGACGAACTGAATGTAGCTGCGGCACGAATTCAGGCTGCGATTGACCTACTGGATGATGGTGCCACTGTACCGTTTGTAGCCCGCTACCGCAAAGAGGCCACTGGAGGACTAGATGATACGCAATTGCGCACCCTTGCCGAACGCCTTCAGTACCTGCGCGAATTGCAGGAACGCAAGCAGACTGTCCTGTCCAGTATCGAAGAACAAGGAAAACTCACTGATGAGCTGCGGCAAAGTATTGCTGCAGTAGATAACAAAACCGCGCTGGAAGATATTTATCTGCCCTACAAACCCAAACGCCGTACCAAAGCACAAATTGCGCGAGAACACGGACTGGCACCACTGGCCGAAGCTCTGCTCAATCAGCCGCAGCTGAATCCAGAAGCAGAGGCGCAAAACTATCTGAATGAAAATGTAGCCGATAGCAAAGCTGCACTAGACGGTGCGCGTGCCATACTGATGGAGCAGTTTGCCGAAGATGCTACGCTAATTGGCCATCTGCGCGATAAACTGTGGCGAGAAGGTGAAATCCACGCCACCGTACTCGAAGGACAGGAAAGCGCTGGCGAAAAATTCAAAGATTATTTTAATCACCGCGAACCGATACACAGTATGCCCAGCCACCGCGCATTAGCTGTTTTACGCGGACGCAATGAAGGCATACTGGCACTAAACCTAAAATATCAACCGGACGATAAACCAGTCGGCGAACAAAGTATTTACGAACAGTTGATTGCCGAGCAATTTGGTATCGCTGACAATGGCCGCCCTGCCGACCGTTGGCTGCGCGACACCGTACGCCTGAGCTGGCGCGCCAAAATCTTCCTATCGCTGGAATTGGACGCCCTCAACCGGCTAAAAGAAAATGCTGACCAGGCTGCCATCAGCGTATTTGCGCAAAACCTCAAGGATTTACTGTTGGCAGCTCCGGCAGGTCGTCTCACCACCATTGGCCTCGATCCCGGTATCCGTACTGGCGTTAAAGTCGCGGTAGTAGATGATACCGGCAAACTACTGGAAACCGCCACCATCTATCCCCATCAGCCCCGTAACGACTGGCAGGGTGCCCTCAACACCTTGATGCATCTGGTTAAACAGCATAATGTACAACTGATTGCTATTGGGAATGGCACCGCCAGCCGCGAAACCGACAAATTAGCAGGCGAACTGATACGCGCCTTGTCCGACCGCAAACTACAAAAAATTGTTGTCTCCGAAGCCGGCGCTTCTGTCTATTCCGCTTCCGCACTGGCTGCCAAAGAGTTTCCTGAGCTGGATGTTAGTCTGCGCGGTGCCATATCCATTGCCCGTCGCCTGCAAGACCCGTTGGCCGAATTGGTGAAAATTGACCCCAAATCCATCGGTGTGGGCCAGTATCAGCATGATGTGAATCAGACCCAGCTAGCCAGAAGTCTAGATGCCGTAGTTGAAGACTGTGTGAATGCCGTTGGCGTAGATGTTAACACCGCTTCCGTAGCATTGTTGGCGCACATTTCTGGCCTCAACAGCACGCTGGCGCAGAATATTGTCACCTATCGCGACCAGAATGGCGCCTTTGCAAATCGTCGCACTCTGATGAACGTACCGCGTCTGGGCAGCAAAACTTTTGAACAGGCAGCCGGTTTTCTGAGAATTCAGGGTGGTGATGAACCACTTGACGCAAGCGCCGTACACCCAGAAAGCTATCCCATCGTTGCCAAAATGCTCCAAACCACGCACCTGCGTGCCGAAGAACTCATTGGCAACCGCAGCGTCCTCAAAACCTTGAAACCGAGCGATTATATCGACAGCCACGTTGGTCTGCCGACCATCAACGATATTCTTGCTGAGCTAGAAAAACCTGGCCGCGACCCACGCGGCGAATTTCAGACTGCCACCTTTGCCGACGGTATTGAAGACATAACCGACCTTAAAAGCGGCATGATACTTGAAGGTGTAGTTAGCAACGTAGCTGCATTCGGTGCATTTGTTGATATCGGCGTACATCAGGACGGTCTCGTCCATGTTTCAGCACTGGCCAACCGCTATGTTGCCGACCCGCGTGACGTTGTGAAAGCCGGCGATGTGGTAAAAGTAAAAGTTGTCGAAGTCGATGTCGCACGTAAACGCATTGCTTTATCCATGCGCCTAAACGACGAAACCAAACCAGCAGCATCCAGAAGTGACCGCCCACGCAGACAACAAGACAAAACCGGACATAACAGCGGCATCACAGATAATGCCATGGCCGCAGCATTTGCCCGCCTGAAACAATAGCTGGCGCACCAATATAACCCATATAACAACAGGGGGGTTGATACCCCCCCTTATTTTGTAGCCTAGCCAGCAATGCAGAACTAGCGACAATCTTTACCAGACAAAGTGATGCTTTGCTGTGAATGATCCTGAAACGTATACACATAAACAAAATCAAATCCACCCAACAGCATTCGCCGTGTCAGAGGCTGACGACAGCTGTGCATGAGCTCTTTTTTCACAGAATCAACATTAAAATTATCTCGCTTACGCTTTTCGTCCAGCATCGTATATGAATAATAAATCGTGTGATTATGGCGTACAGCTGCATTAAACCTTATCTGCTTATGCTGCTGTGGCAATTTTTTTTGCAACACCATCAGCTGCTGATCAACAGAAGTAGTTAATGCTGGATCGATTACCAGCGGCATATGCCGCGGCTGGCTGGCGGCAGAAGCTTCCACAGCATCCACAGCTTGCTGATGGCAACCTCCCAGCAGACACATATAAAACAGCCCGCAAATTATTTTTTTCATAGTACGCTTTCCGTAGTGGCAAATTCGTTATCCGGCTGTACGAACACTAGCACCGCCTCTCCCCTATAATTGATTGGATAACGAAAAAACAGTGTAGCACGTCCGCGCTAATTTTCTACTTGTTTAATCACCTGATTCAAATCGTCCATATTTAGGTTTTTACGCAGATACTCCTCGCTCTGGGGCAATGCAATTTCTATTGACTGCTTACGTTCAAACGCCAGCTCCGCTTTGGCAGCACGAAAATCAATCACATGTCCACCTAGTTTGCGTGTGGTATCAATAAAATGCAAATGGAAGCCGGCTACCGACAGCTCCTTGAAAAACTCCGGCGTCCAGAACCCAATCAGCGAACCGCTGACAGCCTCCACTGTATCCACCACCTGTTGCTTAAACACCTCAACCACAGACGGATAGGGTTTCTGCTGCGCATACGGGCGGCGGATTTTCAGTTCATCAAAACGGGCATTGATTCTCACCGCAACAAACACATTATCCATAGGCAAATAGTTGGACAGATGGGTATACAGATTGTCTTTACAGATATCCACCACATCTACCACCTTGTCTGGTTGAAACGTGGTAACCTGCACAAATGGCAACAGCTCTTCATCGCCCATCACCTTTACCGCTTTATCGCCATCAGCCTCCAGAAAATCCTGATCAATGATTACCTCACCTGCTAACGCGTGCGAGCAACCCAGACCAAAATTGCCATATTTTTTTACCTCCCCAACCGCAAATACCCCATCGAACAAGCCTGCCATCAAAGCATTAATCGTAGAAAACTGCCGGATTTCTTTTTGCATGTATATTCTCCTACATAATTTATTTACATATTAATTAATTGTATTCCATTTAGCAGTTTATAGCTAATATCAGCCATCAAGCATATGTCGAAAAAATGAATTATCAATAAATCAATCTACATAGATTTTTTCCTTAAGTACGCTCTTCAATATTTTTCGGCAGATTAGTTTGCTTTACGAAGGGAGCAGCCATTAACAACGCTATCAAATATCAGACTACCAGCATCACAATAACAACATCACCTGCATGATTGCAAAACGCCTCTGTCCGGTATGTTTCATCGAACCAGCGGATAGAAAGTACAAATATTCAGTATTTATGAACTGGCCTCCATCAACTATGATTGTTAGCCTACACCCACTAATTTCGATACAAACATCAAAATCATCTGTAAACCACTGCTTGATCATCAGCAATTGTCCAAACACGAGCACTAGTCACCACACTCACCGGCAACCTAAACAGAAGCATTAACTGTATTTAGCCTAAACTCGCCCACACAGCATAAACATATTGTCATAATATCTTTTTCAAAAATGGAAAATATTGGCGGTTTTATTTTCATAGATTGTTCTTAACGAATATTGATAGTATCTGGAACAATTAATTTAATTTTGGTGTAGCAATGAAAACCTTTATTTATTTTTTTCTCGCCGCTAATGCTGAAATCAGTGGCTGTTTTTCTTTCTGGGCATGGCAACGTATGGGTAAATCTGCATGGTGGACATTACCGGGCACATTATCGCTGCTGCTATTTGCATGGCTGCTCACTTTGGTAGAAAGCAATATTGCCGGCCGAGCCTATGCAGTATATGGTGGTATCTACATCTGCTCATCACTGCTGTGGTCATGGATAGTAGAAAAATCCATGCCAGATAAATGGGACATCAGCGGCGCACTGGTATGCCTCCTCGGCGCTGCCATGATATTGATGGCACCACACAGCTAAGATTGTAATTCATAATTTATTCAGACAGATTATCCCGTAATAAAGCATGGAAAGTGACAAGTAGGCAGGCTACGTCTAAACTTGTACTTTAGCTGAACAGACAATGGCTGTAGATAATTATGCTACTAAAAAGTTTACTTTCGCTGTCATTAGGTACTTTTGCGCTGGGCATGGCAGAATTCAGTATGATGGGTATTTTGCCGGATGTAGCTGCTACTTTGCATATCAGCATTGCACAGGGCGGGCATTTTATCGCTGCTTATGCGATCGGTGTATGCTGCGGTGCATGGCTGCTGGTATTAAGTTACCGCCTACCGCCGAAAACTATTTTGCTGTCACTGTCGGTACTGATTGCCATCGGCAATCTGCTGGCATCCATTGCACCCGGCTATAACACGCTGCTCGTAGCGCGTTTTATTTCCGGCCTACCGCATGGAGCGTATTTTGGTATCGGCTCGATTGTTGCCACTAAACTGGCGCCACCTGGCCGTTCCGCGCAGGCTGTAGCGATGATGATTGCGGGTATGACGGTTGCCAATCTACTTGGCGTACCCGTAGGCACATGGCTAAGTCTGCATTTAAGCTGGCGGCTGGTATTTGCTTTGGTAGCCGTGGTGGCAATTGTGCTAATTTTTACCTTACAGCGTTTTATTCCGCAGATGGAACGGCTACCTGATACCGGCATTCTGGGGCAATTCCGTTTCCTGAAATCAGCCGCACCATGGTTGATCTTAGCGGCTACCACCTTTGGTAATGGCGGCATTTTTTGCTGGTTCAGCTATATCCGTCCCTTATTAACACAGGTATCCGGTTTCAATGGCAATCAGGTCAGCCTACTAATGGTACTGGCTGGTGCCGGTATGGTAGCAGGAAACTGGTGTGGCGGCCGTCTGGCGGATCGCTATACCCCCGGCCAGGTAGCTGCCAGTTTGCAAGGGCTGGCCGCAGTGTCATTGTTACTGATTTTTGTGTGTTCATCTGTCGGCTGGCTGTCGGCCACACTGATGTGTGTATGCACATTCTGTCTGTTTGCAGTATCAGCACCACAACAGCTCCTATTGCTGCGCTTTTCGCCCGGTGGTGCGCTACTGGGTGCAGCCAGCGTACAGATGGCGTTTAATCTAGGAAATGCCATTGGTTCATACAGTGGCGGCGTGGCCATCAGCCATCAATGGGGTTATCAGTATCCGGCACTGCTCGGGGTACCGTTAACTTTAATCGGCTGTGCCTGCCTACTGTGGTTTCACCGTCGCTACGAAAGTCAAGGACGAGCAATCTGAAGCATACGGAGGTAATGATGAGCGATACAATACCGGAAAATATCCAGCAACGCCTGCAACTGGCAATTAAACATGGTAATCAGGCCGAGCAGCAGCGTCTGTGGCATGAGTACAGTAGTCTACAGGGCTTTAGCAACGAGTGGGTCATGTCAGCACGACTGGGTCAGGACGGCTATACGGAGGAACAGGCACATATGGTAGCCTGTCTATTTGGCCGTTGTTAGCATGCACAATGACACAACAGGAATATATGACTGAAATTATTATTGAAACCCATCCACTAGCACCGTTTCTGCCAGCCAATGCAAAGCTTCTAATGTTAGGGTCCTTTCCGCCACCGGCCACACGTTGGAAAATGGATTTTTACTATCCGAATCTGCAAAATGATATGTGGCGCATATTCGGGCTGGTGTTTTTTCAGAATAAAAATTATTTTCTTAATAATGATCTAAAAGGCTTCAATGAGCCTTTAATTCGCGCTTTTCTTAACCAACGTGGCATTGCCATCAACGATACAGCCTTTCAAATCAAGCGCCTGCAAAACAATGCGGCGGATAAATTTCTCGAAGTGGTAACACCAGTAGATTTATCGGCATTACTGGTACAGATTCCAGACTGTCGGCACATAATGACCACAGGCGACAAAGCCACCACCACTTTATTGCAACTGCTCCCGGCAGGAACTCCGGTACCAACTATCGGCCATCCCAGTGAAACCATACTAAACGGACGGCAGCTGACCCTTTCCAGACTGCCTTCTTCTTCGCGAGCTTATCCACTCGCACTTGAACGCAAAGCACAGGTTTATCAAGATTATTTTACTAACATCGGTTTATTAAACTGATTTTTAATTTTCGGGAAAACATTAATGCATATTCTTATTTTCGGTGCCAGCGGCGGCGTGGGCAAAGCTTTGGTCGAACAGGCACTGGCAAACGGTGATGAAGTGACAGCAGTAGTACGTTCGCAGAAAAAACTTAATATCCAACACCCTAAATTACATATTCGTCTTTGTGACGTGTTTGAGAAAGCCGATGTAGCAGCATTGTTTACAAACAACAGCCATTACAACGCAGTGGCCTCGGCTCTTAACACCAACCAAGGCATAAAGCCAGGCAATGATTTGGAACGTATGCTGAGCAATATCACCCCACAAATGCAACAGTATGGCATTAAACGCATCGTTTATTGTGCCTCCGCCGGCGTAGACAATGAGCTAGAAGGTGAACGCGGACAGGCCGCAATGGAGTTTTTACGCCACCCGCTGGCTGACCATCGTGCCGCTATAGCGCAAATTCAGGCGGCCGGTTTAGACGCAACCATCGTACGCCCACTTGGCCTAACCCACGACACCCTAACCGGAAAATATACTGAGGCAGCACAGGGCATACCAGCAGGCAGTGGCCGCATAGCCCGAGCCGATGTGGCGCACTTCATGCTAAAAGCGTTACATGATGATGCCTATATCGGCCAGTCTGTCGCTTTGTCTGGCGTATGAATACAAAAACTACTGCCAGAGCCAAGCTCTGGCAGTAGTTTTATTTTAATCAATTGTCTGCCACAACAGATAATCGGATTTTTATTTGTGAATTTTTTGGTAAAACGACGCTTCACCCTCGGGGCGGGTTTTAAACCTTTTATGCAGCCAGTAATATTGTGGCGGCTGCTCTCGTACTCGTGCTTCGATAAAATCATTCATTCGTTGCGTATCGGCCACTATATCTTTACTGGGGAAATTATCCCATTGCGGATAAAACCGCAAGGTAACCTTGCCATCTGATTCCCGTGTCGGAATTGCTGGAACCACTTTAGCATTGGTTAAAGCAGCGATACGGCTCAGCCCAGCAATCGTCGCTGTGGGAATGCCGAAAAAGTTTACAAAAATCGATTCTCTTCGTCCGAAATCCTGATCGGGCAAATATAAAAACGGCGCACTGCTGCTTTTGATTTTTTTAATAATCGCACGCAGCCCTTCAGTGCGCCCTATCAGAAACACATTATTATAGCGATGGCGTCCCTTGAGAATCTGCTCATCCATCTGTTTATTTTTCTGATGTGAATACACACTGATTAAAGGCACATCTTGGTTGAGCGCATACACCGCCGCTTCAAACGCAGTAAAGTGCGGATAGAGTAAAATTACTTTTTCACCGGCGGCCAGCGCTTCATCAAGATAATGTTTGTCTTGATAGCGCACCAATTTTTTTAAACGCGCGGCATCACCATACCAGTACAGCCCGTATTCCAGCAGCAGCATAGACATATGATAGAAATGTTCGCGCAATACTTTACGTCGCTGCTGTTCCGTCCATTCGGGAAAACAATGGCGCAGATTAATCAAACCAATTCGCCGCCGTGGAGCAACTGCATAATAACTCAGCCAGCCCACACAGCGTGCCAGCGCATGAATCGCCCCTAATGGCAGCAACTGCAGCACATATAAAAAAGCAAAAGCCAGTTTCATCATCATTACAATCTTACCTACTGGTTATTTTCAACCAGTCCAGCATTAAACGCCGTCTATTGTACACAAGCTGCTGTCAATTTACATTCACAGTTGTATCTAAGCCCTTTTCTTATCACTCACAGCCAAACAAAACCGGTTCATAAAAACACGGCCTGTATCGCAAGTACACAGGCCGTATCAGATAACCCAAGCTAGCTTAATGAGCTCCGCCACCTCCGCCACTGCCAAATGGCGGTTTAGCAAACCACACCAGCACAATCAGAACTAAAAATGTCATGCCATACAGCCAGAATAAATCATTGGCACCCATAATATGCGACTGCTGACCGATAGTCTGCTCGATTGAGCCTAATGGCTGCACCCCACTCATACCCAGCTGACTCATTCCCTGAATCGACTCATTCATAGTACTGTTATAAGGATGAATGTTCTCCACCAATTGTGTATGGTGTAATGCTTCGCGTTTATCCCACAATACATTAACCATCGACGTACCAATACCGCCGGCTAAAATTCGCACAAAATTAGAAATACTGGAAGCACTGGCAATCTGAGAACCAGACATATTCGACAAAGTGATTTGGGTTAACGGCATAAAGAACATCGCCATTCCAATACCCTGCACAAACTGCGGCCAGAATACATCCATAAAACTCATACCGGCATTAAAATTAGTCCGCCAGAAGAAACAGATGGCGTAAACGGTGAAACTGATGGTCACCAATACCCGCATATCCAGCCGGTTGCCAAACTTACCAATTAGCGGCGACAGCAATACTGGGAAGATACCAATCGGTGCCGTTGCCAGCCCTGCCCATGTTGCAGTATATCCTAGCTGCATCTGCAACAGCATCGGCAATAGCACAATTGCCCCCATATACGTCATATAGGCAGTACTGAGCGTAATCACCCCTACAGTAAAATTACGGTCCTTAAACAAGCGCAAGTCTACAATCGGATACTTGGCATACCATTCCCAGATAATAAAGTAGCTCAGGCACACTACCGCAATTACCGCAAGCGTAATGATTTCATTGGATGAAAACCAGTCTAGCTCATGGCCACGGTCAAGCATCATCTGCAATGCACCCACACCCACTACCATTAGCGACAGACCCATACGGTCAATAGGCTGGTGTTCAGTTTCGGTTTCACGTTTTTTGAGCATCTGCCAAGAAATACCGGCAGCCACCAAACCAATTGGTACATTAATAAAGAAAATCCAGCCCCAATGCCAGTTGTCACTGATGATACCGCCAAGAATCGGCCCAAAAATCGGCGCCACAATAATCACCATCGACCACATCGCCAACGCCATCGGGCGTTTTTCCGGCGGATAGGCTGCCATCAGCAGACTTTGTGACAGCGGAATCATCGGCCCAGCCACTGCACCCTGCACCACGCGGAAAAACACCAGCAAGGCCAAACTAGGCGCAATACCACATAAAAAAGAGGCAAGCACAAACGACAGTGTCGCCACCACAAATACTTTTACTTCGCCAAAGCGTCGCGCCAGCCAGCCTGTGAGTGGTACCGAAATAGCATTGGCCACGGCAAACGCCGTAATTACCCACGTACCCTGACTATTGGCTGCACCCAAATTACCAGTAATGGTGGGCAAAGCCACATTGGCGATAGTGGAATCCAGTACCTGCATAAATACGGCTAGTGACAGCGCCACCGTAACCAGAGCAAGAGCCGGACCTTTCAAGGGAGAATGCGTCATTCAAGCAAAGCCTTAATACAAAAACCTTCTCGGTGTAGCGTCAGCTCATTTCATGCCTCATGAGCACGAATATTCCTACTCACCAGAGAAAGCTTCTGAAATTAAAATAAAAATCAAGCCAGATCAACATCGCAGTAACCGCCACTGGCAAGAGAACAATCACCCTGCGCCAGCAGCAATCGGATCATAATTAGGCAGAACAGAATTAGGGCGCGTACTGGGCAAAAATTTGCTCAATCATATTATTGATTGGCGTCCAATCAATCGCAGCCATATTGCCATTAGTAGGAATCGCCGTAGCAGCAGTTAAATCCTGACCATCCTGATTACGCGTATTCACTTCTACATCCATAGACAGACCTACCCGCAGCGGATGCGCAGCCAGCTCTTTAGGTTCCAGCGCAATCCGCACCGGCACACGTTGTACAACCTTAATCCAGTTACCAGTCGCATTCTGCGCCGGTAAAAGGGAAAACGCAGCACCAGTACCGGCAGACAGACCAGCCACCCTACCGTGATAAGTCACTTTACTGCCATACACATCCGCTTTAATTTCCACCGGCTGACCAATACGTATTTTCGCCAGCTGGCTTTCCTTAAAGTTCGCATCTACCCAGACATTATTCAGTGGCACCACCGCCATCAGCGCCGCACCAGTTGCCACTTTCTGGCCTACCTGCACATTGCGTTTTGCTACCTGTCCATCCACCGGAGCCTTGATTTGCGTACGCTGTAAATCCAGCCATGCACTTTTCAGATGACTAACAGCGGTCATCACAGCTGGCTGCTGACGCAGCGGCACATTGTGGCCAAGCACAGCTTTAGCTGCATTTTCCTGCCCCTGCATGGCCTTCAGGTTTGCCTGCGCTTCCACTACCGCATCACGGGCATGGCTTAATTCTTCCGCAGAAATTGCATCGGTACCAGCCAGACTCTGGCGCCGCTGTAAATCAGCTTGCAAACGTTTTAACTGGGCCTGTTGCGCCGCCACCTGTGCACTGGCCTGATGCGACTGAGCCGTCTGCTGCTTATTCTGACGAATCGCATTAATCAGCTCATCATGCGCCCGCTCAAACGCCAGCTGCATATCACTGTTATCCAACTCTACCAACACCTGGCCTGCCTTAACAGTCTGTGTATCATCCACGTTTACCTTTTGCACCGTGCCGGTAATTTGCGGCGTAATCTGCACCAGATGGCCATTCACATATGCATCATCAGTGGATTCCTCATGCTGCCATACCAGCAGATACATCAGCAGAAAGCCCAGCGCAATCAGCACAAATACCACCGTCAGCAACACCAGCTTACGCTTGCGTCCGGCGGGCACACGTTCTGACTGCGGTTGTACCGTTGGTTGAGAGGTAGTCACTGCCTCATTGGTTTGCTTTTGTTCACTCATACGTCAATAGCTCAAGAAAATAGGAAATTAACACTCAGTTACTGATTATTGCCACTTGCAGGAATTTTAAAACCACCACCAAGCGCAGCATGCAGGTTATTCCAGCTCTGTTGCCGCCACGCAGCGGTTTTTGCTAAATCTGCCTGAGCACTTAAAGCTGCATCCTCGCGTTGCAACTTGGTAAGCGCATTCTCCAGACCAGCTGCATGGCGTCTACTGCTGGATACAGCATTTTTCTGCGCCACTTGCCACGCCTGCTGCTGTAAAGGCAAGGCTTCAGAACTACGCTGATAGTCACTGACAGCATCGGCTGCTTGCTGCAAAGCCGTCAGCACCGTTTTATCGTATTGCGCCACCTGCTCATTGTAAGCAGAACGTTTACCAGCCAAAGCAGCCTGCAAACTGCCTGACGTAAATATTGGCAACGAAATAGCCGGCACAATACCCAGCATGCGTGAAGAAGAATGCACCAAGTCAAACGCATCAACATGCGCCAAACCTGCCAGTCCTTGGATTTCTATATTCGGATAAAACGCTGCTTGTGCCGCTTTAATTCCAAAATAATCCGATTGCAGTAAAGCTCGTTGCGCCGCAATATCCGGTCGCTGCCCCAGAATATCGGCATGTAAACCATTTACCGCCACTTCTGGCACTTTCCCCAGCGGCTGCGGTACCACCGCTGGCATCTGAGTAGGTGAAACACCTATCAGCGCAGCCATACTGTGCCGGGCACGCTCTATATCCGCCTGCGTCTGGCGCAAAGCGCTTTGCATAGCCAGTACATTTTGCGACACAGCATATTCATCACTTGCTGGTTGAAGACCAGCACGAATCCGATTCGCCACCAGTTTCTGCAACGCTTGATTCACCGAAATACGCTTTTGCAACACATTAGCCTGCTCCTGCAACAATTGCCATTGCGTATATTGCGACACAATACTTTGGCTTAGTAGCAACCGTGCCTGCTCTTGCTGATAAGCAGCAGCCACACGCGCACCTAGTGCTGACTTAATCAAATTACGCTGCTTACCCCAAAAATCAAAAGTATAATTAACTGCCAGCGCAGCCATTTCATTACTGAACACATGATTCGGGTCATCACCCGCTCTGTTTGAATCTGGTTTCGGATTTAGGTAAGCGGCCACACCATTAGCCTGCAAAGCTACCTGTACGCCAGCCTCCCCTTTGGCTCCACGCCATTGCGCTTCAGCCTCAGCAAAACGAGCAGCGGCCACGCGCAAATCCGGTGCACTGGCTAGCCCCATATCCATCAACTGGTTCAGCAACGGCTGATTCAGACCGAGCCACCAGCTTTGCTTAGCCTGTATAGTTTGACCGGCTGGCAAATGCAGCTGGGCTGCATCCTGCGGGCTTTGTAACTCAGGCTGGCGGCCAAAATTGGCACAGGCAGACAACAACAGCAAAGCCAGCGGGCTGACAAGAGATAACTGACGCAATCGGCGCGCAGATACAGTTAATTTCATGCAAATCTCAGCAAAAAGTTAAGCAGCAGTTAATAACTTTGTTAAAAGCTGCTGCAATTGTTCATATTCTGGTTCACTCAGGGCTGACCATACCCTCCGGTGCACCTCATTGGTTTCCGGACTGACACGTTGAATCAAATCCTCACCGGCCTTAGTTAATTTCAGCGTAATTTTGCGCCGATCTAAAGGATGAGTTGAACGAGTAGCCCAGCCATTCACAACCAGATCATCAGATAAACGCGTAGCACTAGTACGGGTGAGATTAAGAATATTGCTTAGTTCCGAAGGTAAAATCTCATGATTTGGCCGCGCATACACAGCCAGCAGCGCATGCCACAAGCTTTCGGACAAATGGTGTTTATGCAAACGCTCATTCAGCTGATTGTGAATCGTCGCATGCACCAAACGCACCAGACGGCTTAGCATCACCAGCTGAACATTCATGCTCGGCATTTTCACTGCCAGCACCCCCAAAGTAGCTTCCAGTTCGGCAGCAGGAAGAGAAAAACCCATTTCAGAGCACCTCAAAGTCCATAAAATAAGCCATTATAATAAATTTATCACTTATTATAAATGGAGCTTATAGTTTGGCAGAGAATATTCCAACCCCAAAATAGTCACTAAAGCATCAAATTTTTAAAATTTTTTGCTTATCAATCTGCATGCTACAAAATTAATTTACACCACCCATCCCATACCAACATTATTTTCCGGTACATCAGCATAATCAGTAGCTCAACAAACTGAACCATCAGACAACACTAGCAAAAACCATCAGCCGCCAGCTGTATCGTTGCAGAAAAGAAACATCAAGCTATTCAACCACACTAAACAGCAGCCCGAATAAAATTATCCAATTCGCAAATACAACTTATTAATAAACCGCTACAGACATCAATCGGATAAGTGTTTCCTAAACAAAATAAAAAACAATTACCCCAAACCACCCTAAATCGTTAAGACCATAATTATATTTAATAACAGATTAAATATTTAGAGTTTTTGAAATTTTTTACGCCGTATTAACCAGATACCGGCTTTTTCTGGCTAGTGTCAACAACCTTTCACACCAGCCAGCAACAAAATTGCACCATACACTATGTACAAAACTCCCGTTTTCTTAGCAAACCAACCACCAATACGCACACAAACTGTCACTTCAGCTCATTTCACGACCAATCGTCAGCCTGCTTTAACCATTATTTTTCTCTTTTATACAAATATCCTTATCAGCTGCATACAACAAAAAACAGGCTGCTTAAAAGCAACCTGTTTGTATCAACCCATCCAAATTAGATACCCGCAGCCTCACGCAGCAACTGAGCTTTATCCGTACGCTCCCAAGTAAATTCCGGCTCTTCACGTCCAAAATGGCCATATGCTGCTGTTTTAGCATAAATAGGACGCTGTAAATCCAGCATTTTAATAATTCCTTTCGGACGCAAATCAAAATGCTGTTGCACAATCTCAATAAGCCGACTCTCCTCAATCTTACCGGTACCGAAAGTATCGATTGCAATCGAAGTCGGCTGCGCAATACCGATTGCATAGGAAATCTGAATTTGACACTGGCTAGCCAGACCGGCAGCCACAATATTTTTCGCCACATAGCGGCAAGCATAAGCAGCAGAACGGTCTACCTTGGTGGGATCCTTACCCGAAAATGCGCCACCTCCATGCGGCGCTGCACCACCGTATGTGTCCACAATAATTTTGCGTCCAGTTAATCCACAGTCGCCCTGCGGCCCACCAATCACAAAACGTCCGGTCGGATTAATCAGATACTGAGTATCTTCAGTTAGCATTTCAGCAGGTAATACCGGCTTAATAATCAGTTCCTTCACCGCCTCAACCAGTTCCTCACGCCCGATTTCGGGATCATGCTGCGTAGACAGCACCACCGTATCAATGCGCTTCACCTTACCGGTGTCACTATCATATACACAAGTCAGCTGAGCCTTTGCATCCGGACGGAGCCACGGCAGTTCACCGCTTTTACGTACTTCACTCTGGCGCTGCATGAGACGATGCGCATAATAAATCGCAAACGGCATCAGCGTCGACGTTTCATCACAGGCATAACCAAACATCAGCCCCTGATCACCGGCACCCATATCCAGATCCAACCCCTCACCCTCATTCACACCCTGCGCAATGTCAGGCGACTGTTCGTCATAACAAACCATGACTGCACAGCCACTGGCATCAAAACCCAGCTCGGATGAGTTATAACCAATACGCTTAATCGTATCGCGGGCAACTTGTATATAATTAATATGTGCGCGTGTGGACACTTCGCCGGCCAACACACACAAACCGGTATTAACCAACGTTTCAGCAGCTACGCGCGCTGAAGGATCCTGCGTCAGGATAGCGTCTAAAATAGAATCGGATATCTGGTCGGCAACTTTATCCGGATGTCCTTCCGAAACCGACTCAGAAGTAAACAGAAATTCACTCATAATTGGCGGATACTTTCTGATGCTAATATTGCTTTATGGGCAGTTATAGATGCTTTTGTTACAATGTCGCCCAAATTTTGATTTGAGATACAGAACAGATGCAAAAGCTGGTTTATTTCGTATTTTCCTTATTGGCGTTAATCCCCTTGCCAGTTTTACAGGGCATCGGCTCAATACTGGGGCGCCTTGGCTTTTACTTCGCCACCAGTGAACGTGAACGCACAACCAAAAATCTGCATTTTAGCAAAATTGCTGCCAACGACCAACAAGCAGAAAAACTAGTCAAATCCATTTTTGCTGAAACTGCCAAGAGCGGATTAGAGCTGTCCATCGCATGGACCCGCTCCAGCAACCACATCGTATCCTTGTTCAAAGAAGTGCACGGCTGGAAACACATTGAAGAAGCCATTGCAAATAAACACGGGCTGCTCCTTATTACCCCGCATCTAGGCAATTACGACCTTGCCGGCCGCTACTTGAGCGAAAAACTGCCATTCCCTCTCACTGCCATGTACCGGCCACCCAAAATAAGCTGGCTGGAAAGCATCATGAATAACGGCCGCGTGCGTGACAATGGCTACACCGCACCAGCCAACATGCAAGGCGTGAAACAAGTAGTACGGGCATTAAAAAACAAAGAAGCCACCATCATCTTGCCTGATCAGGTGCCTGGAGAAGGTGAAGGCGTCTGGGCCAACTTTTTCGACCGGCCAGCCTATACCATGACACTGGCTTCACGGCTCGCCATCATGCCTAATGTAACAGCCCTATTCTTTTGCGGCGAACGCCTATCCCATGGCCGCGGCTTTGCCCTGCACATCGCCCCACTTACTGGCACACTCACCGGCAACAGAGAACATGATGCACAAATCATTAATAACAATGTTGAAGAGTGGGTTAAACGTTTTCCCAGCCAATACCTATTTGGCTACAACCGTTATAAACAGCGCCAGAACAAACCCGCACCCTAGGCTAAATCATTATATATAAATAGAAATTTAGCCAATTTCCAATATCGTGTTGTTTATCTGAAAAAAATAATTACACAGACATGGCAATCTTCTCAATTAAAATTGACATCAACACACTTTGTAGCAGCACATAAAAACAATTCAAATATGTGCTTTTAAACATAATTAATTATCATTAAATTTATAAAAATAGCATCTCAACAAATAAAATTTTCATTCAAGATAATTAATTAAACCCAATAATCACCATAAAACAATCACACCACAACTGAACTAAAAAAATGTTTTCCTGACCTTTGTTTGCGCTATAGTGCTTGATTAGTTAGCGTTAGCAAATTAATACGCTTGTCGATAGATTAACCATCATCATTTACCATAACATATTGATTTATATTTAATTTAAATATATAAAAGCAATGATACAACATTCAAATTACGGCAGCACCTGCCCGAAATCGCACAACAGGTCAGTCAGGAACAGATGGTAAACTTCAGCGGCATCCTCGTCAGTCTTACAGGCAGCTTACCCCAAAGTCTCAGCACACCGACTATTCAAAGCAGCGCCATACATAACTTACCTTGCTAGTTGCTCTTACAAAAACTGCTTATCAAGTTAACTCATAAGCAGTTTTTGTAAGAGCAAGAAACAAATTTTTGTATCAAATTGCTGCCATACGGCTAATATTCAGAATCCTCAATTACAATATAATACAACTAACTTACGAAGACATCACACCAACTTTCAATGTTGGTACTTGTTGTGTTTTTCTCGACCTTATTAGGAAAAGCACAGATTAGACACTAAACAACTTGCTACACAAATTTGGAAAACCACAAATCTTTGTAGCCAGAGAAAATACTGTACTTTTGTGATATGCATTTCATCTTTCTTACTAAGCGTACCCAATACTTCCAGAATTTGGTTGCTCAAATGATTAAATATTCACTTCAATCAATTAATTCTCGGTTTTACATACACGCTTAAGTTTACAAATTCTAGAATTGAATATTTTCAATTTCAAATTGAAAATAATATTCAGTTTTTTACAACACTAATTCTAAAATAATTTTACATATAAATCATTTAAAAACAATTATATATACAAAAATAAATGCATTTGATTTGATAAGAATTTAGATTTTAATAATCAATATAGTGGAATTTAATTAAGTATAATAAAATTTTAATCAAACAAGTAGTTTAATAAAGTGTTCTACTATCTCAATATGTATTCGAATAAATATTATGAAATATGAATTCCAAATTTCTAATTCTATACTAGAATGGATTGCACACTCACGATCAATGGATGTTAGAACTTTCGCGCAAGATATCGTGGAAACCGAAGAACAAATTGAAAAATTCGTCAATGGTATAATAAATAAAACTCAGGCTTCACGTATAGCTAAACTGGCAAACATTCCTTTCGGATTTTTATTTTTAGATAAACCACCAGAAATAACACGCCCAACATTACCAGATTTCAGAAATACACAACAAGCTGTACCTTTGAGTACTGATTTCTATGATACTCTTGAAGATATAAATAATAAGATAGAATGGTATAGAGACTTCCTCAAAAAAGAAGACATATTTAATAAACTTGATTTTGTAGGACGTGTTAATTACAAAATTTCTGAACCGGAATACGTTGCTCAAAATATAGCAAAGTCTATTGGTTTTAATATCGAAACCGATTTAGATTCATTCAAAGAAGAAAGTGTATATTTTAAAAACTTAGTAACTCGATTTGAGAATCTCGGTATTTTGATTTTTCAGAATAGTATTGTCAAAAACAATACCAAAAAACCGTTAAGTGTCAATGAATTCAGAGGATTTGCAATTACCGACGATTATGCTCCCGCTGTTTTTATTAATACTAAAGATTCAAAAAGTGCTCAAATTTTCACATTGCTTCATGAAGTTGCTCACCTATGGATTGGAAAAGAAGGGGTGTCTAATTGGCCTGATAACGATAATGCCATGGAGGCATTTTGTAATGATGTAGCAGCTCATTTTTTAATGCCTAATGATATGTTTAAGCAAAAATGGCAGAAAGAAAGAGAGAGATTCCCTAATTCTGATATATACGACACTATTAACGTAATTAGTAGGAAATTTAAAGTCAGCAGACTTGCTACTACAATTAAAGCGGTAAAACTGAATTTAATTGCTAGTTCTTACATCAATAGTGTGAAAAATCAACATAATGGACAACAATCAAAGAAAGCAAATACAGGCGGTGATCCTTATAGAAGTTATCCTCTACGCAACAGCACGCGCTTAACTAAAATAATTCTGACACAAACAATAAATCAACATATCTTGATATCAGAAGCGGCCAAATTATTAAACCTGAAATCACCTTCAGTAATGAATCTATATAGCAAAATGAAGGATAATATTTAGTATGGGAAAATTCTTAATTGACGCAAACGTTTTTATTCAGGCAAAAAATTTTCATTATCAATTCTGTTTCTGTCAAGGATTTTGGAATTTTTTATTAAATCTCCATGAAAAAAAGATTCTTTATTCGCTCAAATCCGTTTATCATGAATTAGTTGAGGTTAAAAAAGATGAGTTAGCAATTTGGGTACAAAAAAATATACCTGAATCATTTTGGCTGGATGACTATGACGCTATAGAAAAATATGCTGAAATTATTAAGTGGGCTCATAATAACCCAAGTTTTAAGCCAGTGGCAAAAAAAAATTTTGCTGATTTGACAACTGCGGATCCATGGCTAGTCTCATATGCGGCTACATTTAATTACTCAATAATTTCTCAGGAAAAATCTAATCCATTTTCACCTAGAAAAATTTATTTAGCCGATGCAGCCAAAGAGTTCAGAGTCCCCTATTTTACTATTTATGAATTTCTAACAGAATACGCCAAAGCAGACTTTTGCTGTAAAGAAATTAATGAAATTTCTGATATTGAAAACCCATCTGAATAGTATTAATTTTCAGATTAATTTTCTGTCTATTTATCAAGCATACAAAAAAAGAGCCACATGGCTCTTTTTTTGTATTTGTAAACTGTGTTGGCAGTGGCAATACAGATTAACGTTTTGAGAACTGTTTCGCACGGCGTGCTTTGCGCAGACCGAATTTTTTACGTTCAACTTCACGTGCATCACGAGTAACCAGACCAGCAGCAGACAGAGTTGGTTTCAGCGCTGCATCGTAGTCAATCAATGCACGGGTAATACCGTGACGAATCGCACCAGACTGGCCGGTTTCACCGCCGCCTACAACGTTTACTTTAATGTCGAAAGATTCTAGATTTTCGGTCAACACTAATGGCTGACGTACAATCATGCGGCCGGTTTCACGACCAAAGAATTCATCCAGCGGACGGCCATTCACAATAATCTGACCGCTACCTTTTTGCAGGAAAACACGAGCCACTGAACTTTTGCGGCGACCCGTGCCGTAGTAATATTTACCGTTCATTGCGTGTCCTTAGATTTCCAAAACTTTAGGTTGTTGAGCAGCATGGCCATGTTCTGAAGTTGCATATACTTTCAGTTTTTTTATCATAGCGTAGCCCAACGGGCCTTTAGGCAACATACCTTTAACGGCTTTTTCCAGCGCACGGCCAGGGAACTGGTTTTGCATTTCAGCAAAGGTACGCTCGTAGATACCACCCGGGAAACCTGAGTGGCGATAGTATTTTTTGTCAGTCTGTTTCTGACCAGTTACACGCAGTTTGTCAGCATTGATTACAATGATGTAATCGCCAGTATCAACATGTGGCGTGTATTCTGGCTTATGTTTGCCACGCAGACGGCGAGCGATTTCAGCAGCCAGACGACCCAGAACTTTGTCTTGAGCATCAACCACATACCAATCGCGCTTCACCTCATGCGGCTTAGCTGAAAAGGTTTTCATAGGAGCTAATCCAGATAAATATACGAAAGCTTCTAATATTAAAGATTAATCAAGTGATTGTCAATTGCTAAGCTTGGTCATACAACAATCTCTCTATCCTCAGCAACATAGGCAGGCTGTGCTTTTCACGCTTGCCAGCCTGTCTAACCGATGCGCCTGAAGGGCGGTAAACATGCCAGTAATTGCTTGCCGTAGCGCGCTGTCAGAATACGGTTATCCAGAATAGTTACACGGCCATAATCTGTTTCGGTACGAATCAGCCGTCCAACGGCCTGTATCAGCTTAATGCTGGCTTCAGGCACGGTAATTTCCATAAAAGGATTGCCGCCACGAGCTTCTATCCATTGATTACGGGTTTTTTCAATCGGATTATCCGGCATCGCAAAGGGCAACTTAGCAATGATCACCTGTACACACATTTCACCCGGTAAATCTAACCCTTCAGCAAAACTGTCGAGTCCAAATATAATGCTGGGTTTTCCATCGGTAATAGCCTGATGATGGCGCTGCAAGAGAACTTGCTTAGGTAGTTCTCCCTGCACCAGTAACAAAGGTAAATGGCTGTCGGGTAATTTCAATGCCACTTCTTGCATCTGCCGGCGGGAAGAAAACAGAACCAACGTTCCAATGGCTTCGTTTTCATTAATCAGTTTTGGAAGCCACTGTACAATTTCGCTGGTATGAGCAGCTGCATCTTTCGGACTGGCAGTCAGTGCAGGTATATATAGCTCCCCTTGCTCGGCAAAATGAAACGGGCTATCTAGTGCCAGCATAGTGGTATCTGTTAACCAATTAAGGCCAGTTTGTTTTAGCAGCAAATCAAAAGTACCCAACGAGCGTAACGTTGCCGAGGTCAGTAAAGCGCCTGCCGCACGTCGCCATAGACCACTGGCCAGTTTGCCGGCACTGGTAATCGGAGAAGCATTAAAACTGTAATCAACTTTATCTTTACTCGTTCGGGTAATCCATTTAGCCAGTGGTGCTTCCCCTTCGACATTTTCAGTTGCGAGTAAATCCCAAACATCAACCACTTGCTCTATACGCGCCAGCAACATACCCAGATCACCGCTAAGCCGGTCAAGCAAACTGCTGTCCTGATTTTTATCACGTCGTGCAGCCGATAGAGCCTCATTCAGGCTATTGATGTGTTTAAGCAGCATGCGTGCGGCCAAAGCGGTATTATCAACCAATATTTTCAATGTAGCTGGGATGACGCCATCCGGCCACAACCAGCTACTTTCATCATGGCCATCTTGTGCCGCTAGGCTGGGTTCATCAGCCAAATGCATCATCCATTCCTGCAAATTTTCCTGCAAAGCGGAGGCTGCCTCTGTAGCCATTACAGCAAGTTCACTTTTATCCAGCACACCAGCTACTTTATCCACAACATTACCAATGCGTTCTAAAAACCATAATGCTTGATTCAAGCTATGTTCAGCCGCAAACTGCTGCAAAGCTTTGTGTGGCAAATGGTGCGCCTCATCTATACAATAAAAGCTATTGGAAGGTGATGGCAAAATAACCCCACCACCCATACCGATATCAGCCAACAATAAATCATGGTTAGCCACCACCACATTTACAGTTTCCAGCGTTTCTCGCGCCAAAAAAAACGGACACTCCGGTCGATTGGGACACCCAGCTTTCAAACAGCCGTGGCGGTCATTGGTAACTTTCTGCCACAGACCATCATCAATCTGTTGCGGCCACGTATCTCGATCTCCATTAAAAGTACGGTCAGCAAACTGGTCGGCCATATCACGTAATACCGCCAGCTCCTCACTTTTAGGTTTCCGGTCCCACAACGCCTGCTTTGGTTCGAACCCTTGTAAACTATCCTGTGCGTTCAATTGGGTTAATTGATACAGTTTATAGGGACACAAATAGCGACCACGCCCTTTGGCGAGTGCAAAGCTGAGATTCAGACCACTGTGTCTGACCACAAAGGGTAAATCACGCCCTACAAGCTGCTCTTGTAAAGCTACAGTGGCACTGCTGACCACCAGAATTTTGCCGCGGGTCTGCGCCATAATACCGCCGGCCAACAGGTAGGCCAGACTTTTGCCTACACCTGTAGGCCCCTCCACCACTACAATTGATTCTCCATTGCGCTGTGGTGCTTCTCCACCATCCTCCTGCTGTTGAGTGCGTGAAAATGCATTGGCAATCGCGGCCACCATCTCCCGCTGTGCCTGACGTGGCCGGAAATTAGGCAGACTTTTGGCGATATTCTGGTAATGTTCGCGTATCGCGTTTTTTTCTAAATCTGTGAGCATAACTAGTCAGACAAAATCAAATTGCATAAACACTTATTCTATTTAGTAGTAAAGTTATTTAAAATCAGTATATTCGCAACGTAATTCCAATTATATACTGATATTCCATATTAAATTTCAGCAGGTCCATCATGAACAAAATTATTTATCTTGTTATAACCTGTCTGGTAGCCACAGGCTTGATAGCCTGCTCCAAAACACAACAGGATAACGCATCCGCCACAACGGCTACTAAAAAAGAACTCGTGTTCGGTGCATCCGCCATGCCCTACACCACCATCTTTGAGCAAGGCGTTAAGCCAATTCTGGAAAAACAGGGTTATAAAATTAAAACCTTGAATTTTTCCACGCTGGAAGTGAATAATCAATCTGTAAATAATGGACAGGTTGATTTCAATCTGGATCAGCATACTGCCTATCTGAATGTTTTCAACCGTGAAAAAGGCACACATCTATATCCGCTAGTGCATATTCCAACCGTACCAGCTGCCATTTATTCAAATAAATACACCTCCATCCAGCAGGCACCCAACGGTGCCAGCGTACTGATTCCAAGCGATCCGGCTAATACCTCACGTGCATTACGTATTCTGACCGATAACCACTTAATTCAGTTAAAACCCAACACCAATCCAATACTCGCAACCACACGAGACATTGCCAGCAATCCTAAACTACTAAAAATCAAAGAAATTGATTCAGTTATGATTCCGCGCACATTAAATGAAGTGGACTTCGGGTTCGCCTCAGGGGGCATTGCCTATCAGTCCAAACTGGATCCGAAAAAAGCTGTTCTGCGTGAAAAGGTGATTCCAGAAATGGAAATGGTGGTCACCATCAATGAAAAAAACAAAGACACACAATGGGCAAAAGATTTAAAAGCAGCTTATCAGTCAGATGAATTTAAACAATTTATGCAGAAATACAATCAGAACCAAATGTGGGTAATGCCACAGGCTGAATAAGCTGCCTGATAATACTTCTTTTCTGAGGATAACCGGTAATACTTTACAAGTATTACCGGTTATCTATTTTATAGTTATTTGCCACGATATAGAATCGCAGCACCATTTTTTATCAGCCTGAAGGCAAATTCCATTCTTAAAACAACATAACATTAAATTTAAATACATTTTATAATATAAAGATTACAAAACTTATCTGCACAAGCATGACTCTCTATAGCATCAAACCTGCTTTTCAAAAATTGCTACGTCCACTAATGTTTTGGCTGTACAGAAAAGGCATTACAGCCAACCACATTACGCTAACTGCTATCGGCCTTTCAGTCTTAATAGGTGCCATACTTGCTCTGTTTCCTTATCCCAAATTATTTTGGCTGTTGCCTATTACTTTGTTTGTCCGCATGGCGTTGAATGCACTGGATGGTATGCTGGCACGCGAATGTAATCAACAAAGCCGGCTTGGTGCGGTATTAAACGAGCTTGGCGATGTATTATCTGATATTGCGCTGTATTTACCATTCATATTATTACCACACAGCAATACAGCCACCGTACTGGTTATGCTGTTCTGTGCAGCCTTAACTGAATTCAGTGGCATTCTCGCGCAAACCATTAACGGCATTCGCAGCTATGCTGGCCCGATGGGAAAAAGTGACCGTGCGCTGATTTTTGGTAGCTGGTCTTTACTAATAGCTATCTGGCCAAATTTAACAATTTGGAATAATTTCATCTGGTGTGCCTCTATCCTCTTATTGATTTGGACTTGCATTAACCGTTGTCGCAGCGCCATACACGGAGGCCGTTAATATGCTGCTACAAAAATCCCTATTGGTTATCTTCAGCCTTTTACTGTTGGCAACGATAATCAACGGACTACTAGCATGCTTGCAAAAAAATAAAGATTGGCGCGAACTCACCCTGCGTATCCGCACATGGTGGGTAATTGTTATTTTGTTTTCACTAGCACTGATCAGCCCATGCTGGCTTGGATTAAGTTTTTTTGCTTTAGTGAGCTTTATAGCTTTAAAAGAATATTTAACTCTGGTTCCCGCCCGCCATGCAGACAGAATGCCCATATTATGGATGTTTATTACCATTCCGATTAACTACTGGTTAATCGGCATCGACTGGTACGGATTGTTTATCGTATTCATACCAGTATATATGTTTCTATTTTTACCAGCTCGTATGGTTATTGCTGGCGATACCAGACATTTTTTGCGCACAGTTTCTCAGCTCCAATGGGGATTAATGACTACTGTATTTGCTTTCAGCCATGTTGCCTGTCTGCTGGTATTACCCAATGATAAGCAGCAAACTGGAGCTTTATTAGTTCTGTTTCTCGTTGGACTGACAGAATTCAACGATATTACCCAATATATATGGGGTAAGTCACTGGGCAGAATCAAAATTACCCCTAAAGTAAGCCCGAATAAGACGCTAGCTGGGTTGCTCGGAGGCATTGGCAGCACCACAATTGCGGCCATGCTGTTAGGTCCGGTACTGACCCCGCTAAGCTGTGGAATGGCTTTACTGGCCGGCCTGATTATCAGTATTAGTGGTTTCTGCGGCGACATTGTGATGTCAGCCATCAAGCGCGACATTGGTATTAAAGACAGCGGCACACTGCTTCCCGGGCATGGTGGCATTCTTGACCGTCTTGATTCATTGATTTTTACCGCTCCGGTATTTTTCCATTTTGTTCGTTATTTCTACTACTAAACCATGCTTAAATCATTACTCAAACCATTATTTGCCCTATGCATCGTATGGCCAGTTATGCGTTTATGGCTGGGTTTACGTATCCACCAGCACCAGAATCTGCCTAAACAAGGGCCGGCTATTCTCGTTGCCAATCACAATAGCCACATGGATGTGTTTGCATTAATGTCACTGTATTCTCCCATTCAACAGCGTCAGATTCATCCAGCTGCTGCTGCAGATTACTTTCTCAGCAATAAATGGATGGCATGGTTTGCACTAAATGTCCTGAATATTATTCCGGTTACACGCCAGAATAACGGTCAGGGTAATCCCTTGCAAGGCTGTGAAGAAGCCTTATGCAAAAACAAAATTCTGATTTTATTTCCAGAAGGCTCCCGTGGTGAACCTGGAAAAATGCAGCCCTTAAAATCTGGTTTATGGTATTTAAGTGCCACCATGCCTGACGTACCAATTATTCCGGTATGGTTGCAAGGCACTGAACAGATTATGGCAAAAGGAAATCGCATTCCTTTGCCGCTGTTTATCGATGTCAATATCGGCACACCAATGTATTTCCAGCCTGACAAAGAACAATTTAAAACAGAGCTATTAAACCATTTATTAGCATTGCGTCCTCAATACAGCAAAAAAGATTTCGTCGACTGAACAATATCAGGCCACAAATGATAGCTGCTTAGGGTTTAAATCAAAAAGCTCATTTTCAAATCAATGGGGTCTTAATTAGGAACATTTAAGTACTCCAACATTCAAATCCACACTGAGTTTCGTGTAAACGATCTACATAAGCATTCCTCCAACAGCAATTTACTACGCACATCCTTAAGCAATTTAACTGCTACCATAACGGATTTTGTGATGGCATCAATCACCCGTGGCACTCACTATCAAAAATGACTCTTTAGTTGCAAACTTGCCAGAATAGATTATGCATAATATCGTTTAGAGAAAAATAAAATTACTGGTCAGCGAAGCGGCTTCTTAAAAAATTATTAAATATTAATGAATGGAATATTTTAGTTTTTTATGGTTCTACATCACATTCATAAACCAAAATAATAAATAATTTAGCAGACAGAAACCTGATAAATTATCTATTTTTTCCCCAAAGAAAAATTAATCAATTTATGACCGTACGAATTCATATAGACAAAATGATTTGCGCATGAAAACACAGTTTTATTCTTCTAAGCATTTATTCAACTGAAGTGGCAATTTTCTTATACAACAGCCTTATTTTTGTCGCACCCCTTATATCTGAATTACAGCAAGTTTTCCTGCGACGCCAGACATGCTTTATATGCTTATAGACTTTTACTACGCTCATTACCGCTCAGTTTTACACCCAAGCATGTAGAAAATTTCATACTAGGTTGCCAAGTTAATCAAAGCAATTATTCTAATCTTATAAATATTTATCCTCATTATGTACCGTTTCATGCTCCACCATTTTTTGTCACATCCATCCAAACGTTATCATTTGGCATGAAGGCGCAATAAAACTGACTTACAGGAATGCTACAACACATTTATAAAATTGGCATTATACTGAATTACTCAAAAAATCAACAAGTTCAGAATACAATAAATCATTATTGATGATATAGCTGCCATGATCATGGTCTGGCACAATTTTTAATTTGGAATGGGGCAAAGCTTCAGCAATTGAGCTAAATACCTCAGGATGATAAATATCATTTTCCGCCCCAATCACAAAAGCTGGCACAGTGACATCCTTCAGAGAAGATATATCAATCTGTGGCTGCTCCAACATCATTTTATATAACGGATCACCTGTTTGTTCATAGTACTGCTGCATAAACTCAAAAGTTTCAGCATTAAAATCCGCAGGCGAAAGATTCACTCCTAATAATGCCATCTTTGAAATCACAGACTGATCGTGTAAAGCAAGTAATAAAGAAACAATTGCACCATCACTGAAGCCAATAATATTAACCGGATCAATGGACAAAGCCATAATCAATGCATAAATATCATCTGCCATCACTTTATAATCATAGATAGTAGTTTTTTCACTTAAACCATGATTGCGGCTATCCACTGCATACACGGTATAATTATGGTGAAATTTTTGAATCAGTGGAGCAAAAATACTGTGATCTTCACCGTTCCCATGCAATAGTATTAAAGCCTCCCCGCTTCCTGATTTTTTATAATTAATATTAATACCATTTACATTTATCATTTAGTTTGTTCCATTTTTCTGTTTTTATTTCAGATAATTATCTATTGATATTGGAATAAGTTAAATAATATCATCAATCACAGAAATACAAACCAATTATTATTTAGTAATACAACATCTGTCTTATCTGATATAAACTAAGGTTCATATTATTTATTGATTCATTTAAATGAGCCTGAACATAGTTTTATATCAACCTCAAATACCTGCTAATACAGGCAACATTGCCCGCACCTGTGCTGGTACTGGTACCAGCCTGCATTTAATTCACCCTCTTGGCTTTTCAACGGACGACCGTATGCTTAAACGTGCCGGTCTTGATTACTGGCCTTATGTCGATATTCATTATCATGACAGTCTAGAAGCTTTTATTGAAATGACCGAAGCGCAAGCCAATGCACAAGTGTATCTAATCGAGACGTACGGCACACGTAACTACACAGGATTTGACTACAGCAACAGCAGGCAAGCAATCTATTTCCTCTTCGGCCGCGAAACC
>NZ_JAFNPH010000008.1:0-44786 GCF_026535865.1 Snodgrassella sp. B3800 | reverse complement strand
ATAAAGACACTGGTGTAATTGATAGTGCGATTAGTAACTCTTCCACCGGTGCTATTAAGATTGTTAATGATAATGTTCTGGGCGGTTCCATTACGAACACTGGTGATGCGAGCACTTCTGCTGCTAATAATATTGATATTACCAATAACAAAAATCTTACTGGTACGGTTATTAATAATGGCAAAGGTAGTATCCATGTTCAGAATACTAAAGGTACTGGCTCAATCACCGGTAATATCAATAATGGTGGTTCCGGTAGCATTACTTTAGATAATGAAGGTAATTCCAGCAGTAATCAGATTAACAATAACGGTACCGGTTCGATTACTATCAATAATAAAGACACTGGTGTAATTGATAGTAATATCAGCAACTCTGCCTCTGGTGCTATTAAGATTGTTAATGATAATGTTCTGGGCGGTACCATTACTAATACTGGTGATGCGAGCACTTCTGCTGCTAATAATATTGATATTACCAATAATAAAAATCTTACTGGTACGGTTACTAATAATGGCAAAGGTAGTATCCATGTTCAGAATACTAAAGGTACTGGCTCAATCACCGGTAATATCAATAATGGTGGTTCCGGTAGCATTACTTTAGATAATGAAGGTAATTCCAGCAGTAATAAGATTAACAATACCGATACCGGTTTGATTACTATCAATAATAAAGACACTGGTGTAATTGATAGTGCGATTAGTAACTCTTCCACCGGTGCTATTAAGATTGTTAATGATAATGTTCTGGGCGGTACCATTACGAACACTGGTGATGCGAGCACTTCTGCTGCTAATAATATTGATATTACCAATAATAAAAATCTTACTGGTACGGTTACTAATAATGGCAAAGGTAGTATCCATGTTCAGAATACTAAAGGTACTGGCTCAATCACCGGTAATATCAATAATGGTGGTTCCGGTAGCATTACTTTAGATAATGAAGGTAATTCCAGCAGTAATCAGATTAACAATAACGGTACCGGTTCGATTACTATCAATAATAAAGACACTGGTGTAATTGATAGTAATATCAGCAACTCTGCCTCTGGTGCTATTAAGATTGTTAATAATAATGTTCTGGGCGGTACCATTACTAATACTGGTGATGCGAGCACTTCTGCTGCTAATAATATTGATATTACCAATAATAAAAATCTTACTGGTACGGTTACTAATAATGGCAAAGGTAGTATCCATGTTCAGAATACTAAAGGTACTGGCTCAATCACCGGTAATATCAATAATGGTAATTCCGGTAGCATTACTTTAGATAATGAAGGTAATTCCAGCAGTAATCAGATTAACAATAACGGTACCGGTTCGATTACTATCAATAATAAAGACACTGGTGTAATTGATAGTGCGATTAGTAACTCTTCCACCGGTGCTATTAAGATTGTTAATAACAATATCTTAAGCGGATCCATTACGAATACTGGGGCTAAAGGGCTTTCTGATACTAATAATATTAATATTATTAATAACAGAAAAATTACCGGTAATATCACTAACCAAGGAACGGGTAGTATTGAGGTTACCAATAGTACTGATGGTGAGCTAGATGGTGATATCTCTAATGAAAGTTCCGGAATGATTTCTCTGATAAACAACGGAAATATTGATAACAATGCTACAGGAGTCAGCAGCAGTACCGGAAAAATTAACAATTTGAATAACGGCACTTTAAAGATTACCAATAACAATACTATGAGCAGAGCATTTGATAATAATGGTACCGGTACGCTTATAGTAGAAAATAATGGTCAAATGAATGGAAATAAGATTACTAACAATGATGAAGGTACTATAGAAATTCATAATAATCTGAAGGGTCATCTTGATAGCGAAATTACGAATAACAAAAAAGGTAATATCCAAATTACAAACGATGATGTTTTGGGTGGTTTAATAGCTAATTTGGGTGAACGCAAAGGATCAGATGAAAATAATATTGAGATTATCAATAGAAAGACACTAACAAGTACTGTCCGTAACGATGCTTCAGGGGCAATCAAAATCACCAATGAAAGCTCAGGTAATCTCAGCAGTAATATTATTAATAACCGCTCTGGTAAGATCAGTTTTATCAACCAGGGGGTAAGCTCTCCTGCACAGATTACCAATTCTGGAACTGGTGAAGTTTCGGTCATCAATAATCATATACTTCGAACAGATGTAACTAATGATGAAACTAGTTCCGGTTTGATATCATTTAGTAATACAGCTGATTTTGATGGTAATCTTGTCAATGCCAATACTGGTTCAATTATAGGCGTAAACACTGGAAACTTTACCGGTACCACCAGTAATTCAGGTTTCACCAAGAACGGAAAAATTGATCTTGATAACCAGGGTATTTGGACAAATACCGGCAATTCTGTGCTAACCAATCTGACAAACAGCAAAGGAACGATTAAATTTCCAGAGATTCCTTCAGTAGATGCTGCTGATAAAGATAAATACCATAGCATAACAGTAAAAGGTGACTATACGGGTGGTGGTCAGATGTACGTTAATACGTTCTGGAATAAGGATGGCACCACTTACAGTGACCGTGTAGACATTGCTGGAAATGTAATCGGGAATAAACCGACAACAGTACATACAGCCAATAAAAATGGAATCTATGGTGATGTAACGCAGAAAGAAATACCTATCCATTCTGCTGTCGTTGTACACGTAGACGGACAAACAACAGGAAGTGACTTTACAGGTAAAGCTCCAACTACAAATGCCGGTGAAGCACAGCTTGAAAAAATCAACACCACCCGTGCGGATGGCTCAGCAGGAACAGATTATGCATGGACTTTAAAAGCTAAGGGCAAAACTGGTCCAGACAAACCCAATCCACCTGAAGTACCCATTTATGCAGAACCGGTATCAGGCTATGTACAAATGCCTACAGCAGATATGGAACTAGGCTTTACAACGATCGGTACATTGCATGAACGTCGTAGTGAAAATCAAACTTACAATATCAACGGTACCAATAATACGGCTCTAGGTGAAGACCAACAGCAAACTTGGGCCAGAGTAGTTGTAAAACATCTGGATAAAGATGGTAAGAAACGTTTGGATACAGCCGGAAATCAGTCTGTTCTTCAAATTGGTCACGATTTTATATTGGATGAAAACGATAAAAATGGTACACGCCGACATGTAGGTGGCTATGTAGCTTATGGTCATAATGAAAATGACTTCCGAGATCAATATCGCGCAGAAAACGGTAGAGTTGTAGATGACCACTACAATGGTAAAGGCCGTACGGATGCAGTAAGTGTTGGTGGCTATGGTACATTCTACGGTATTAATGGTGGCTATGTAGATCTTGTAGGCCAGGTAACTTATCTACGTAATAAATATAGTGCACGCTCTAATGAGTCCGAGCATCAAAATGGCTGGGGTGCAGCATTATCCGCTGAAACTGGAAAATCCTTTATTGTTTATGGTAACAACTGGTTTATCGAACCACAGGCTCAGTTGGTTTATCAGTATTTGTCTCTGGATGATTTTAATGACCGTATTCGCCATGTTGATCAGCACGACCCATCTGCATTGCGCGGTCGTGTAGGTATGCGCTTTGGCTATAACGGTGATGTAACGGATAATTTACCACCTTCATCATTCTATGGCGTTGCGAATATCTGGCATGATTTTGTTAATCCAAAATCTGTTGATATTGGCCGCGATAGCTTGAAAGAAGAATATGCTAAAACCTGGGGAGAGCTCGGTTTGGGTATTCAACTGCCAATTACCAAACAGAGTGATTTTTACGGAGATGTACGTTACGAGAAAAACTTTGGTAGCGACAAACGTAAAGGTTTCAAGGGCACAATGGGTTATAAATATACTTGGTTATAAACCTGTAATTGCAAAATTGACAGTATGATGCAATAAGAGGTTCGCAACAGGACAAAACTGCAAAAGGTTTTGTCCTGTTTTTTTAATTTCAGAAAAAATTTTGGCAGAATAGCTTGACCTTACCTACACGTAAAGGTTTAAGCTATTTATTTTTATAGAGGAATTATCATGAACAGACGTGATTTTCTCAGATATTCCACATTATTAGGAGCAGCAGCCGGCCTGCCATGGCCGGCTTTTGCCAAGGGAAATGCAGCCTTACCGAAGCTGATAATCCCGCCTTTGCTGGACACTGCCAAACAAACTAAAATTCAACTTACGGTACAGCAAGGCCAAAGCCAGTTTGGCAAAAATCTGATTACCACATGGGGCTACAATGGTGCTTTACTCGGCCCTGTAATTCGCTTGTACCGAAACAAACCTGTGCAGATTACAGTACATAACCGTCTTAACGAAGCCACTACAGTACACTGGCATGGAATGGAAATATCAGGTATCGCTGATGGTGGGCCACAAGCAAGCATTGAAGCCGGACAAACACGGCAAATCAACCTTACTTCAATACAACAGGCTGCAACCTGCTGGTATCATCCGCATCCGCATATGCATTCTGGAAAACAAGTAGCCATGGGGCTGGCCGGTATGCTTTTGCTAGAAGATGCCAACAGCACCAGCTTGCCATTACCTAAAAACTGGGGAATAGATGATATTCCGCTGATAATTCAGGATAAAAAATTTGATGAGAATGGGCAGATTGATTATCAGCTTAATGTACTAAGTGCTGCTGTGGGCTGGTTTGGCGATACTCTGCTGTGTAATGGGCAGCTGTATCCTCAACATTATGCGCCACGTGGCTGGCTACGACTGCGTCTGCTCAACGGCTGTAACGCCAGAAGCCTGAATCTGGCATGCAGTGATAACCGGTCGATGTATGTTATTGCCAGTGATGGAGGCTTTCTGCCTGAACCGGTAGCAGTGCAGAATCTGTACATGTTGCCGGCTGAACGTTTTGAAGTACTGATTGATACAAGCAACGCACAGGCATTTGACCTACTGACATTGCCAGTAAAGCAAATGGGTATGAATCTTGCTCCCTTTGATCAACCCTACCCAATTATCCAAGTGGCCACCGTATCTACTCGAAACAACGCCAGTTTGCCGGAACAGCTTAACAATAAACTACCTGCCATCCCTTCTGTAGCTCTTCTAACTAATAGACAATTTAAATTGTCTATGGATTCACAGCTGGACACTCTGGGCATGCAGGCTTTACAGCAACTTTCCGGCGACTCATCCATGCATCACATGCCTGCAAATCACGGACATATGGCTGTGATGCATCATAATATGCAGGCAAACATGGCTGATTTAGATTTGATGCATGCAAATCGGATTAACGGACAGACTTTTGATATCCACAAACCAGCCTTTAAAGCTAATAAAGGACAGTATGAATGCTGGGAAATATCCGGTGTAGGCGATATGATGCTACACCCCTTCCATATACACGGTACTCAATTCAGGATCTTAAGTGAAAACGGTAAAATTCCGCCAGCTCATCGTGCAGGGTGGAAAGATATAGTCAGTGTAGAAGGTGCTGTAAGCAAAGTATTGGTCAAATTCAACCACCCTGCTCCATCTAGTTTTCCCTACATGGCACATTGTCATATACTCGAACATGAGGATACTGGCATGATGCTAAGTTTTAGAGTATGAATCAAATAATAAGTTCAAAAAATGGAACAATTTGTACTAAATTAGAAACGAAAGAACACAGCTGATAAATATTATTATCATATCTTCGCTACTCAGTTGCACATACGAGAATAGATTTATTACTGCTGCGATTTTTTTCAAACAAGGTTTGTTGAATACTCCCGGAAAGCTGCAGGCAATCCTAAACAATCTTTATTTGGCTAGAATAGAAATATCCCTCAAAACAGCAAATTTTGAGGGATAAATAATAAAAAACAGTTATTGTGGTGCACTGGTGCGAATTAGATAATCAAAAGCACTTAAAGCTGCTTTTGCCCCCTCACCGGCAGCAATAATAATTTGTTTATAAGGTACATTAGTGCAATCACCGGCAGCAAAGACACCGGGTACGCTCGTTTTACCATAGCGGTCAATTGCAATTTCATGCATTGGTTCAGTTAACTCAACGGTACCCTGCAAAAAGCTGGTATTGGGCAGCAGACCAATCTGAACAAAAATACCCTCTAAAGCAAGATGATGAGCTGTATTGGTAGTTCTGTCCTGATAATTCAAACCATTAACCTTACCTTCAGCACCGGTAACTTCAGTTGTCTGGGCATTTAAGATAACTTTTACATTGGGCAAACTGTTTAGTTTATGCTGCAAAACTTCATCTGCACGCATTTTATCGGAAAATTCGAGCAAGGTGACGCTCTTCACCACACCAGCCAGATCAATGGCAGCTTCTACTCCGGAATTACCACCGCCTATTACAGCTACATCTTTACCCTTAAATAACGGGCCATCGCAATGCGGACAATAGGTAACACCTTTAGTCCGGTACTCCTGTTCACCCGGTACATTCATCGAACGCCAGTGAGCACCTGTAGAAAGAATTACTGTACGAGATTTCAGTACAGCACCATTTTCGGTATGTACTTCAATCAGGCCACCTTCAGTTTTAGCCGGTACCAGTGCACTGACTTTTTGCAGATTCATAATATCGACATCATAACTGCGGACATGGCTTTCCAGATCACGAGCAAACCGCGGACCATCTGTTGTCAATACCGAAATATAATTTTCAATCTCAAGCGTATCCAGTACCTGCCCACCAAAACGTTCTGCCACTATTCCTGTACGGATACCCTTACGTGCAGCATATACTCCAGCTGCTGCACCCGCTGGTCCTCCACCAACAATCAACACATCAAAGGGTGCCTTGGCATTCAATTCATCTACAACATCACTGGCGGCATTGCTATCCAGTTTAGCTACTATTTCAGCAAGCTCCATCCGCCCCTGACCAAACGACTCGCCATTCAGAAAAACAGCCGGCACACCCATAATCTGTTTGGCTTCAATTTCATCCTGAAACAGAGCTCCGTCAATTGCTGTATGCGTGATATTCGGATTAAGAATAGTCATCAGATTCAGCGCCTGAATTACATCCGGACAATTATGACATGTAATTGAATAATAAGTTTCAAAGTGATAGTTGCCTTGCAGATTTTTAATCTGCTGCTGCAAAGATTCTGCTTCTTTAGAAGGATGTCCGCCTACCTGTAATAAGGCCAGCACCAGTGAACTAAACTCATGCCCCATCGGGTTACCGGCAAATATCAGTCCGGTATGTGTACCCAGATTGGTAATTTCAAAACTGGGCTTACGTTCAGACTCACCATCAGTGCGTAAGGTAACTTTATCACTAAGTGCTTCAACATCTTGTAACAGTGCCAGCATGTCGCGAGCACCTGCACTTTCATCCAGAGTTGCTATGATTTCAACCGGTCTGGTTACATATTCTAAATAAGCTTTTAATTGGCTTTTCAGGGTGTCGTCTAACATATTACTGCTCCATTACATTAAAAATAACAATCGATATTCTATTTTTGATAGCCTGTATATTTATTTTACTAAAAAGCCCAGATACCGCAGCCGGTATCCGGACTGAATGGCTGCTAATTAACAGCAGATAAGATGTGTGTGTTTAAGTGCTTAAATTTTACCAACCAGTTCCAAAGAAGGAGCCAGTGTTTTATCGCCTTCTTTCCATTTAGCCGGACATACTTCACCCGGATGAGATGCTACATATTGAGCAGCTTTAACTTTACGTACCAAATCAGATGCTTCACGTCCGATACCTTCAGCAGTTACTTCCACACTCTGAATGATACCTTGAGGGTCTACCAAGAAAGTAGCACGGTCAGCAGAACCTTGACCTTCGCGCATTACACCAAAATTGGTAGCCAGCGTACCATTACGGTCGCCCAGCATAAAATATTTGATTTTAGCAATAGTATCAGAAGTATCATGCCAAGCTTTATGAGTGAAATGTGTATCAGTAGATACAGAGTAAACTTCCACACCCATTTTCTGCAATTCATCATAATGATCGGCTAGATCACCTAATTCAGTAGGGCAAACAAAAGTAAAGTCAGCTGGGTAGAAAAAGAAAACAGACCATTTACCTTTCACATCAGCTTCACTGATATCAACAAATTTACCATTATGAAAAGCAGTGGTATTAAAAGGTTTAATTTCAGTATTTACATTAGCAACCATAAGTATCTCCTTAAAAAAGGTTGAATTAATTTATGAACGTATAGTACACAAAATTCTTCAATAAATATAATCAAATGATTTTATGTAAGTGATAGTTTTTTTTATTTATAAAAATCATATATTTGATTTTTTAACCCCTGACAATTATCAAAAAGCATTGAGAAAATGATTATTTAATCCATTCTACTGAGCAGATAATGGAAACTGAAACTAAGACGACTTTTGAACTCATTGTTTTTCTGAGTATTTCATTCACAATTAAAACCAGACTATAATAATTAATCAAGCCTATATATTTGATTACATATTGAAATATAGGTATTGGTTTAGATCAGTACGAGACAGACTTGACTGTACATCCTATCCAGTCATATGCCGGGGCTGAAACCTATGAAAAGTCATATTCTGCAATTAGCCTTATTCCTAGTAGTTTTAGTGTGGTCTGGCTATCAGCCACATGACTATCCCACTTGGGGGCTAGAAGTATTTCCGGCTTTGATAGGTGTTACAATACTTATATGTACCTATTCCCGTTTCCGCTTCAGTGAATTGATGTACTGGGTCGTACTGATTCATGCATTAATTTTATTGATCGGAGGTCATTACACCTATGCACAGGAACCAGTATTTAATTACCTGCGCAGCTTGCTTGGCTGGTCACGAAATAATTACGATAAATTAGGCCATTTTTTTCAGGGTTTCTCGCCAGCCATTATCGCCAGCGAATTACTCTGGGGCTTACACATCGTACGCCAACGTAGTTGGGTAGTCTTTCTAAGTGGCTGTGTATGTATGGCTATCAGTGCCATTTATGAGCTATTCGAATGGATGGTAGCAGAAATCAGTAATCAGGAAGCTGTCGCTTTTCTGGGTACACAAGGCGATGTATGGGATACTCAGAAAGATATGCTATGGTGTCTAATCGGCGCCAGCAGCATGCTGATTTATCTCTACTTCAGTAAACGTCATTTACAGCCAGAGAACGAAGAAAAAACCTTTCACTCCATGCATCAAAGTAAATAATGTTTATTTATCCTAAAATAGTTTATGCCCTATTTTGTTCAAATAAGAGTACAGAAGCAATATCCACTAATCAAAAAAGAGTCAAATATTAACTGATGCACTTTTTTCCAGCTTGATTTTGATTTCTTTGATATCTTCTTCAAAAATCATAATCACACCCAGATAAGCCATACCAAACATCATTGCTGTGATAAATGAACTGGCTATAGCCATAACATTCATCCACACCAAACCCAAAGCAAAAACGATAAAGCATAAAGTAAAAATAGCATTGAAATAAAATTTTACCCGTTTAAATTTTTGTTCTTTATGCGTCAGCTGTTCACTTAAATCCTTACCAACTGCAGCAGATTCAGTAGTTTGGTTCATAAGTTCAAACTCCAGTACATGTAAAGCAGAGGAAATTAATTGTAAAGTTTAATTACTTAATGGTATTTATTCTAACCTATATTACTTTTACAATGAAGTATCATTCATTTAAATATGATTTTAAAAACAGGAAATAATATAAATTTTAATTCCTCATACTGATAATTAAAATTTGTAGTGAAAACAACCTATAAAAAAACTAGTTGCTTGAAATCAAAATGTTTAGTATTAATTGATTTGATTGTGATTGTAAAAAATTTATTAAAAATAAATTTATTTCCGATTACTTAAATATTTTTGAGTAATTAGAGTGTAACACTTGCTGAAAAAAACATTTGAATATAAAAATCAAAAAAGGCTGAAATTAATCCATTTCAGCCTTTTGCATCTGATAGTCTCAAAAATTAGTAAATAAATTCATTTATTTGACAATTTTTAGCCCTTTTTTCCCGCCAGACTGATTACTTTCAGCAGCCGGATTTTTTTCGGAGCTATTTTCCGTATCAAAAGTCTCTTCGGATGTAGAAATCGATGCTTTTTCATCAGTAAGCGGCTCTAATTCGAAACCCATTCCCTCACCAGTTTCCCGAGCAAACAGACTAATAACATGTCCAACTGGAATCCAGATATCATGTGATATACCGTTGAAACGAGCTGCAAAGCTTACCCACTCATTATCAATATTCAGATTATGCGCTGCCACAGCACCAATATTGAGCACAATCTCATTATCTCGAACATACTGAAGAGGGACTTGGGTTTTATCATTTACCCATGCAACAATGTGCGGTGTATAACCACTGTCCAGCGCCCACTCATACAGAGCGCGTAGAATGTAAGGTTTAGTACTCAGTTTGCTCATTGTGTTCTCCCTTTATCAAGAATGCTTAACGACGCATGGCCTTTTCTGCCGGTGTTAATGCATCAATGAAGGCTTCACGTTGGAAAATACGTTCTGCATATTTCAGCAAAGGTGCTGCCGATTTTGGCAACTTAATGTCATAGTGATCCAAGCGCCATAACAACGGCGCCAGTGCCACATCAATCATGGAAAAATCATCACCAATAATGTATTTATTCTTGCTAAATGCCGGTGCCAGCATAGTTAGCCCCTGTGTAATGGCTTCGCGGGCTTTATTCATTTCTTTATTACTGGATTCTGGATTTTCCAATACCAGTACATGGCTGAACAGTTCCTTTTCTAGCCGATACAAAACCAGACGGCCGCGGCCACGCATAACCGGATCTGCCGGCATCAGCTGCGGATGAGGAAAGCGTTCATCAATGTATTCATTAATAATATTGGATTCATACAGAATCAGGTCACGCTCCACTAGCACGGGTACCTGATTATATGGGTTCATCACAGCCAAATCTTCAGGCTTATTGTAAACGTCTACATCTTTTATTTCAAAATCCATGCCCTTTTCATACAGGACAAAGCTGCAACGCTGACTAAACGGGCAGGTAATACCCGCATATAATGTCATCATGATTAATTTCCCAGAATTACCGTATAATATCAATACAGTGTGGTGTCAAAAAAATTATCTAATTATAGACAAATGACTCTATTTTTACCAGAAAAATAGCTTAAGTTTATGTTTATTAAAATTTTTTCTAAAAAAACTTACTTCTGTACAACCATAGCAACTATGCAGGATTGGGTTCATCAAAAAACTGTTGGTGGATGTTAAACTGTGCTGCCACAGCCTGCGCCAGAGCCTGAATACCATAGCGTTCAGTTGCATGATGCCCGGCAGCGATAAACACAACACCGCACTCCTGTGCCAGATGGTATTGGGGTTCGGATACTTCACCGGTGATAAAAGCATCTACTCCTGTATCAATGGCCTGCTGAAAAAAACTTTGACCCCCACCAGTGCACCAGCCCAGTTTACGAATCTGCTGTTGTGGCCTGGTACTTAACAGCAACGGTTTTCGACCAAGATTTTGTGCCAGCTGCTCAGCAAGCTCTACCGGAGTTTGTGGATGAGTCAGAGTGCCGAATTGCAGCAGGTTCTGTTCCCCACCACATCCGTCAAGCTGCCAACCCAAACGTAACCCCAACTGCACATTATTACCCCATCGTTGGTGTGCATCCAGTGGCAAATGATAGCCAGCAAGATTAATATCATGGCATAACAGCGTCTGAATGCGACGTTTTTTCCAGCCGGTAATAACCGCATTTTCGTTTTTCCAAAACATACCATGATGTACCAGTAGCATATCTGCTTGCTGAGCGACAGCAAAATCAATCGCAGCCTGACTGGCAGTGACTGCACAGACGATCCTATTCACCTCATTCTTGCCCTCTATCTGCAGTCCATTGGGGCAAAAATCACGAAACTGGTTTATATCAAGCTGCGTAGCACACCATTCTAAAATCTCATTTCGATTGGCCATGAATTACCTTATATCAATATGAATACGACTTTTTCTTAATTATATATACTAGATTAAACAATTGATTGAATTAAAACCTAATAGCGCTGGCTATATTGTTCATTTTATAAATTGTACAAACAAATTTCATGTATTAATTTTAAAATCATGTTTCGAATAACTATTAAATAAATTTCAATACATTGATCTACAAATACAATTTAAAAAATTATTGTTTAAAAGGAAATGTAATGGGGTGCATAAATTTTATTTACTTAATAAGCTAAATAATAGCAGTAGCACAGTGCGAAAAAAAATCCTACTGAATAAACTTACTATGACAGATACCACAACAATTACTATCTACACCTTTTAAAAAGTTACAAAAAACTTGCTCTTATTTTGCCTCAATGTTTTTAAGGAAAAACTATTGATTTTAATTTTTGAGTTTTTTATAAAACAAACATATTAGGAAAGTTCGGATTAAACTAGTATGTAAATACATCTAAAAGCGTATTTATAATTAAAAGAAAACACACTGAACACTGTAATCATTTCCTGCTGCAAATCTGGTAAAACAGTTGACCTGACAATAGTGTATAAGTCTACCGGTAATTTCGAAAATTCAAACTTGCATGTACAAGCCAATCTTATACATCATGCAGCATTGACAAAAGTATACATAAAAGCTTATTTCAATTAATACATACAAAGCTTTTTCTAGCATTTAAATGCTTTATATATTATGAAAGCTAATTTATTAATTGAACACAAAATAAATCAATATAAATTGGATATGTATAACTTATATTTAAAAAGCCATTAACTGTTATAAATACAGCTAATGGCCTTATTCTGTATAAAAAATTATCTGAAATTATGATTTATTTAACACGTTGATGCAGATTCTGAATACTGTACACTTGGGTATGAGACAACTGGCTGACACCTTCGCTCATGGCCAGTGCGCCTGCAATAGTAGTATACAGAGGCACGCGCATATTGAGTGCACTGCGGCGGATCGAGTGGCTGTCTTGGATGGATTGCATATCACTGCTAACAGTGTTTACTACCAGTGCAATTTCGCCATTTTTGATGGCATCGACTATATGCGGTCTGCCTTCAGTAACTTTATTAACTACCTGTACATTAATCCCATGTTGTGCCAGAAAAGCTGCAGTACCGCGCGTGGCACAAAGGCCATAGCCGAGTGACTGAAAATTAGTGGCTACCTGCACCACAGAGGGCTTGTCTTCATCCCGTACAGCTAAGAAAACTTTGCCGATGGCCGGCATACGTTCACCAGCACCAAGCTGTGCTTTTAGATAAGCTTCGGCAAAAGTTTCACCTACGCCCATCACTTCACCAGTTGAACGCATTTCTGGCCCCAGAATGGTATCGACACCGGGGAATTTAATGAATGGGAACACAGCTTCTTTAACTGCATAGAATTCTGGAATAATTTCCTGCGTGAAGCCCTGCTCTGCAAGTGATATGCCTGCCATAACCCGTGCACCGATTTTAGCCAGTGGTACGCTGGTGGCTTTGGATACAAAGGGTACGGTACGTGAAGCACGCGGGTTGACTTCTAGAACGTAGACAACATCATCCTGTACCGCAAATTGCACGTTCATCAGCCCAACAACTTTTAATTCTTTAGCCATAGCTGCTGTTTGGCGACGAATTTCATCCTGAATGGCAGGCGACAAAGAATATGGCGGAATGGAGCAGGCAGAATCACCACTATGTACGCCAGCCTGTTCTACGTGCTGCATAATGCCGCCAATTACCACCTGCTTCCCATCGCAGACACAATCTACGTCTACTTCGATGGCATGACTGAGGAAATAATCGAGTAATACCGGACTGTCGTTGGATACCTGCACAGCTTCGCGCATATAGGTTTGTAGTTCGTTAGCTGAATGTACCACCTGCATGGCACGGCCACCAAGTACGTAAGAAGGACGTACCACCAACGGATAACCAACTTCTTCTGCTAGCTGCAATGCTTCGCCTTCAGTACGTGCGGTACGGTTTTCCGGCTGACGCAATTTCAAAGTATACAAAATCTTCTGGAAACGTTCTCTGTCTTCTGCTGCATCAATGGCATCTGCCGAAGTTCCGATAATGTTTACACCATTGGCTACTAGTTCATTCGCCAGTTTAAGGGGCGTTTGACCACCATAATGTACAATCAGGCCGTCTGGTTGCTCAGTATGGCAAATTTCGAGCACATCTTCGAGTGTGAGTGGTTCGAAATACAGACGATCGGAAGTATCGTAATCTGTAGACACAGTTTCAGGATTACAGTTAACCATGATGGTTTCAAAACCAGATTCACGCAAAGCCAAAGCGGCATGCACACAGCAATAATCAAATTCGATACCCTGCCCAATACGGTTTGGTCCACCACCCAGAATCATGATTTTTTTTCGCTGACTCGGCTCAGCCTCACACTCTTCTTCATAAGTGGAATACAGATAGGCAGTGTCGGTAGCAAATTCAGCTGCACAGGTATCAACACGTTTGTATACTGGATGGAGCTTCAGCTGATGCCGATGCTGTCGCACACTAGTTTCATCAGAACCCAACAACTGAGCCAGACGTTTATCTGAAAAACCTTTGCGCTTCAGCCTACGCAAGCCGGCGTAATCAATGTTATCAAGCTTCTGTCCAGATAGTTGCTGCTCTTCTGTAATTAAATCAGCAATTTGAGCCAGAAACCATGGATCAATAGCGCATATCTGCTGGATTTCGGTAAGAGAAAAACCGGCTCGGAAGGCGTCGGCGACATACAGAATACGTTCTGGCCCAGGATTAGCCAATTCACGCTGAATCACTGCCCTATCACTACTGCGGCTGGTAAAACCGCTCAAACCTACTTCTAGACCGCGTAAAGCTTTATGAATAGATTCCTGAAAAGTACGGCCGATGGCCATAACTTCACCTACTGATTTCATCTGAGTAGTCAGACGATCATCTGCTGTTGGAAATTTTTCAAAAGCAAAACGCGGCACTTTGGTCACAACATAATCAATTGCTGGCTCAAAGGAAGCAGGAGTTCGGCCGCCGGTGATGTCGTTCTGTAATTCATGCAGGGTATAGCCAACAGCTAATTTGGCAGCAATTTTGGCAATTGGGAAACCCGTGGCTTTAGAAGCGAGCGCTGATGAACGGCTAACACGCGGATTCATTTCAATCACTATCATCTCGCCATTATTCGGATTAATGGCAAACTGGACGTTAGAACCCCCTGTATCGACCCCTATTTCGCGTAATACAGCCAACGATGCATCACGCATAAGCTGATATTCTTTGTCGGTAAGAGTCTGTGCCGGCGCCACAGTAATAGAATCTCCGGTATGGACTCCGCATGGATCAAAGTTTTCAATCGAGCAAATGATGATGCAATTGTCGGCACGGTCGCGCACGACTTCCATCTCATACTCTTTCCACCCCAGTACGGACTGTTCGACCAACAGTTCATGTGTAGGTGAAGCATCGAAACCGCGTTCACAGATGCTGATAAATTCATCTTTGTTATAAGCGATACCGCCGCCGCTGCCACCCATAGTGAAAGATGGCCGAATGAGTGCTGGAAATCCCACTTGTGTTTGCGCGTCCAGTGCCTGCTCCATACTGTGGCAGATAAAGGATTTCGGTGTATTCAAACCGATTTTATTCATAGCCTCTTTGAAACGGCCACGGTCTTCTGCTTTATCGATCGCATCCTCTGAAGCACCAATCAACTCTACCTGATATTGTTTCAGGATTCCTTGGTGCGCTAAGTCTAGCGCACAGTTGAGTGCTGTTTGCCCACCCATGGTTGGCAAGATGGCATCCGGACGTTCTTTTTCGATAATTTTTGCGACCGTTTGCCACATAATGGGCTCTATATAAGTAACATCGGCCATGTCCGGATCGGTCATGATAGTGGCTGGATTGGAGTTCACAAGGATGACTTTATAGCCTTCTTCGCGTAATGCTTTGCATGCTTGTGCACCGGAATAGTCAAACTCACATGCCTGACCGATTACAATGGGGCCGGCACCAATAATAAGAATAGATTTTAGGTCTGTGCGCTTGGGCATATTGATACCTTTATCAATGATTATCTGTTTAATTTAGCAGTACGGCAGCATTTTTTACTGATAGAGTGCTTCAGTCTATGCTGGCCATCCATAATTTCAGTGCAAACGCCATAAATAACAGTCCGATGCTGGCTACTGCACCCGCAGCCAGTCGCTGATAATGACGAAACCATTTAACCAACGACAATCCGCTGAAAATAAGCATGCTCAGATAAGTCATACTGCATAGCTGCAGAATGATTGCCAGCAGCAGAAAGCTGATTGCAGGATAAGCGTAATGCGGGTCAACAAACTGGACAAAGAAAGCCAAAAAAAACAGTATGGCTTTCGGATTTAACAAGCTCAATAAAAGTGCATGCTGAAATACATAGCGTGCTGATGGCGAGGGTTCCGTACTGGTTGATTCATACAATGATTCTCTGAAAGCCGTGGCAGCCTGCCGACGGTAGTGCCATTGTCTGAGTGCCGAACGTAAAAGCTGACACCCCAAATAAAACAAATACACACCACCAACCAGCTTCAGCAACATAAACAAGACAGGAATGGTTTTAATGATGGACGCTGCACCGGTAGCTGAAAGCAGCATAAGCACGCTGTCGCCTAAAAATATACCGGCGACGGCACAATATGCTGTTCTCACGCCATATTTTCCAGCCATGGCCAAACAATACATTGAATTAGGACCAGGAAGCAAAATGATGGCAACAGCACCAACTATGTACGTTCCCAGCTCAGTAATACCAAACACGGGTGTTCCTGTCTATTTATACTAATTATCAATTTTGTAGCGAATAAAATTAAATTATTTGCTCTGTCTGGCTGTCTGCATGTGTTCGATAAAACGGTCAAATAAGTAGGAAACATCATGCGGTCCGGGGCTTGCTTCAGGATGCCCCTGAAAAGAAAACGCCGGCTGGTTAATCAGGCTGATGCCCTGTAGGGAACCATCAAACAATGATTTATGGGTGATGCGAACATTGTCCGGTAAGGTAGCAGCATCTACTTCGAAGCCATGGTTCTGGCTAGTAATCACTACACGCCCTGTATCCATATCCTGTACAGGATGGTTGGCACCATGATGACCAAAAGGCATTTTACGCGTCTGAGCACCCAGTGCCAGGCCAAGAAGCTGATGTCCCAAACAAATACCAAATAGCGGCAGTTTATGAACCAATATCTCTTGCACGGCATTGATAGCATAATCACAGGGCTCTGGGTCGCCGGGGCCATTAGAGAGAAATACACCATCCGGATTCAACGCCAGCACCTCTGCTGCCGGTGTGGTTGCAGGTACAACAGTTAATCGGCATCCACGTTCACTCAACATGCGCAGGATATTAGTTTTAACCCCAAAATCATAAGCAACTACATGAAACTTAGCTGCCGGCGGCTGTGTAAAACCCTGTCCAAGCTGCCATTCTCCCTGTGTAAATTCATACTGAGTAGTGCAGCTTACTTGTTGCGCTAAATCTTTACCTGCCATGCTGCCGAAAGTTCGTGCTAGCTCCAGTGCTTGGTCAATGCTGGTATCATTACCAGTTATAATACAGCCGGCTTGAGTACCTTGATCACGCAGCATACGAGTAAGACGACGTGTATCAATATCGGCAATTGCCACAGTGTTATGAAGTTTTAAATAATCAGCCAAACTTTCTTCAGCACGGAAATTACTGTGCAGAAGAGGTAAATCACGAACAATCAAACCAGCAGCATAAATTTGTTTGCTTTCTGTATCTTCACTGTTCACACCGGTATTACCAATATGCGGATAAGTAAGCGTTACCATCTGCTGAGTATAAGACGGGTCAGTGAGAATTTCCTGATAGCCAGTCATGCTGGTGTTGAAGACAACTTCACCAACTGCCTGCCCTGCTGCACCAATGCTGACACCATGAAATACGGAACCATCAGCCAACACCAAAATTGCGTTTGTAGTCATGGATGAGTCCTTTGGTTTAATCAGACTGTTGCCATAGCGACAGTCAGTTTTTATGGGTAATGAATTGTGCTTTCCTTTACCATTTGCAGGCAAAAAAAAACACGCCACTTCACGCAAAAATACGTGAGCTACGTGCTTGAATATGACAGCAGAATCTGCTTCTTACACTGCCATGAAAGCAATGCATTTTAGCTAATCCTTCCTGCTTTGGCAATGCAGGTATCAATAATAAAAGAGAAAATATTTATTAAGTTACCGGACAGCCCGAAAGCTGTCCTTTACACGAGTATCAAATCTTACAACAATTTGTCAGCGAACATGGTAATTCGGAGCTTCTTTGGTAATCTGTACATCATGTACATGCGATTCGCTCATACCAGCGGCGGTAATTTCCACAAATTCCGCTTTCTCATGCATATCATGAATAGTTTTACATCCTAGATAACCCATGCTTGAACGTAATCCACCTACCAATTGATGGATAATCTGGCTGATAGGCCCTTTATAAGGAACTCGCCCTTCTATACCTTCCGGCACATATTTGTCTGCACTGGATACATTATCTTGAAAATAGCGGTCAGAAGAACCCTGACTCATAGCACCCATTGAACCCATACCGCGGTAAGATTTATAAGAGCGTCCTTGATACAGCTCTATCTCACCAGGGGCTTCTTCAGTACCGGCAAACATACCACCAAGCATCACAGACGATGCTCCAGCAGCTAGAGCTTTGGCCAAATCACCAGAAAAACGGATACCACCATCAGCAATTAGCGGCACGCCCGTTCCGGCCAGCGCAGTGGCCACATTATGAATAGCAGTCAATTGCGGCACACCCACACCGGCTACAATGCGTGTGGTACAGATAGAACCGGGGCCGATACCTACTTTTACTGCATCCGCTCCTGCTGCCACGAGATCGCGTGCAGCGGCAGCGGTGGCAATATTACCACCGATAACATCTACTTCTGGATAATGCTCTTTTACCCAGCGTACACGCTCAATCACACCTTGGCTGTGTCCATGGGCAGTATCTACAACCAGTACATCAACACCAGCCTGTACCAGAGCTGCTACGCGCTCTTCTGTATCATGACCTACGCCTACAGCCGCACCGACACGCAAACGGCCTTCACTGTCTTTATTGGCATTAGGAAAAGCAGTATTTTTCAGAATATCTTTAACAGTAATCAGACCTTTTAATTCCCAGTCAGCATTAACCACCAGTACACGTTCGATTTTATGCGTATGCATTAGTTCACGTGCATCATTGATGCTGGTGGTTTCACTGACTGTAACCAGACGCTCACGCGGTGTCATGATGCTGGCTACTTTTTGTTGTAGATTGCGTTCAAAGCGCAAATCACGGTTGGTGACCAGTCCGACTACTTTACCGTTTTCCAATACCGGTAAACTAGATACTTTATATTTGCGACCAGGACCGATTAAATCTCCTATCAACGTGTCTGGACTGATAGTAACAGGGTCTTTAACCACGCCACTTTCATAACGTTTTACATTAGCAACAGCACGTGCCTGCCGTTCCGGGCTCATGTTTTTATGAATAATGCCAATTCCGCCTTCCTGTGCCATAGAAATAGCCAGTTTAGCTTCTGTTACCGTATCCATTGCCGCAGAAACAAGTGGCAGATTCAGGCTAATATGACGGGTAAGAGGGGTTTTAAGTATAACGTCGCGCGGCAGTACTTCAGAATGAGCAGGTACGAGTAGCACGTCGTCAAAAGTGTAAGCTTTTTCGACTATACGCATTTTAGGGCTTCTTTATTTGAAGAAAGAGGAAGATTCAGATGGAAGAACTGGCGTGCAATTCTAACAAATCCGCGACATACTGGCAAAATATACTTTTACACATTCTGTACAATCCGGTGTATTGGTAATCAAAAAGTTTTTTTATCGTATAATAGTCAAAACATATATTTTCAAACGCGAAGGAAAAGTAAACATGCGTCACAAAATACTGAAAATGTCACTGGCAGTAGCACTGATGGGCAGCACGATTATGGCAGGAGCGGTAGAAGTTTACACCTGGCGTGATAAGAAAGGCGTAAATGAATATTCAGACGCACCAGTACAACTGACTCCGTCCAAAACCCAGCGTTTTAATGTACGCACACAAGTTGCCACCCCGCTGGCTGCACCGCAGCCCAGCGCTCAGGCTGGTTCGGACACCCTAACTGAGCAACAAGCACAACTGAACCGCAAAATTGAAGAACAAAATAAAAAGACCGATGAACAGAATAAGAGAATTGAAGCACAAAATAAGAAAAACCGTGAATCTGCATGTAAAACAGCACAGATGAATCGCAAAATGGCCGACAGCCTACGTACCAATAACCGCGATGCGCTGATTCAGCGATATGATGAAGATGTGCGGCTGAATTGTAATTAATTTTTTACTCTTGACTATTTCACTCATCATCCATAAGTTGTGTATGCAGCTTATGGACTTTTTTTATGGCTGCACAGTTGCTAACCTGAATGAATCACCACCATGACCGATATTGCTGACACTTCATCCAGCTCTGAAGATAAAAATAAATTTGATATAGCCCTGTTTCTAAAAAACCTGCCATTGGTGCCGGGGGTATATCGCATGTTGGATATTCATGACAAAGTATTATATGTTGGTAAAGCAGTAAATTTGAAACGCCGCGTGAGCAGTTATTTTCAAAAAACCGACCTGTCACCGCGAATTCAGCTAATGGTAAAACAGGTAGCACGAATAGAGGTCACGGCTACTCATTCGGAAACCGAAGCATTGATACTGGAAAATAATTTTATCAAGGCTTTGTCTCCCAAATATAATATTTTATTCCGCGATGATAAAAGCTACCCCTACCTGATGCTTACCGGTCACCGTTTTCCGCAGATGGCTTATTATCGCGGTAATCTGAAAAAACCAAACCAATACTTTGGTCCCTATCCGAATGGCTACGCGGTCAGAAACAGTATCCAAACTTTGCAAAAGGTTTTCCGGCTGCGCACCTGCGAAGATAGCGTATTTGAACATCGTGACCGTGCTTGTCTTCTGTATCAAATCAAACGATGCTCCGGCCCCTGTGTCGGCCATATCAGTGCAGAAGACTACCAGAGTAGCGTTAAAGCTGCTGTTAGTTTTTTACAAGGCAAGACCCGAGAATTAACAGCCACACTACATGAAAAAATGCAGCAGGCTGCTCAGCAACTGGATTTTGAAACAGCGGCGCAAGTACGAGATCAAATTCAAGCATTAGGGCTGATGCAATCCCAGCAATTTATTGACAGCAAGCAAGCTAATCAGAATGATATTGATATACTTGCCCTATCTGAAGAAAACGATATTGTTTGTATCCATTGGGTAAGTATCCGCGGTGGCCGTCATGTTGGGGATAAAAATTTTTTCCCAGATACACGCTTCCGTGTCACTGAAAAGCTCAATCATTACGGTGAAGCTTTTGTGGCTCAACATTATTTAGGTAAAAACAAACCAGATATTATAATCAGTAACTTTCAATTACCTAAAAGTTTATGTGATGCACTGAATGCAGAAAACAGCCGGCAAATTCAGTTTATACATAATACTGTCGGAGAAAGACGTGTTTGGTTACAGATGGCAGAACGTAATGCACAAATGGCCATTGAACAATATCGGTTGCAACAACATAGCCAACAACACCGTATTGAAGCACTGGCACAATTACTGGATATGGATGCAGAAAGTCTGAATCGCATTGAATGTTTTGATATCAGCCATACACAGGGGGAAGCTACAATTGCATCTTGTGTAGTATATGAGGATGAGGCTATGCAGCCAGCTAAGTACCGCCGCTATAATATTACTACAGCAAAAGCCGGTGATGATTATGCAGCTATGCGAGAAGTATTAACCCGTCGCTATGGACGGCTGGCTGATAATGATGACAGCATTGGCGCTTGGCCAGATTTAGTATTGATTGATGGCGGTAAAGGTCAGGTACATATGGCTCTAGATGTGTGGCAGGAACTGGGTATTCATATTCCGATTGTTGGTATCGCCAAAGGTCCGGAACGCAAAGCCGGTCTGGAAGAACTTATCATTCCACATCAACAGCGCAATATCCGTGTGGAACCACATAATCCAGCACTTCATTTATTGCAGACAGTACGTGACGAGTCACATCGGTTTGCCATCACAGGCCATCGCCAGAAACGAGCCAAAGCCAGAGTTACTTCTTCACTAAACAATATTCCTGGTATCGGCAGCAAACGCAGACAAGCCCTTTTAACAAGGTTTGGTGGGTTGCGTGGCGTAGTAGCTGCAAGTGTGCATGACTTAAGCCAAACAGAAGGAATCAGTCAGGCACTGGCTGAAAAAATATATGCTGCCCTACATTAATATAAACATATAATTAGTATAGATTTAAATTACATAAATAATTAAGTACTTTTTAATTAACAGCCTAATATAAAATATTGCCAAACACAGAAATCATTACAGGTCAGCAATTTAAATTTATTATTTCATCCGTTATCCATATTGCTTGGTTAGATATGAATAAATTAGTTTCTGTGTCTTTCTGCACCATGTGATTAATTGCTTATTTATCTTTAATTATTGCTGATATACAGTCGAGAATATTTGCAAATTAGCCAATTTTCAAAAATTATAATAATGCATATAAATCCTGAATCAATACCAGCATTTATCCTAAAATATTATAAAATAAATGCTTATAATCAATTAAAGTGATTGCTAGCTCAAACAAAAAATCACTTCGTTGTATGGAAGTGATTTGTGTGAACTAAATGTATAGATTCAAAAGAAAAGACATTTTAAATACCTACTTTGCCTTCTTCATCTCTTTTCTTAAATACTTCTTTAGCTACATTAACTGCATTCAGTACTCTTGGAAAACCCACATATGGTAAAGCCTGAATGAAAGTTTCAATGATTTCTTCTCGAGTCAGGCCCACATTCAAAGAACTATTGATGTGAAAGTGTAATTGCGGTACTGTATCGCCTTGCGTAAGCAAGCTAGTGATAGTAATCATTTCTCTTTGTTTTAAATCCAGAACCCCACGTTCATAGATGTCACCAAAAGCAAATTCAATGATATATTTACCTACATCTTCATACAGACCTGCTAATGAATCAATTACAGCCTGACCACCCACTTCGTCCACTTTTGCCAGATTTTTTAAACCTGTTTCAAAACGATTTAATTCAGCCATTTTGTTTCCCTTTTAAGTTTTGATTACAGATTTAGGATAAATGCTGGAGTTCACTCCACGTCAACACCATTTTTTAGTAATTTGAAAATTTCAAAATATAATAGCAATTACATAAAGTAATTAAAATATAGATAGCTAATATGCAATATTCAATTGGTCAATTTTCAAAAATGTGTGGTCTATCCATTGATACACTTCGCTTTTACGAAAAACAAGGATTAATATTTTCAACTAGAGATCAAAATAATCGCCGTGTATATACGGAAAAAGATATTGATTGGGTGAAGTTTATCCTCAGACTGAAAAAAACTGATATGAGTATAAAAAAAATGCAGGAATATGCCAGGTTGCGCTATCAGGGAAATAAAACTATACCACAAAGAATAGTTCTACTTTTTGAGCAATTGGATTCTTTACATCAGGAACAGGATAAGCTTAATGAAAACATTAAATTTATCGAACATAAAATTAAAAGTTATCTCGAGGTAACCAAATAAATAAAACTAAGACTGTAAATTCATAATTTTAAAACATTGATTATTCAGTAAATAAAACAGCTATTACAAATGGAAGTTAAACAAATGCGTTAACTTCCCAACTAAGTAGGATACTTTATTAAAAATGATACTGTATATCCAGAATAACAGATAATTATATGCACATATCGTAAAATACTGAGCCATTATTTTGGTTGCCTGACTGGAAATGTTAAAAGCTTATACAAATAGTCGGAAGCGGATTGATGGCCGTAATGGTCAGGTACTTAATGCCACTGGATGAGGGGCAGAAACTCAGTATTTGAATACTAATTGTCAGCATTTTTATAAAGTACCCAAAAGTAAAACCATTTTGCCACGATATTCACGCATCAACAGTACAATATCCACGATGAATCGCTCTATACGACTCTACAAGTATATTACAGATAATGCATAAAAATTTTATCGAATATTCGCCATCGCCTAAACGAGCTAAACTCAAGTCGCTTTTCCAAAACAATATTCCCATTTTGGCAACAAGACTAGCAAGTAAAGTTGCTATATTTCGGCGGTTTATTTAGAGTATGTATCCAGTGTACAAGATTGAAGCTAAACAGAGATGGCAACAGGCATTAGCTGATCATTTTATATATCTTTACATTAAAATATATTTGTAAATATAATTATTTTTTCTAGTTATATTTTTAATAGATAATTATGCCCAAAAATATATTGGCCTTTTTTAACAAAGGAAAACTAGCTAAACAATTACTGATTTTAGTTGCTAGTTATACTGTTTTTATTATTGGTATATTGGGATGGTATTTTTTCAATACTTGTGATCAGGCCGGCTCTTGTGCATTTATTGCTATATGCGCACTAATATGTTTTTTTGTCTACCTCATTATTATTAATGTCAGTACTTTCAAAGCTATTTTTTTTCATTCAGAAATGAATCCATCGCCCTCTTTAAAAACATTATCGGTGGGTCTGATTCTGTCTGTCATCCTGCTTTTCTCGTCTTGGTATGGTGGAAAATATCTAATAATCTGGTCAGGCTTTGAAATCAGCCCAGATTCAATAGCAATATTTGTTTTTACAGCTATCCTTTTCTTTTTCTTATGCACTAGTATCTGTTTTTTTATGCTATTTCTGGCTAAACTTGCTAATAATATTTATCTGCACATTACACATAAATGTCTGCCTCACTAAACTAAAACATACAGCCTTCCTAATTTTATTTGTTACCAACAACCCTATTGTTAATCAACAATAAACACACTATATAAATCCTATAATAGATTGTATTAAGACAATATACTGAATATAAACCTTTAATGCATAATATTAAAAATTTAATGCTAAATAATTTGAAATTATAATATTTTATATTAGATATTGCTTAATATAATTTTAGTTATATAATGTATTACCTTTTCTTAAAAACATAACTTCAGACTTGTTTGAATTCAGAGAAGGGAAAACAAATTACAAAGGAGAAAATAGAATGTATTCTATTGATTACAATAGTTACCGCTCTGTTGGCGGTTTTAACCAGCGCGTACGCTTTCTAGTATTACACTATACGGCAGAAAATTTTGCAGATTCTGTGAAATCTTTGAGTGGCTCAGCTACCAGTATTCATTATCTCATACCTGATGATACTGAACTCAGCTATCAAGCAGCAGGTTTTAATGAAATGCGGATTTTTAATCTAGTCTCAGAAACAGACCGTGCATGGCATGCTGGAGTTAGTAGCTGGCAAGGACGTAATAATCTTAACGATACATCAATTGGGATCGAAATAGTTAATTTAGCTACTGATAATAACGGCATTTTTACTTTTCCACCTTATAAGCTCAATCAGTTTAAAGCGATTAAAGAGCTTTGTTTGAACATTCTGCAGCGTTATCCGGATATCAGTCCAACGAATGTTGTTGGTCACTCCGATATTGCACCTCAGCGTAAAAGCGACCCCGGGGCAGCTTTCCCATGGAAAGAACTGTACGAAGCCGGTATAGGCGCATGGTACGAGACAAAAACAAAATTACATTTCGAAACTCGGTTCAGAAAACAAGGTATTCCAGACAATTCAGAAGTATTAAAACAGTTAAGCCGCTATGGCTATGATATTACCGGAGCAGATACCAATGCAGAACAGTTCATTAAGTTAATCCGAGCTTTCCAGCTTCACTTTCGCCCCAAAAAATATGACGGAAAACTAGATTGTGAAACAGCAGCTATTTTATATGCACTGGTGAATAAGTATTTACCTGCACAATAAATCATTGCCATATAGAAAAAGACGTTAAAAACAATTATTTTTCTTCCACGAACCACTTGGTATGGTTCGTGGTTTTTCAATAATCCTGCAACTTTTCTAAATTCTAATCTTTACTTTACAAGCGTGTTACCGATAATACGCCTTTGACATCACTTAAACTGCTCAACACGCGCGGTAAATCATTTACCTGATGTACTTCAACAGTAAAACGCAACTGAGCTTCAAGATCACGTGAAAGGGTTTGTACAGCGGTAACATTAAGACGGTTCCGTGCCAGTGTTTCTGAAATATCACGCAGTAGCCCACTGCGATCACGTGCACGAATTTCAATATCGATAGCAAAGACCTGATTAGCTGAATCATTGGCCCAAGAAGCAGGTAATACCTTATCAGGTGAAATTTGCGCCAGATACTGAAATGAAGAGCAGTTACTGCGATGAATGGAGATACCTCGTTCACGAGTCACGAAACCAATAATGTCATCTCCAAAGGCTGGTTTGCAGCATTTGGCGAGCGTGGTATAGAGACCAGCCTCACCATCCACCAGCACACCACCGAAATTGTTTTTAATTTTACTGCGTTTGACCAGATGGTTTTCTGTAACCGGTGTTTCCGGTTTTTCCATCATGGTATCAACCGCTTTCTGAATCATGCGGCCGGATACCTCTCCATGCCCCATAGCCAGATATAAATCATCTACACTGCTAAATCCAAGCGCTTCCGCCAATTTATGCGTGTTAGGCTGTACCTGTAGTTTAACCAGCTGCTTTTCCAGTGCTGTACGACCGGATTCTCGTATCGATTCTCCATTCTGCTGACGGATAAACGCCCTGATTTTGCTAATAGCTTTATTGCTCTTCACCCATCCGTCATGCAACCAGTTTACAGAGGGCTTACCTTCACGTGCAGTGATGATTTCCACGCGTTGGCCATTTTCAAGCGGTGTGGATAAAGGCACAATCTGTCCGTCCACTTTTGCGCCTCGGCAGCGGTTACCGATGTCGGTATGCAAAGCATAGGCAAAATCAATCGGGGTAGCACCGGCTGGTAAAGAAAATACTTTGCCATGCGGCGACAGCACATAAATGGTATCGTTAAAGAGTTCTGTCTGAAATGCACGAGACAAGTCTTCACGATCGTTGCCGTTTTCGGCTAAATTTTCACGCCAATCAAGTAGCTGACGCAGCCAGGCAATTTTGTGCTCGTAAGCCTCATTGCCTTTACCACCCTCTTTATACCGCCAGTGTGCAGCCACGCCGAATTCGGCATAGCGGTGCATATCAAAAGTACGTATCTGGATTTCCACCCCTTTGTCTTCCGGCCCCACCACAACAGTATGCAGGCTCTGATAATCATTGGGTTTGGGATGGGCAATATAATCGTCAAACTCGCCCGGAATAGGCTGCCACAGGCTGTGTACGATACCCAGCGTTGCATAACAGTCGGCTACAGTATCGACTAAAATACGCACAGCACGAATATCATACAATCCGTCAAAACTTAGTTTCTTCTTTACCATTTTGCGGTAAATAGAATAGATATGTTTCGGCCGACCCGCTACTTCAAAATGCATATTCAGGCGACTAAGCTGTTGTTTAAGGGTATCTACAAAGTGCTCAATATAATCCAGCCGCTCAGTGCGCTTTTCATCTAGCAAACGTGCAATTTTTTTGTATTCGTCTGGATTCTGATAACGGAAACTTAAATCCTCAAGCTGCCATTTCAGTTGCCATACACCAAGCCGATTGGCCAGTGGAGCAAATACGGTCATGGTCTCCTTGGCCACAGCCTTTTTCAACGCTTCATCGGTTACCTTGCTCAGATAATTCATGGTCTGCGCACGCATTGCCAGCTTAATCAGCACCACGCGAATATCAGATACCATTGCAAGCAGCATCTGGCGCATGGCTTCTGCCTGCTGCTGGCGCTCTTCCGTTGTAGCCAGCGGGCTGATACTGACAAAATAGGTTAGCTTCTGCACCTGATACAAACCAGCCACCAGTTGCATTACACTCTCACCACACTGCTCTTTTACGATGGTTTTCCAGTCAGTCACGTAGTTGGGCAGGCAACTCAGTAAAGTAGCGACCACTGCATCGGCCATTAAATCCATATCCGCTACGCTTTTGGCGGCTATCATCAGATTGCTGCACAAGTTTTCGCCACAAAAGGTAACTGCATTCTGCGGATACCCACTATCCATCAAAGCCTGAGCATGCCGTAGCATTGTCGCCATAGCTGGAGGCAAAGTGGCAATATATTCATCCAACCAAACACATGGCGCATGGGCGGGTGTGGCGAGAAGAGTATCAGGCGTGCTAACCATGTTATCAACCTGTTGATTTGTGTAAATTATGCTGGCAATTGTACCAAAAGCCACAAGTTTCTGCTTCAGTATGGGCTGTAGAAAAACTCGAATAGTGATATTATGCGCACCTTTCGCATACACTATATGCAGATAACCTCGCTCGTCCTGCGTTTATAGCTTTCGCATATAGTCTTTATTTTTAAAGGATTTATAATGCAGACTCACCCTGAAGTCATAGGTGTTGAAGCGCTGGCTGCAAAAATTCGCAAAATTCCAAACTGGCCGCAGGAAGGAATTTTATTTCATGACATTACACCGGTATTGCAAAGTCCGCAGTATTTCCGCCTACTGGTTGATTTAATGGTCTATCGTTATATGGATCAGAAAATTGATGTAGTAGCCGGTCTGGATGCACGAGGATTTATTATCGGTGCAGCATTAGCTTACCAGCTTAATGTTGGGTTTGTTCCCATCAGAAAAAAAGGCAAATTACCTTTCACAACGATTGCTGAAAGTTATGAGCTGGAATACGGTCATGCTACTATCGAAATGCATACAGATGCTGTAAAACCCGGTACTCGAGTACTGCTGGTTGATGATCTGGTAGCTACCGGCGGCACCATGACTGCAGGTGCCAAACTCATTCGCAAACTAGGTGCAGAAGTTGTTGAGGCTGCAGCCATAATCGAATTCACTGATTTACCTGGTGGAAAGAGAATCCGCAATGAGGGTGTTCCTCTATTTACCCTGTATCAGAATTCAGGTTCTGTGGAGCAATAAATTTTTAAGCCAGTTTTACTGAGATGCAAAAAAGCAGAGATAAATATCTCTGCTTTTTTATTGATATATGATCAATCAGTTAATCTCAAGTACAGGCATAGTTTTTACTAATTCATCCACCGCTTTAACCTGAGCCAAAAATGGTTCCAGCATGTCTAGCGGCAAGGCACTCGGACCATCACAACGTGCTTTATCTGGATCAGGATGAGCTTCAAGAAATAATCCAGCCAGCCGTGTGGCCATACCGGCCAGAGCCAAATCCAGCACTTGACTGCGACGACCACCAGAAGCAGCTGCATCTGCCTGCCGTTGCTGCAACGCATGGGTAACATCAAATATAATCGGCAAATCGGCACAGATTTTTTTCATCACCCCAAAGCCAAGCATATCTACCACCAGATTGTCATAACCGAAGTTGCTGCCTCGTTCACACAGGATCAGCTGCTGATTGCCCGCTTCGTAGAATTTATCAACAATATTCTTCATCTGGTGCGGACTCAAAAACTGCGGCTTTTTGATATTCACCACTTTACCCGTCTGCGCCAGTGCCACCACCAAATCAGTCTGGCGAGCAAGAAATGCCGGCAACTGCAAAACATCTGCCACTTCTGCTACCGGTGCAGCCTGATACGGTTCATGTACATCCGTAATTACTGGTACACCAAATTCTTGTTTTACCGCGGTAAAAATTTTCATACCTTCATCCAAACCCACACCACGGTAGGAATGAATCGAAGAACGATTGGCTTTATCAAATGATGCCTTGAACACCAGCGGAATGCCCAGTTTCCGAGTTACTTCAACATAATGCGCACAAGTACGTAAAGTCAGATCCAGATTTTCTAGTACATTCAGGCCACCAAACAGCACCAGTGGCAAATCATTGGCTACTGAAATATTACCAACATGAACAATCTTGGTCACAATCAATCCTCACTCAGGTTCCGGTACGTGGACATCAGTGCCCAGACCAACATAAACCCGCATTCTACAAAATAGTTTGCTCAGCGTCCAAATCTCATTAACCGCGATAATCATTAACTGAATTCAAAATTAAAATACAAAAATAATGTTAATTTTACGTTTTCATAACATCACCACCGTTTTCAGTATAGGTTTGACTACTATTTTCGCGCTACAATAGCTAAAATAACCGGCCAGTAATCACCCGACATACCTTTTATCTTTAGAAAACGCCGCACTAAACATAACCCTACAGGATTAATCTTGATATATATCTCGCAGAAACGCCTGCACGGGCTGCTACAGAGTATATTGCTCACCACCCTTACCTCAATGGTATGGGCGGCCAGTCTGCCAGCAGACAGCGATGATATAGAAGACGACATTCCACCACCGAAAACCGGCTTACTGCACCGATTACTGCATCCACACCAGTATCGCGAAGAACACAAGCATCAACCGCCGAAAACTCCGCGGGTACCTGTCACTATTGATGTCAATAATTCTGCGCTGCAAAAATTAATTACAGACCATCTGCCACTGATTACTCAGCAATTGATCGAAGACCTTGATGATGAGCAGCTTGGATTCTTGGCGGAGGAAGCACCTCAGCAAACGCAGACCATGCTTGAAACAGAGGGATATTTCAATGCAAAAGTCAATCTCGAAAAACAAAGAGATGGCTATCTGATACATATCGACTCTGGCCCCCGTACTCAAATTGAAAATGTCAATATTTCGTTGAGCGGCAACGTTACAGCAGATGACGACCTGACCAATTACTACAAAAGCGCCGTTGACAACTGGGTACTACCAGTTGGTGACCCTTTTACTCAGAGCAACTGGTCAGCCAGCAAATCTTCGGTACTCTCCGCCATCGTGCGTAAAAAATATCCATTGGCCACCATCAGTGCCAGCCGCGCCGCTATTGATCCGCAAAAAAATTTGGCTGACCTTTCACTTACTGTAGACAGCAAACAGCCTATCTATTTCGGCGATATACAGGTAAGCGGCAACGAGCGCTATCCGGTGTCTATTGTTACCGGAATGGCCGGTTTCGGCCCCGGATCACCTTATGATCTGGACAAACTGCTTGATTATCAACAAGCGTTGGAACAAGACAGCCATTATGGCAATGCCGTCGTCAGTGCCGATTTCGACCACATGGTAAATGACCATGTACCTGTACTGGTAAAAGTAAGCGAAATGCGTCGTCAGAAACTGACCTTTGGTTTACGTTACGACACCAAAAATGGTCCCGGATTCCGCGGTGGCTATGACCATTACAATGTGTTCCATAAAGGCTTTGTCGGCTCCACCTTGCTAGATACCGACCGCTACGAAACCACCTTTGGTTTTGGCCTGAGCCAGCCGCGCAACAGCCGTGGCCATTACTGGACCAGTAATCTCAACTATACTTATTCTACCGTACAGCATCTGGAAAGCCGTGCCCTGTCTAGCGGCATCTGGAAAGTACGAGACCGCAACGGCATTGACTCCCGTATTGGCGTTGAATATATTACTGAAAGCAGCAAAATCGAAGATGGTCCTGAGCTTGGTCATAGCTATGCCACTATGCTGACCGCTTCTTGGAAACGTCAGAATATTCAGACCCAGCTAAGGCCAGCCAATGGCTATTATCTGGAAGGAAAAATCGGCACAACACTGGGAAAACTATTGGCATCCGCTTCCATGCAGCGGGTAACGGCCAGCGGTGGCTATTACTACACACCGGAAAACAAAAAATACGGCACCTGGGTGCTACGCAGTCAAATTGGCTATGTGCATACCGGTGATGCAGTCAATGTCCCTTCCATTCTCATGTTTCGTGCCGGTGGTGCCGGCAGCGTTAGAGGCTATGAGCTCGATAGCATTGGTATCAAAAGCTCACATAATTCCGTATTACCCAACCGTACACTGGCCGTAGCCAGCGTGGAATACCAAATTCCGGTGTACAAAGATTTTGCTCTGGCTCTATTTCACGATGCCGGTTCAGTGTCCAAAAATTTCAGCGACATGCAATGGCGTCATGGCTCTGGTTTAGGCGTACGCTGGTTTAGCCCCGTCGCCCCCTTTGCCTTCGATATCGCCTACGGCCATCATGATAAAAAATGGCGCTGGTCTATCAGTTTGGGAACAAAATTCTAATGGCTGAAACAATACTTCACTCAGGCGAAACTTCAGCCAAACCCGCAACCACTCCACAGCCACCGCGGAGACCACGTTGGAAAAGCTGGCTAAAAGCCAGCCTATTCACCCTGCTTGGCCTCATAATCATCATCATCGCCTTAATGTGCTGGCTGGCCGGCACCGAATCCGGTCTTCGCTTCAGTGTTCATACCGTACCTAAATGGTTTGGTGTACACATCAGCACCCAAAAACTGAACGGCACAATTTGGCAAGGCTTTGCCGGTTCAGACATCCATGTCAGCCATCGCGATTTTGATTTAACTATTGATAAACTCCAGCTAAACTGGAACAACCGCGAATTATGGCAACGACGATTTCATGTGCAGCTGCTGGATATTGGCAAAATCAACTACACCGACCACAGCGTCCCCACACCGAAACCAGTTCCCACACTGCCTAATAGCATCAATCTGCCTTTACAAATTCAAATTGATAGCATCCAGCTTGGCAGCTTCACCCTCGGCAAAAAACAGACTCCGGTTTTGCTCAATAGTCAGGCCAGCTATACATATGATTATCGCAAGCATCAGCTTGTCCTCAATCAACTGAATACTCCATGGCAGAACCTTCAAGGCAATATTGCCATTGCCACTCAAACACCGTTTGCACTGAACGGTCAACTAAATGGCAACGGCACGCTTGATAAAACCGCTGTAGAAAGTGCCGCCTTGATTAAAGGCAGCCTAGCACAGCCCGACCTATTTGCCCGTCTGGATGGCGGAGATATCCATTTTCGCACTCATGCCATTCTCAGACCTTACGCCTTACAGCTCAACCGCAAAATAGTCAGCTTCAACCTACAAAGCCGCCATATCAATCCTGCTGCCTTTAGCAGCAGCCTTCCTTTTGCTGATCTTAATCTCAACTTAGACCTCACTCCCGTTAAAAACAGCCAGAACCAACTGGCCGGCCACATCAAACTAGGTAACGAACAGCCACGTGCCTTTAATGATGCTAAAAGCTCCGGTTTACCTATCCGCAGTATTGAAGGCGATATCAACATCGACAGTAATGGCAAGCTTCAGTTACCTGCCCTGACCACACGCCTGCTTCGGCAAGGGCAAATCATCACCCGCGGCAGCATAGACAGCGCTGCTAAACAGCTGGACATCAATAGCCAGTTGTTACGAATCTATGCAGATGACGCCTTGACTACACCATTGCCTGGTTCGCTCAATGGACACATCCGCGTATCTGGCAGCTTCAACGGCTTAAACACCCAATGGCTGCTGTCCAGCGAAAAAGGCAGCAGCGATGGTTCCATTCAAATCATTACCGATGAACAAAAACATCAACAGACCTTGATACTCGACAAACTGAACCTCACCCCGAATAAAGGTGGTAGCTTTAGTGCCAAAGGCAGCCTAGCACTGTATCAAAATCAAGCCCTGCAACTGGCTATAAACAGCAATAATTTCAACCCGTCCAAAGTCAACTCCAGCTTTCCTGCCGGCAGCATCAACGGCCATATCAACGTCAGCGGTCAGCTGGCACAACAACCGGCCATTAAAGCAGACATGCTGTGGCACAACAGCATACTCTCCGGTGCAGCACTTTCCGGCAAAGCCATAATCCGCTATCGCAACCAGCATCTGGAACAAGCCAACATCAATCTCAACGCTGGCCGCAACCGTATACTCACCAATGGCAGCTTCGGCAAAACCGGCGATAAACTCAATCTCGATATCAACGCTCCTGATATCGGTCTTTTTGGATTCGGCCTCAAAGGACTACTCAACACCAAAGGCTTTATTGCCGGTGAACCGAAAAAAATTACCGCCAACCTTAGCGGTGCAGCCCGTAACCTACAAATCGCAAAACTGCTTAACATCAGCCAGCTGGATTTCAAAATTATTGGTTCTCCCGATATTACCCAGCCATTACAGCTAAACATGGCTGCAGACCACATATACATAGCCGGTGGCAACGGCAGCAAACCAACTATAATCAACAACACCGACATCAAAATTAACGGCCGCGGCAACCAGCATCAGCTACTAGGCAACAGCAGTCTGTCACTCGATGGCAAATCCTATCATTTGAGCATTAATGCCCATGGCGGAATGGATAAGAATTATCAGTGGCGAGGCCGTGTCAACACACTAGATATCAACGGTGCCCTCAATCTCAAACTGCTCAGCCCCATTCAACTTGAAGCCGGAGCTGAACGCGTCAATATGCAGAACGCACGTTGGGCAGCACTGGGTGGCAGCCTCAGCCTCAGCAACCTCAATTGGGACAAAAACAAAGGGCTGATTACCCGCGGCACAGCCAGCAATCTCGCTTTGCGCGAGTTACATAGCATCGTCGAATTGCCCGTCGAACAAAACCTGATAATTGGTGGCGACTGGAATTTCAGCTATAGCCGTAACATGCAGGGCTATCTGAAACTGTATCAGCAGGGCGGCGATATCATTCTACCGCAGCACCAGCAGAAACTGGGTCTGCAAAATGTCCGACTCGATACCCGTTTCCAGAATGGTCACATCGATAACCACCTCAGCGGCCTCACCCGCTATGGCACCACCGATGCCCTACTCATCATTACCCCTGCCGCCAACGGACAAATTAGTAATGCGCCCATCAGCGGCCATATTAAAATAGACAGTCCTGATCTCAGCAGCGTACGCAATCTACTGCCCATTGGCATGCAACTCAATGGTAGCATGCACACCAACGCAACCATCAGCGGCCATCTGAACGAACCATTACTAAACGGCACACTCATCGGCAACAACCTTTATTATCGTGATCAGTCTAATGGCACTATTCTCGAAAATGGCAGTCTTAGAAGTCATTTTCAGGGTCGTCGCTGGCTTATAGACAGCCTCACCTTCGCCCGCCGCGACGGTACTATCAAACTCAGTGGTGTCGTTGACATGACCAAACTTACTCCAGACATTAACGTCACCGCCCATTTTGACCACTACAACATCTTTGACCAGATAAACCGCCGTCTTACCCTCAGCGGCAATACGCAGCTGCTGTATACCATCGCCCATGGCATCGTCCTGAATGGCAAACTCAAAGTAGACAAAGGTTTATTCGGCATGCAGAAATCCGGCATGCCACAACTAGATGACGACGTAGTTGTTCTAGGCCGTGAAAAAACCACCGAACAGCAGCGCGCCACACCCATCCGTCTCAATCTGGATTTAGATATGAACAATGCCTTCAGATTCAGCGGCGAAGGATTAGATGTTTTATTAGGTGGTCAGCTCAACGCCAGCGCCAATCCCGGAAGCACCATCCAGATTGTCGGCACTGTGAATGTCGTGCGCGGACAGTATAAAGCCTACGGACAAGATCTGGTCATTCAGCATGGCAGTACCATTTCCTTCGTCGGTCCGATGGACAACCCCAACCTGAAAATCCGTGCCAAACGCCGATATTCTCAGGTGGGAGCAGGAGTTGAAGCACTGGGTCGCCTCGACAGCCCACGTATCAACCTTATCGCCAACGAAGCCATGAGCGAAAAAGACAAACTGTCATGGCTGATACTCAACCGTCCCAGCAGCGGCAGCGCCGGCGATGAAGCGGCCATTGCCGCAGCTGCCAGCGCATGGCTGGCCGGCGGTCTCAACGATAAACTTGGCCTGCTGGATGAAATTGGCCTAACCAGCCAGCAAACCCGCAATAGCCAAACAGGCGAAATGAATCCGGCCGAACAAGCCATTACCATTGGCAAACATCTTTCCAACAACCTGTATATTAGTTACCTTTACGGAATCGAAAGTGCTACGCAAACAGTTAGCATTACCTATCAGATCAGCCGAGCTCTGCAAAGCATCATACGTGTAGGAACAGGCTCTGCAGGTGGCGAAATCCGATATACACGACGTTTTGATTAATTATTAACTTAAATTAAAGTTAAATTTATGTCGAAAATTAATCTGCTTATTTAGCATCGAACTGCTGTATCCATCAAAAATTATAGTATATTATTAATATAACCTTTAAATATGTTAAAGAAACTAGATTTACATAATCAAGATAAAAATTTTTGGATTGGGACCTTAATAAGCGCTATGTTGAGTATACTAGCCATATATTATGCTACTTATTATTACAGAGTTCATATACATGGCATAGAAACCTCAGCCACTGTAGAAACCGTTTATAAATATCAAAAAAAGGGGACAGATTATTATGAATTAACAGCCAAATATCTCGATAAAAACAATAACGTTGTTATTAGCAAAGATATTACAACCGGGATAAATGTTCACGAAGGAGAGAAAATCAAAATTCTTTATAATAGATATTCTCCTGAAATTGCAGATATTAAAGACAACAATCTAACTAAAATAAATTTTTGGGTGTATTTTGTTAGCGCAATTTTATTGAGTTGCTGCACTGCATCTGTATACAGGGAAAACAAACAAAAACATAATTAGTTTCTACAAACATTCAAATATAGACACTAAGCCTCAGTAAACACCAGTATGAAAAAACTTTAATCCCAGATCACTAAAATATTAAATTTTTAAAAGCCACTCTATAAGCAAGAGCAAGATTAAATAAAATATCCTATTGAAATATAAAATTATCTCAAATATTTACAAAAATCACCATAGTTCATAATTACGTATTTATATACTAGTTAAATATTCTGTCTAATTAAATATTCTGTCTAAGCCAAACCTACTAGCCAAACAGAATATTTATGAACCAATCATAGCCAGATAGTCAAAAAGCCGCCTACTTTAAAATTGATTTAACCCGGTTATCTAGCGCCAGTCGCCCGCCACCAGCCATAAAGAGAAACAAAAAAATAAAACAATATAATACTGCCTGCTCCCCATTATTTAACTGAGGAGTAAGTAAAGTATGCAAACCAGCAGACCGCGTATGAAAAAACAAATAAGCTACCGCCATCTGTCCACTCAGAACAAAAGCAGCTGGCCTCACAAACAAACCCAATAGCAACAAAACACTGCCCGTTAATTCCAGAACACCGGCCGCTCCCATCAGCGAAAACAGTGCCACAGACCCATGACCGTCAGTCATGGATAACGGCCACTGCCAAAATTTTGCTGTAGCATGCTGAATATATAAAAAAGCCGTAACCAGACGCAACACAGTCAAAGCATAACCATTGAAATCAGTATCAATTGTTTTCGTATTAATCATGGCCACTCCATTACTCATTTATTGAAAAGATAACGACAGTGTATTGAATTTACCATTGAGAAACGATATCATTTTTATAGAATAATTATTTCCTGTAAAGAAACTAAATGGACACCTTACAAAGCATGTGGGTATTTCGCTATGTCGTCGAACTCGGCAGCTTTACCAAAGCGGCTGAATTCATGGATATTTCCACAGCCATGGCGAGTAAGCACTTACATCATCTTGAAAAAAGCATCCAGGCCAAACTGCTCAACCGCACCAGCCGCCGTATCAGCCTCACCGAAGCCGGTCAAGAATACTATCATCGTTGTGTAGAAGCACTAGATACCCTTTCCGAAGCAAAACACATCGCACAGGCTGGCACCATCAAACCTCAGGGGCTACTTAAAATCACCGCTCCGAACTGGTGTGCCTCTCGCCATTTCGGAGAACTGCTAGCAGAATATCGGCGCCAATATCCCGAAGTCAGCCTGTCTATTAATCTCGACAGCCGCCGCGCTGATTTAGTAGCCGAAGGAATAGACCTTGCACTGCGAGTAACCAATAATCCTGAACCTAATCTAATCGTCAAACCTATCACCAAAATCGATTTCCTATGGGTTGCCAGCCCGCAATACCTGAAAAAATATGGTACGCCACATACCATGGCCGACCTCAAACAGCACTATGGGCTACTTCCCCAATACGTACATCTCGATCTCCCTCTGATACCGGCTTGTACAAGCAACAGTGCCCTGCTCATCCATCAAATGGCACTCAATCATATGGGACTAGCCTATTTACCTGAGTGGATGGTTAAAGAAGACATCGAAAATCAGCGCCTTCAAACCATTGATCACATTGCCTGCCCTGAAAGCCACACCCTGTATGCCGCCTACATGAATCGCGAATTTCTCAGTGCCAAAGTACGCAGCTTTATCGATTTTCTGGCACAGAAATTTGCAAATGAAAAAAACCACTGACATTTACATACAAAGGGGAAACAATATGATTAAAAACGACCAGGCCATCAGCTTTCTACAGCAGCTATTTCAGTACACCATCCAAGAAGCCAGCCCAATAAATAAAATGAAAGCATGGCTACCAGCACAAAAACCTACAGGCAAAGTAATAGTAGTCGGTGCCGGCAAAGCTGCCGCCGCCATGGCTGCCGAATGGGAAAGAATATGGCCAGAAAACTATCCACCCCTATCCGGAGTGGTTGTAACCCGTTATGGCCATAGTGTACCTACCAAACACATTCGAGTACTGGAAGCCAGCCACCCTCTACCGGATTCCGCTGGGCAAGCGGCTGCCGAAGCATTACTGCAAGCTGTAAGCGGACTAAACGCAAAAGATCAGGTCTATTATTTAGTATCAGGTGGTGCTTCCGCGTTGACCACATTACCGATTGCCGGTATCTCACTGAAAGACAAACAAAACATTAACCACCAACTGCTTACTCACGGCGTTCCTATCGAAGCCATGAATACCCTGCGCAAACATCTGTCACGCATAAAGGGCGGGCGCCTTGCAGAAGCTGCCGCACCAGCTCACATCACCACACTGGCTATTTCCGATGTGGTTGGCGACGACATCAGCACCATCGGCTCTGGTGCCGCCGTAGCCGATCCCACCACAGTTGCCGACATAAAACAAATCGTCACCCAATATCAGCTCGAACTGCCGCCAAGCGTAGCCACCTATCTAAATTCACCCACAGCAGAAACCCCCAAAAAGCTGGACAACAGTAGCGCTCATATCATCATCACCCCGCATCAGGCATTTAGCGCAGCACAAAAACAGGCACAGAATCAGGGTATCGACGTACTCTATCTGGGCGACCGCATAGGCGGTGAAGCACGCGAAGTAGCTCAGGTAATGGCCGGCATTGCCCAGTATCATCACCAGCAGCCACATAGAAAACCGCTGTTAATTCTCAGTGGCGGAGAAACCACTGTAACCCTCAAACATCAAGGACGCGGCGGACGCAACAGCGAATTCCTGCTTGCACTGGCTATTGCACTGAATGGCGCCTCCGGTATCTACGCATTGGCCGCTGATACCGATGGAATTGATGGCAGCGAGGACAATGCCGGCGCATGGTTCACTCCTGAGAGTCTGCACCATGCGCGAAAAATCGGCCTCAATCCCAATGAATTGTTGCAACAGCACCGAGCTTATGATTTTTTTGCCGCCACCAAACAATTACTGATTACTACCCCTACCCGCACCAACATCAACGACTTCCGCGCCATACTCATACTCTAAAAAATAAATCCAGACAAAATTTAGCCCGCTCCAGCATCGATTTAATAATAATTAATTAATAATCAATCTAGCAATACAAAAAGTTAATTATTATAAATCAGTTATTTATATAAAAAATTACTCGCTACAATGAATTATCGGTATATGCCGAATTTTTCTGGAGTAAATGATGCAAACCAATAAAGAAATTGTCACAGCGTTTCACCAACAGGTATTCGTAAATGGTGATTTATCCGACATAAATAAATTTGTCAAAGAAGACTACATTCAGCACAACCCGGAAGTAGCAAATGGCCGTGAAGGCTTCGTCAAATTTCTACATACCTTGTTGCAGCAAAAACTGCAATATGACACCAAAAACATCAGCGCCGATGGCGAAATGGTATATGTATTCTATAAAACCACTGATGAACAAGGTCATCAAAGCAAAACCTGTGATATTTACCGGTTAGAAAACGGCCAGATAGCCGAACACTGGGACGTAATAGAAGAAAATATCGAAAAAATAAAATCGGTCAACGGCAACAGTGTTTTTTAATTATTAACACCTGCCGCTAATCCATCAGGCCATACTGTATGAAATAGTATGGCCTAAAAAGTTAGATAAATACTAAAAGCAAAAACCACATACCTGTGTATACACTAAATTCTCCAGACCTTAGCAATCTAATTTTTTCTGAATTCACTTTTATGCACACTGCATCGCCAAATGGATGGCAAACTTAGCCAGCGATTTTTCCAATAGCAACTAAATAAAAGAGCGAGTTATTCACTCGCTCTTATTCACACCGATAGTTAGAACCATTGCCCGAAACGGCGAATATACCAGCGCTTCACCGTCTGCGTCACTACACAGTAACACCCCAGAGTCAACACCAGCCATGGGAAATATTGCCATGGCAATGGCGTCAAACCAATCCAGCCACTAATTGGTGAAAATGGGATATAAATACCTACAGCCATAATCAGCACTGTCATCAACAATACCGGTAAAGCAGCGGTACTTTGCACAAACGGTATTTTACGCGTACGCAGCATATGCACCACCAGCGTCTGTGAGAGCAGACCTTCCACAAACCAGCCAGAATGAAACAAATTCTGAACTTCCGGTGCATTGGCATGAAACACAAACCACATCAACGCAAACGTACTGATATCAAAAATAGAGGAAATTGGGCCAATAAACAGCATAAAACGGCTGATATTAGAAACATCCCATTTGCGCGGTTTGCGTAAAAATTCCTCATCCATTTTGTCCCATGGCAGGGAAAGCTGAGAAAAATCATACAGCAGATTCTGTATCAGCAATTGAATCGCCAGCATCGGCAGAAACGGTAAGAAAGCACTGGCAAACAATACTGAAAATACATTACCGAAATTGGAGCTCGCCGTCATATTCAAGTATTTAATAATATTGCCGAAGGTCTCGCGCCCTTTAATAACCCCTTCTTCCAGCACCATCAAACTTTTTTCCAGCAGAATAATATCCGCAGATTCCTTAGCAATATCAGTAGCCGTATCCACAGAAATACCCACATCGGCATCACGCAAAGCCGGCGCATCATTAATACCATCGCCCAGAAAACCAACCGTATGCCCATTTTCCTGCAACAAACGAATAATACGCGACTTCTGCAACGGCGTTAGCTTAGCAAACACAGTATGCCGTTCCAGCAGCGGTTTCAGAGCCTCATCACTCAAAGCTTCTATTTCATTACCCAGTAGTGGCTGGCCAGCTTCAATACCCACCTCATGACAGATTTTGCGCGTCACAATAGCATTGTCACCCGTCAGCACTTTCACCGCTACGCCATTTTCACTTAAAGCAGCAATCGCCTGTGCCGCACTGTCTTTTGGTGGATCAAGGAAAGTCAGAAAGCCGTATAAAGTTAGTTCAGTTTCATCTGCCACCGCATACTGTGCCTTCTGTTCCCCTTCTGGAATATACTTTTTACCAATAGCCAGTACGCGAAAACCTTCCTTATTGTAGCTTTCAGCCAGTGCCAGCAACTGTTCACGTCGTGCAGCATTCAATGTCAGATGTTTGCCCTGTTCATACACACAGCTGGAAATAGACAACATCTCTTCCACTGCACCCTTGCAAATCAGCACATGACGCTGCTTATCATCACGTAGCACAACAGACAGACGCCGGCGTACAAAATCAAACGGCAACTCATCAATCTTACGATAACCACCATCGTTAATCACTGCGCTGTTTTCCGGTTCCTGCGCAAAGCGCACAATGGCCTTATCCATCAGATTTTTCATACCACTCTGATAGGAGCTGTTCAACCATGCCAACTGCAATACTTCATTATCATTATTACCGTTAATATCAGTGTAATGTTCGAGGATGATTTTATCTTGAGTCAACGTACCGGTTTTATCAGTACATAATACGTCCATAGAGCCAAAATTCTGAATGGCACTCAGACGCTTCACCACCACTTTACGCCGTGCCATTGCCATCGCCCCCTTGGCCAGATTGGCGCTGACAATCATCGGTAACATTTCCGGTGTCAGCCCCACAGCCACAGCCAGAGCAAACAAAGCAGCATCACCCCAGTCACCTTTGGTAAAACCATTAATCAACAGCACCACCGGTACTAGAATCAGCATAAAACGAATCAGCAAATGGCTGACACTGTTTACACCGCGGTCAAAAGCAGTCTGGCTGCGTGTACCCACAATCGATTTAGCCAGTGAGCCAAAATAAGTATCACTGCCCGTGGCAACCACCACAGCTTTAGCGTTACCACTGACAATATTGGTTCCCATAAAGCAGATATTTTCTGCATCCAGCGGATTAGCAGAGACAGGCTTGTCGGCTGCCACCGTGCCATGCATATTCACCGTATCGGATTTTTCTACCGGAATAGATTCACCTGTCAGCACAGCTTGACTAATAAACAAATCGCGAGACTCAATTAAGCGCACATCGGCAGGTACCATATCACCAGCAGAAAGCAAGATAATATCCCCTGGCACCACTTCCTTAATCGGTACTTCTAGCTGCTCAGTACTGATATCACGGTGGCTACGGCGCAATACCGTGGCAGTAGTACTGATCATGGATTTCAGCGCCTGCGCAGCCTTATTAGAACGATATTCTTGCCAAAAGCTCAGCAAACCACTCAGCAGCACCATCACCACAATAATAAAAAGGCCACTTAAACTGGTTTCTTCACCATGACGCAAAGGAATCAGATAATCAGTAAAAAAGCTTACACCAGCCAGCGCCAGCAAGACGAAGATAAAAGGATTTTTAAATGCCAGCAACAATTGCAGAAACGCAGACGGAGCTTTATCGTGCACCACATCATTGCGACCAAAATTGGCCAGCCGTTCCTTAACGTCATGCTCGGTCAAACCACTCAGACTGGTCTGTAAATTAGACAGCGTACCATCAAGACTGTTGCGCGACTCCAGCACAGCCTTAATATCCACTGGTTGAGAAATGATTTTTTTTAATTTTTTCATAAACAGTACCTCACCGGCCATGCAGTTTCCCGGTCGGTAGATACTGTAGACTAACCCGGAAACCTCAACGGCCTAGTTGCAGTTGTGGTATCAATAAAATAAACGGTCGACTCGAATCTTCTTCCATTGTTTTATTCCCGGTTAAATAATCAGAAACTCAATGCATCGCATTAAGCTCAGCAAATACTAAAACATCCATCTCTTAAGCATTATGCCTTTTGCGTATAATTACTTAAAAGACAGAAATATTTCAGCAAGATAGCGTTTATACGGATTTGCAATGATAGCGTCAACAAAATTTACGCTATTCAAAACAAAAAACAATATTATTCACACTACACAAAATTCATTACAGTATATTCACCCAATCCAAACATACATAAAAATAAGTATGACCACCCTTTATTACAGAGAAAACCTGAAACCATCAGATTAAAACAGACTGTTTTGCACTGCATTCAGATAGCTGTGCAATGGTTTAGGAATACCATAAACAGCCAGATTTTCTGGTGCCACCCACTCACCTGCTATCCTTGCCGATACCGGCGCTTGCTCACCAGCCACAGCTGTTAACGGCAGAATCATCAACTGCCGGTGCGTCAGACGATGTTTAATTTCTGTGCCTTCAGTCAAATCTTCCGCCTGTATACCGAAATCACAGGCAAGTGCATACAAATCATCCAGACTCTCGCTACAGGGTACACACCATAAACCACCCCAGATCCCTTTAGCCGGCCGCTTAGTTAAAAACACCGCTCCAGCACGATTACGCAATACTAGCCAGTAAAGCGCCACATCCTTAACTGCTACTGCCGCTTTCCTACGTGGCAACTCAGCCGTGCGGCCTTGCAGATGGGCCAGACAAATATCATTCATCGGGCAAACAGCACATACCGGCTTCAATCGTTTACATACCGTAGCACCTAAATCCATCAACCCTTGAGTATAAGCCGGCATATCTGCATCATTCTGTGGCAGCAGAGCTTCAGCCGTTGTCCACAGTTTTGCCTCAAAAGCTTTATTGGCCGGATCACCATCCAACGCAAACAAACGGCACAACACCCGCTTCACATTGCCATCTAAAATAGTTTCCCGTGCATTAAAACAGAACGCAGCAATTGCTGCTGCAGTACTGCGCCCCACTCCACAAAGCCTTTGCAGCTCTTTTCGCTCAGACGGAAACACACCACCAAACTCATTTACCACCTGTTGCGCAGCTTTGTGCAAATTGCGGGCACGGCTGTAATAGCCAAGTCCCTGCCATAGACCCAGCACCGCATCTTCTTCCGCAGCTGCTAGTGCCTGCACATCGGGAAAAGTAGCCACAAACCGCGGGTAATAATCCAGCACCGTCGCCACCTGAGTCTGTTGCAACATAATTTCCGAGAGCCATACCCGATACGGCTCCCGCGTCTGCCACGGTAATCCATGCCGGCCATGTTGCCGCTGCCATTGCACCAACCGCGGAGCAAATTCAGACTTCAAAACTTCCTCATTTCGCATACAACCAAATCTTAAAATTTATCTATTAATTAATGAAATATCAATCTCAGACCTTAGACCACCAATACTGGTAACCATAACCCTAAAACAAGCAGCCATACCTGAAAAAGTAAATTGTTTACCTTCACCACCACAACATCACAAATAAAGAAAAAACAACATAAGAACAGCAAACCAGCCATATACCAACACCATTCTTATTTATACACAATATCAAACATGATAAAATGTAATTAAACGTTAATTTAACAATGCATTTTACA
>NZ_JAFNPH010000021.1:0-650 GCF_026535865.1 Snodgrassella sp. B3800 | reverse complement strand
TTGCTGGAACTGGTAGAAATGGAAATCCGTGATCTGCTGTCTAGCTACGAATTCCCAGGCGACGATGTTCCATTGATTAAAGGTTCTGCACTGAAAGCATTGGAAGGTGACCAGTCTGATATCGGTGAAGCTTCTATTATGGCTTTGGCTGATGCATTAGACAGCTACATTCCGACACCGGAACGTGCCGTAGACAAACCATTCCTGTTGCCGATTGAAGACGTATTCTCAATTTCAGGTCGTGGTACTGTGGTTACCGGTCGTGTAGAACGCGGTGTAATCAACGTAGGTGACGAAATTGAAATCGTGGGTCTGAAAGACACCCAGAAAACTACTTGTACCGGTGTGGAAATGTTCCGCAAATTGCTGGATCAGGGTCAGGCTGGTGATAACGTAGGTGTATTGTTGCGTGGTACCAAACGTGAAGAAGTAGAACGTGGTCAAGTACTGGCAAAACCGGGCAGCATCACCCCGCACACCAAATTTAAAGCTGAAGTATACGTATTGAGCAAAGAAGAAGGTGGACGTCATACCCCATTCTTCGCAAACTACCGTCCGCAATTCTATTTCCGTACCACTGACGTAACAGGCGCAGTAAGTCTGGCTGAAGGTGTAGAAATGGTAATGCCGGGTGAAAATGTGACCATCGA
>NZ_JAFNPH010000007.1:0-77020 GCF_026535865.1 Snodgrassella sp. B3800 | reverse complement strand
AACCTTTAATCAATGGAACATCGTCGCCTGGGAATTCGTAGCTAGACAGCAGATCACGGATTTCCATTTCTACCAGTTCCAGCAACTCTTCATCGTCTACCATGTCACATTTATTCATATAAACGATGATGTATGGTACACCTACCTGACGCGCCAACAGAATGTGCTCACGGGTTTGTGGCATAGGACCATCAGCTGCAGATACCACCAGAATCGCACCGTCCATCTGTGCAGCACCGGTAATCATGTTTTTCACATAGTCAGCATGTCCCGGGCAGTCTACGTGTGCATAGTGACGCTCGGCTGTTTCGTATTCTACGTGTGATGTATTAATAGTAATACCACGGGCTTTTTCTTCCGGGGCATTGTCAATCTGATCGTAAGCTTTCGCTGCACCACCGAATTTTTTAGACAAAATGGTACAGATTGCAGCAGTCAATGTGGTTTTACCATGGTCAACGTGACCAATGGTGCCAACGTTTACGTGCGGTTTGCTCCGCTCGAATTTTTCTTTAGCCATGGCTACTTCCTATCTAAAGATGATTAGGTTTATCAATTTAGGTGGTGCCCATGGACAGAATTGAACTGTCGGCCTCTCCCTTACCAAGGGAGTGCTCTACCCCTGAGCTACATGGGCATTACGGTAGGTATTTACTTAATATGGAGCGGGTGAAGGGAATCGAACCCTCACCGTAAGCTTGGAAGGCTTCTGCTCTACCATTGAGCTACACCCGCATACTTACTTAAAAAACTACTCCAAGTAAGACTGGAATTTGGTGGAGGGAGAAGGATTCGAACCTTCGAAGCTTTCGCAACAGATTTACAGTCTGCCCCCTTTGGCCGCTCGGGAATCCCTCCAAAAGAGAACGGCATGATAATGTTGATTTGTATCTTCGTCAAGCTTCTTAAGCAATTTTTTTTACTTAAGAGAGTAATTAACTGTTTCAAATACACTTCAGCCTGTGTCGTTTTATTCTTTTTCTGCCATCAGCCGTTGATATTTAGCTTCCAGCTCTTCTTCGCTTTCTGGGTGTTCTTCATCAATGATGATGCAATCTACCGGACAAACCTGCTGACATTGTGGTTCATCATAATGACCTACACACTGTGTGCAACGTTCTGGGGTGATCTCATAAATTTCATCGCCCTGATAAATAGCGCTGTTGGGGCACTCAGGCTCGCATACGTCGCAATTAATGCACTCATCTGTTATCAAGAGTGACATGTTCTTCCTTTATCGTTAAATTTTACTCAAAACCGTTGGGCGCGGATTATAACATTATTTTGTGTGTATCCCATTGAGTGTCTGTTAATCAGGGTGCTTCTGGTTTACAGTAAGTTAATAATTCAAAACGACTTATTCCTGATTTACCCTCTCGCAGTATCTGCCACTCAGTTGGCAGCGTTGGTAATGTATTACTTTCAAGATAGATATGTGCTTGAGGTCTCAGATGCGGGACAAGAGCCTGCATAAGTTCTGGCCACTGCTGCCATTGATAAGGCGGATCGAGAAATATTATGTCAAACTGCCGGCTGTTAGTTGCGAGAAAATTCTGTGCATTTGTATAAATAAGTTCTACCTGATTGAAATTCAATTGTTCAAGGTTATTTTTTATTGCCTGTACCACCAGACGATTTTTTTCTATCAGCATAACGGTTTCAGCCCTTCTTGAAGCTGCTTCCAATCCCATTACGCCACTACCGGCAAATAAATCCAGTACTGCCATACCTGTTAAGTCTTGCCCCAGCCAATTAAACAGACGTTCGCGCACGCTATCTGCCGTCGGACGCAGACCTTCGGCGGTCGGAAATGTTAGTTTACGGCCTCGATGGGTACCGCCAATAATGCGTACCTGATTGCGATGCTGCTGAAGTATTCTGGCCATGTCAGTTTATTCCGGTAAAAAAAGACTTTCAGGCATGCTGAAAGTCTTAAGTTTGTTATTTATTTTGTGCAGCCTGCTCTATTCTTTGGGTGCGGGAGGTTCTATCTGTTCGGTATAGCCACACTCTTTTTGAGGACAAACTTTTTCGGTTCCGCGCCGTTTGGTGGTTTTGATGGTCAGAATCGGCCAACCGCATTGCGGACAGGGTTCGTTAATGGGCGGATTCCACACGGCATAGTCACAATCGGGATAAGTATTGCAACTGTAAAACAGTTTGCCATAGCGGCTCTTGCGTTCGATCAGGCTGCCTTTATGACACTTCGGACATTCAATTCCGGTATCTTTAGGTTTTTCCAAAGGTTCGATATATTTACATTTGGGATAATTGGCGCAGCCAATGAATTTACCATAACGGCCACGCTTGTATACCAGTTGTCCTTCACATTTGGGACAGCTGCGCCCTTCAACGATGGTAGGCTCTTCTGCAGCTTTGGCAGCCTCTTCAGCAGTTTCATTCACGTTGCGGGTGTAATCGCAATCTGGATAACCGCTACAGGCAATAAAGCGCCCGCGTTTGCCAAATTTAATCTGTAGCTGGTGAGCTCCACATTTCGGGCAGATTTCATCCAGATTTTCTGCTGTTAGCTCTGCGCGTGGGATGTCTTCCTTGGCTTTAACCTCTTTGTCAAAACCTTTCCAGAACTGTTGCATTACCGGCTTCCATTCTCGTTTGCCGCCGGCAATATCATCCAGCTGATTTTCCAGTCTGGCGGTGAAGTTGTAATCTACATATTGACCGAAATGCTCGGTAAGAAATTTATTGACGACTTCACCGGTATCGGTGGGCAGAAACCGTTTTTGTTCAAGTGTGACGTACTCACGTTCTTTCAGTGTGGAAATAATGCTGGCATAGGTTGAAGGACGGCCAATGCCATACTCTTCCAGTGCTTTTACCAAGCTGGCTTCAGAATAACGGGGTGGTGGCTGAGTAAAATGCTGTTCGCCAAATATTTTATCTACCGGCAAATCATCTCCTTCCTGCAATGGAGGCAATTTTTTGGCATTTTCATCATCTTCGCTATCGTCGACACCTTCTTCGTAAACGCTTAAAAAACCAGCAAATGTCTGTACCTGTCCAGTTACTCGAAAAACACCTTTTCCTACAACAATATCGACACTGGTGGTATCGAAACGAGCTGGTGCCATCTGGCAGGCCACCGCACGTTGCCAAATCATCTGATACAGGCGAAACTGATCAGCAGTCAGAAAGGGTTTTACTTCTTCTGGTGTACGGTAAACCGAAGTAGGCCGAATAGCTTCATGTGCTTCCTGAGCATTTTTCGATTTGGTTTTGTAGACCTTTGCTGTAGATGGTAGGTAGTCGCTGCCAATTTTGTTATCAATATAATGGCGTATTTCAACAACGGCATCATCTGACAAGCTGACGGAGTCGGTACGCATATAGGTAATCAGCCCCACTGCACCTTGCCCTACGTCTACACCTTCATATAATTGCTGGGCTGTGCGCATGGTACGGTCGGTAGTCATGCCAAGTTTACGCACTGCTTCCTGCTGCATAGTGGAGGTGGTAAATGGCGCAGCTGGATTACGGCTGCGCTTTTTCTTTTCTACCTTGGAAACATGTGCCGGCTGACCCTGCAGGGCGCTGACTATTTCCTGCTGTTGAGTTTCATCTGGTATATCAAATTGCTCGAGTTTCTGTCCTTGCCAGTGTGTGAGTTTGGCGGTGAATTTGGTACGCGCTTTGTGGCTGTCCAAATGAACTGTCCAATATTCCTGTGCCGTGAAATCACGGATTTCTTGTTCGCGTTCGCAAATCATGCGTAATGCCGGGCTTTGTACGCGGCCAGCAGACAGACCTCGGCGAATTTTTTTCCATAATAAAGGTGACAGATTAAAACCAACCAGATAATCCAGAGCTCGCCGTGTCTGCTGTGCATCCACTAATGTTTGTGACAACTCACGCGGATGAGCAACCGCATCCAATACGGCTTTTTTGGTTACTTCATGGAATACTACTCGCTTTGGGTGTAGGTTTTTGAGGCCACGCTTAGATTTGAGTATTTCTTGTAAATGCCAGGAAATAGCTTCACCCTCTCTATCCGGGTCGGTTGCCAAATAAAGTGCATCAGCTTCTTTTGCTGCTGACACAATCGCATCCAAATGTTTGGCATTACGGCTGACCAGCTGGTATTTCATGGCAAAGTCATTTTCCGGATCGACGGCACCACTTTTAGGTACCAGATCGCGCACATGTCCATAGGAAGCGAGAATTTCAAAGTCGCTGCCAAGATACTTTTTCAGCGTTTTCGCTTTTGATGGAGATTCAACAATCAACAGGTTTTTTGCCATTCGCTCAGGCTCACATTCGTAATTTAAATATTTGTGATATGTTGGTAGTTTGTTTTATTCTAATAAATACAATCGGACAAAGCAAAAAAGCTTTCAGACGTTCTGACTGAAAGCTTTAATGCCGTTTCGCTGTCAGTAATTTACTGCATTATGGCTTCACCATTAAGCGCAGCCATTAATTCATCACCAATGAGTACTGGCAATTCTGACCGGTGTGCCCACAAGACCAGTAAGGCCAGTACTTTAGCATGATCTACAGTGATGTCGTCATACGGCAAATTCATTAAAGCATTGAGTACGAATTCACGTTGTTCAGGATTGAGTGCACCATTCTGTTCCAGAAAATGTATTAGACCACGAACATCCAACGGGAGTGCATCCAGCTCTTCTTCATTAAAAATTCGGAATCCGGTACTGCTGCGCAAGGTTTCGGCCGGAATCAGGGGTTCGAAACGCAGCTCGTCGAGACAAGTTAAGGCATCCCCTATCTCATCATCATTAAAACCCACCTCTTCCAAAAGCGCTCCTAGATCTTTACGTGGAGGAAAAGCATCAACGTCTTGAAAGTGCTCAATCAAAAACGCTATTACATCAATCATCTGCAATCCTTTCAAGATTTAATGCGTTGATAACAACCGCCCGGCAGTGCGGTAATCCAGCCACCTAGTTCCAGTGCCATAAGATTAGCATACACATCTGTAGCAGGGATGCCAAGTGTTGAGACCAGTGTATCTGGATGTACGATACCATAACCTAATCCATCCAGAATTTGTTTCTCCGGCGATGTGAGTGCTGATGCAGCTGTTTTGTCTAATAAGAGATCTTCAGTCTCTTCAACAAGCAGTACAGGTGTATCTGATTGAATAAATTGTGAAGATTGATGGCTATATGAATGCACTTGCGTTTTTTGCAAGAGGAAAGGGCACTCATGAAGTATATCATCTAGATTTTCAACCAGTTTGGCACCCTGTTTTATCAATGCATGACAACCTTTGCTTAATGGGTTATCAATCGAACCAGGTATTGCCATAACTTCACGACCCATTTCACCGGCCAATCGCGCAGTAATCAGGGAGCCAGATTCGGTTGCAGCCTCTATCACTAGGGTACCTTGGCTGAGGGCTGCAATCAGGCGATTGCGACGAGGGAAATTACCTGCCAAAGAACGTGTGCCTAGTGGAAATTCTGAAATTATACAGCCATGTTCGGCAATTTCAGCGGCCAATGATTTGTTGCGTGCCGGATACACGCGATCTATTCCTGTGCCCCAGACGGCAACAGTAGTACCTTTGCCAAGTAAAGCACCTTGATGGGCTGCGGTATCTATACCATCAGCCATGCCTGATATCACAGCAATTTCTTTTTGTGCTAATGCCTTGGCAAAATCACGGGCAATACGCATTGCTTGTGGCGTAGCATGTCGGCTGCCAACAATAGCCAACGAGGGCTGTTGCAGATAGTGGATGTTACCACGAATAAATAATAATGGAGGCGGTGTCAAACCTTCAGAAAGCAGTGGTGGATAATCATTTTCAGCCAGCAATAATAAGCGTGCATTTTCATGCTTTTGCTCCCATTGCAGGGCGGCTTCAGCTGCTTTTCTTGCCTCCTCACTGCGCCAGTATTGACCGGCCCGAGAACGAATCAGAAAAGGTTTAATTTCTTCCACATCTGCGGCCAAAGCGATTTGTGCCGAACCAAAATGTTTTAAGATACGTAAAAATGTTTCACTGCCAATATAGGGTGTTAATGCCAGCTCAATCCAAGCATAGCGCTCGAGCTCATTCATTTACATTTTCTTTACAGTTTGTAATTTATCAATTATGACAAAGGATAATTTATATTACAATTGATTATTCAATGGCATTATTTGAATATTATTCAAATAGAATAGTATTGTTAAAATAAAACTTATAACATTTTAATTTTGTGTTTTATTTTATTATCCAATATTCTTGTCTGGTTTTTTAAAAACATAATTTTGTAAATTTTTAGCAAATTATTATTAATTTATATTTATTTTTGTAAATTATTACTGTATATTTAATTTTGCGAATATCAATGTAGGTTGAGACTGATTAACTTTTTGGATCGAAAGTCTTGGATAATTATATGCCAATATCACTTAAATTTAAGGATTTTCTACATCCGCGTCCAGCACCTTCAGGAATCGATGTTAACTGTAAATTAAAACATTTTGCCATTATTACTTATGCAGTTGATGCGCATAGATTTGCAGGATTATTTCCCCCTCGTTTCAAACTGGATACTATCTTTATTGATGGTCAGGAAAAAGGTTTGCTTTCAGTTGTGCCATTTATGGACGAGGATTTTACATCAGCAGTTTATCCGTTTCCTGTATTCAGTATGGGACAGACCAATTACCGAATTTATATAATTGATACGACAACCGGCGAACGTTGTGTCTGGTTTTTGGGTACGATATTGGATTCGTGGACCATTATGGTACCTCGTCATATATGGAAACTACCTTGGCATCCGGGCAAAATGCGTTTTATTTGTGACTTTGACCAGCAATCAGGCTGCTATCGACATTATGAAATGCATACAAAGGCAAAGTGGGCGCCGGCTAGAGTACAATTAAAGCAGCAACCTGAACAACAATTTCATTTTCAAGGTTTTGCTGACAACGAAACGGCACTAGTCTATCTGACCCATCCATTGGCTGGTTTTTACTATCGACGTAATGGTAAATTGGGAACTTATCGGGTTTGGCATGATCGATTGGCTGTGAAACCAGCTACACTTGAATCAGCACAATTTGCTTTATTGAGCCGGATGAAACTGGTTCAAGATGATGAACAACAACAGCCCTATAGTGTATTGCTTCAACCTATTAATGAATTTACCATTTATTTGCCACCCACTGCTTTATAAAATAATTGCAAATAGATAATAAAGATAGTTGGGCAAAGGTTTGGATTTCGGTAGTAGATTTAGATTATCAGCTGCTAAATTGTTTATGAATAAATCTGATTATTTTAATTTAACGAAAACGGCCGGATTTAATGGTTAATCCCTGTTGAATTTTCGAAGCCAGACTATAATTGCGTAAGGCATGGGTTAATGCTACTGCTAGGGCATCTGCAGCATCTGCCTGAGGTGTTCCAGACAGAGACAACATTTGTACCACCATATGCTGCACCTGCTCCTTAGCCGCTTTACCCTGCCCGACGACAGCCTGCTTTACCTGCAGGGCTGTGTATTCGAATACCGGTAGCTCACCTAATGTCAGTGCAGCTATGGCCGCTCCACGTGCCTGACCCAATACCAGTGTGGCCGCAGGATTAACGTTGACAAACACCTGTTCGACTGCGGTCTGGGTGGGCTGATATGTGGCGATCACTTCGCGTAAATTCTGTACAATAACTCGGATGCGCTCTGCAAGTGTTGAGCCTACAACGGTTTTTATGCAACCAGAGGCAACATAGATGTGCTGGCGACCGATTACGTCAATTACGCCAAAGCCGGTTACACGGCTGCCGGGGTCGACACCAAGAATACGGATAGTGGATTGTTCAGACTGCTGTATTTGCATGTTTATACTGCTAAATCAAAGTAAATATGCTAAAAATAAGTGACAGACAATATAGCCTGTCAATTAATTTTATCTATTTGAATGAGAATAATGTTACCGTATATAGCCATTGTTTGTGGCTCATTTGCCGTGTCTGGTTTCGAACCATTGATTGGCCTGCTGTAATCTTTCAATTGTTCCTACATCCAGCCAGAAGCCATTGTAATATTCACCACTAACCAGATCATTTTGCATGGCTTTACGCAATAAAGGAGCCAGTTTTGCACTGTTATGAGCCTGAATACCCTTAAACAAGGCAGGATGATATACACCTACTCCGCTAAAAGTTAATGCTGAAGTATTCGTCTGACGTTCGGTTATTTTTCCTGATGACAACAGATGGAAATCTCCTTCTGGATGATGAGATGGATTATCTACTAGCCATAAGTGAGCCAGATTACCAGACTGTTCTAATTCGTTACTGATTTCTAACGCCCCGACAAAATCAATATCAGTTAGTACATCTCCGTTTATCACCAAAAACGGTGTATTGCCGAGCATAGGTAAAGCAGTAACAATTCCACCTGCTGTCTCTAGCCCTCCTTCTTTTTCAGCAGAATAAGAAATTTCCAGACCATAAGCTTGCCCGTTTCCCAAAGAATTTTCAATTTGTTCTCCCAACCAAGCATGATTAATCACAATTTCTCGAAAACCTGCCTTCTGTAGGCGGCGCAAATGATGTTCGATTAATGGTATTCCACCTACTTTTAGTAATGGTTTTGGACAGGTATCTGTCAGTGGACGCATGCGTTCACCGCGTCCTGCGGCAAGAATCATGGCTTTCATGATGATTAAATTCCTCGATATTTTTGCAGCCTATAATACAACAGGCAAAGCGATCAGCTTTGCCTGAAAATTAGGGATAATAATTGATTAATGGAAACAGACAATTTAAATCAGATTGAGCTCAGTACCACTATTAAAGATTGCCGTTCCTTTTTCACCTTGCTCATATAAATTAATCCGCAGGCGCAAATCATTTGGTGAGTCTGATTGGCGTAAAGCTTCTTCAAAATCAATAACGCCATCAACATAAAGCTGAAACAAACACTGATCAAACGTTTGCATACCATCATTACCTGCTTTGGCCATCAGCTCTTTTATCTGCATTAGTTCGCCTTTGTAGATATAGTCCTGAACAGTGGCGGTGTTAATTAACAGGTCAATAACAGCCCGACGGCCTTTACCATCTTTTTTCACAGCCAGCCGCTGGCCGATGATGCAAACGAGATTCAGTGCCAAGTCCATCAGCACTTGCTTATGCTGTTCTTCAGGATAGAAATTCAGAATACGTTCAATTGCCTGATTAGCACTACTGGCGTGCAAAGTAAAGAAACACAAGTGACCGGTCTGCGCTAGTTTCAGTGCATAGGCCATGCTCTCATCACTGCGTACCTCCCCTACGCAAACAACATCTGGTGCTTCACGCAATGCACTTTGCATTGCATTGTCCCAGCTCAGAGTGTCCACTCCGACTTCACGGTGGGTAATAATACTTTTCTTGGGTTTATGCACGTATTCTATCGGGTCTTCAATGGTGAGAATATGGCCGGCGGAATTGGCATTACGATAATCCAGCATAGCGGCCATGGTAGTGGATTTACCGCTACCAGTAGGACCAGCAAGAATAATCAGCCCGCGTTTTTTCATCACCAGCTCATCCAGCACTGGTGGTAAAAACAGACTCTGGGTGGTGGGGATATCGGTAGTAATCCGACGCAGCACCATACCCACCCTACCTTGTTCATGATAGGCATTAACCCTGAAACGCACACCATTTTTGGCAATAATGGAATAGTTTAAATCCAGTTCTTGCATAAACCGCTGCCGCTGAACGGTTGTCATGGTAGACATGGCAATCTTAGCAGTTTCTTCTCCGGTTAAAGGTTTGGTTGGTGCGGGGGTGATTTTGCCATCGATTTTCCATGATGGTGGAAAACTAGGACTGATAAAAATATCAGCGGCATTCAGACGTACGGCTTCAACAGCCATTTTTTCCAGCACTGGATGAATATGAACTACTTCCCGTTCCAGTGTGACTGGAGCTGGGGTGCTGACGGCTGTAGCTGGAGCCGGCACTGCGGTAGAAGAATCTGTCATTGTTTTATTGTGTATAGTTGTCTGGCGTGACTCGACAGTAGATGAAACCGATGAGACCGGAATCTGTTCGTTTGCAGGTACAGATTTGGTTTCTATTGCAGCAACAGGTGTTGCCTGCATCATTGCTGTGCTTGTTTCTTTATCTGCCGACCTCGAATCTGGTGTATTTTGTATCGGTATAGCCGCTACATTTGCATCTGTTTTTACAGTATTTGCTGACGGTGCTTCTGCCACAATGGGAGAAGGTGTAGCTGTTGCTGATGCAGCGGTGGGATGTTGATAGTGGTTAACCATATCTGATAATAAATCAGACAAGCTGGACTCTTTTGAGGCGTCTTTCAGCATATCCATGGCAACACGCTTTCCTGAATATAAAACTATAAATTACTATCCTGCCAGCTGATCAGGACTGACCGCTTTAGATCGTGCTACATCTAAACTGATACGATTTTCACGCAGCAATTGTTGTAAACACTGGTCTAACGTTTGCATACCAAATTTCTGCCCCGTCTGCAAAGTAGAGTTAATCTGAGCAATTTTGTTCTCACGAATCAGGTTGCGCACTGCCGGAGTACTGATCATGATTTCATGAGCTGCAACACGGCCATTGCCATCCTTAGTTTTCAGTAAAGTCTGAGAAATTACTGCCTGAAGACTTTCAGACAACATAGAACGCACCATTTCTTTTTCACCAGCAGGAAATACGTCCACAATACGGTCTACCGTTTTTGCTGCACCAGTAGTATGCAAAGTACCGAACACAAGGTGACCGGTTTCAGCAGCTGTCAGTGCCAGACCTATTGTTTCAGGGTCTCGCATTTCCCCTACCAGAATCACGTCAGGGTCTTCGCGCAAAGCTGAACGCAGTGCATTAGCAAAGCTGAGTGTATGCTGATGAAGTTCACGCTGGTTTACCAACGATTTTTTACTCTGATGCACAAACTCAATCGGATCTTCAATGGTTAGAATATGGCCGGCATCGTGATTATTGATGTAATCAATCATTGCAGCCAAAGTGGTTGATTTACCGGAGCCGGTAGGTCCTGTTACCAGCACTAGTCCACGTGGCATTTCAGCAATTTTTTGAAAAATTGCTGGCGCTTTGAGCTCTTCCAGCGTCAGTACCTTACTGGGAATGGTACGCATAACTGCAGCAGGGCCGCGCTCGGTGTTAAAGGCATTGACACGAAACCGAGAGACATTGGGAAGTTCGAACGAAAAGTCAGTTTCCAGATTTTGCTGATAATCTTTACGTTGATAGTCGTTCATAATGGAAGCTATCATTTTACCTACTTCTTCTGCGCTCTGTTCGGGCAGATTAATACGGCGGATATCACCATTAACGCGTATCATAGGAGGAAGACCAGCACTCAGATGCAAGTCGGAAGCTTTGTTTTTAACGCCGAAGGCCAATAAATCGGTTAGCTGCATATTTACTCCGTTATGCTTGCCTGCGATGTGCAGGGACAAATTTCTGCTCTTATTTTAATCAAGTTGTCGAAGCTTTAAAATGAAAATGTTTGTGATGCTGGAAAAATTTTTTCAAAGACAGCCGAATTGAATTCAAAAAACTGAAAAAAAACTATGTGATATGAAAAATTCAGATTCTCTGATTACACACTGGCGTGAGGTATTGGCTGAAATAGCCAGCATCCGCCAGCAAACTGAAGCGCCACAAAACGTTCAACTGATTGCGGTGAGTAAAACCTTTCCTGTCAGTGATATAGCCACACTGTATCAAGCTGGTCAGCGTGATTTTGGTGAAAATTACATTCAAGAGTTTAGTGATAAAACCAGCATGCTGTCCGAATACGATATTGTCTGGCATATGATCGGACACATTCAATCAAATAAAAGCCGGATTGTGGCAGAACGGGCACAATGGGTGCATACGATTGACCGTGAAAAAATTGCTCGCCGTTTAAATGAACAGCGGCCAGAGCACTTACCACCCTTGAATGTTTGTATTGAAATAAACATTGCTGCTGAAACAAATAAACATGGTATTAGAGCAAATATAACAGAATTATTGAAATTAGCTAGTTTCATCAGCACTTTACCACGTCTACAATTTCGCGGGCTGATGTGCGTGGCCAAAGCAGATAGTACTGAAACCGAATTGCGGCAGCAATTCGGTATGATGCAGACTTTATTCCAGCATCTGCATCATTCAGGATTCGCGGTTGATGTATTGTCTATGGGAATGAGTGCCGACATGCATACGGCTATTGCCAGTGGAGCTACTCATGTTCGGATAGGCAGTGCTATTTTTGGTCAACGTCACTATACACAGACAAAATATGATTAGTTAGCATTAACATTGATTACAAGACGGCCGGTAAGCTCTGCTCACCGGCCGTTTTTCTACTAAATTATTGTCAGTTGAATCAAGTACTGCTTCAAGCTATTTTTTCTGCCTTAAACCACTGTGACGGATGGGCAATTTCATCCTGAGCGGCTACAATTTGCAATTCATACTGCCGGCGTTTTAAAGTTTCCTGCATAACCGCATAGACAGCTGAAGTTGTATGTTCAAATGCTTCAAGCAAAGATTTACCGGAAAGAAAATCTGCCAGAAAAATTCCACTTGTCATATCACCCACGCCTACAGGTTGACGTTCGCCAAAATCCACCAGAGGCCGGTGAATATGCCATGCTGAATCCGGCGTAACCAACAGCATTTCAAAGCGGTCAGTTTGATACCCAGCACGACTTAAATGTTTCACTAGCACAGCACGCGGACCTTTTGTACAAAGAGCCCGAGAGGCAGCAACCGCTTCTTCCACATTATGAATGCGTTGCCTGTTGTTCAACTCTTCAAGTTCAAACAGATTAGGCGCAATCATATCGCTCTGTGGCAAGGCTACATCACATAAGAATTCGGCCACACCTCCGGCAACAATACAGCCTTTTTCTGGATGGCCCATAACTGGGTCACAGAAATAAATGGCCTGCGGATTGGCCTGCTTCACTTTGCGGACAATATCAATAATGGCACTGCCTTGCTCGGCAGAACCCATATATCCACTTAATACAGCATCACAGTTTTTCAGTTCATCAATGGCCGCAATACCATCAACCACATCCAGTAAATGCTGAGCCGGCATCACTGTACCCTGCCACTGCCTGTACTGTGTGTGATTAGAAAATTGGACTGTATTTAATGGCCAAACATTAACGCCTAATCGGCGGATAGGAAATACCGTTGCGCTGTTACCCGCATGACCAAATACCACATGAGACTGAATTGAAAGTATATTTTTCATAATATTGCCATTTTACAATCTGATAATCTAAGAATTATCAAATGTGCTAAAAATCTGCTATGTAAGCAGACATATATAAATTTATGCCGATTATACGCAGATTATGCAGGCAGGAATAAATACTTACCTACCACAACACCTTAAATCACAATTTTTCTTTCTAACAACAATACATACCAATTGCCAACATAAAAATTATATTGGTTGCTTAGACCACCTTAATTTAAAGATTTAATCAGGTTTTCTGATAAATGTGCACTAGCATACATCAGCAGAAAAATACCTACTTTGTCGATTAAACATTAATTATTTAATTAAATTGTAATCGTAATTCCTGCATACTAAAATTTTTTCCTCCGCCATAGGCAGCGCATTTTGCTTTCATTACCTAATTTGTTATATGCAGCATGTATTCTTATGCCTGTGAAATGGTTTTTCTTTTTTTAAAACTAAACCAGATACAATGAAAACAAAAAACCAGCCTTTATAGCTGGTTTTTAAGCTTCAAAAAGAGATTATTCGTTGAAATCGAATTCACAAACATTGAAAAAGCTGCAAAATAGTTCCATCGATTACTAGTGTATGACAAAAATCGTTTGCTTTATTTTTCGTTATCCACTTCATTACTATTTACTTGTTTCAAGAACAGCAGCTTTTCTGACCAAGCGGACAAACTCATTGCGATAGCCTTGAGGATCGTTACCCTTGGCATTATTTGCCCAGTTAGCAATCTGCTCGTAAGAAGTCTCTGCAAGTTCTGGGTTATGGCGCAGTTTCTGTCCGAATGCTGCCACAGCCGCTAAGAAACGAGTTTCAACCCCTGCCTGCTCAAAAGAACTTCCTAACGCTTTTTTCTCTATTGGGAAAGAAACCATTTCACTTTTTTTACTGCCAGGCTCTTTCCAACGTAATTTGAGAAAAGCAATTTCTCCATTCTGAGCACCGGCAGAATCCGTTTTTTTGCGTTGATAACGCAAAGGATCAATACTTGGTTTGGCTCCGGCAAGAGTAAGCTCGTACAGCACTGTAACCTTTTTACCTGCACCTATATCACCAGCATCCACCTTATCATTATTAAAATCTTCTTGTTTCAACTGCCGTTTTTCATAACCAATTTGACGGTACTCCAGTACTTGGCGTGGATTGAATTCAATCTGTGCTTTTGCATCTTTGGCCACAGTAACTAAAGTTGCACTCATTTCTTCCTGTAATACCTTTTGGGCTTCCTGCAAACTATCAATATAGCTATAGTTTCCATTTCCTGCATCCGCAATCTGCACCATCATTGCATCATTAAAATTATCATCTCCAAAACCCAGTGTTGATAAGGTTATCCCTTTATCTTTTTCAGTGCTCACGAGAACCTTTAATTCTTCATCATTGTTTATACCAACATTAAAATCGCCATCAGTAGCCAGTAATATGCGATTTATCCCACCTTTTACCTTGGCTTGTTCAGCTATTTTATAAGCCAGCTTCAGTCCTTCACCCCCAGCTGTACTGCCACCAGCCTCAAACTTATCAATTGCAGCCAGTATTTTGCCTTTATTGCTTCCTGATGTTGGTTCCAGCGCCACCCCTGCACTACCTGCATAAGTAACAATAGAGACTCTATCCTGCGGGCGTAATCTGCTCACTAATAATTTTAATGATTTTTTTAATAAATCTAACCTATCCGGCCCTTCCATCGAGCCAGAGGTGTCAACCAAGAATACCAGATTTGATGGCGGTAACTCTTTAAATTGGACGTTTTCAGCCTTGATATTTACCCTCAGCAATACCTTGTTTGCATTCCATGGACTGGGTGTCAATTCATAAGTCGCAGCAAACGGGGAGCCTAGGAGAGGTTTCAATACTTCATTCGAAACATCCGGAAAATAATTAATAAATTCCTCAACCCGTACAGCATCAGGATGCGGCATTCTTCCATTAGCGATAAACCGCCGACTATTTGCATAACTGGCCGTATCCATATCCAGACTAAATGTACTTACCGGCTCTGTAATCACTTGTTTTATAGGATTATCTGAATAATTTTTATACCTTGCTGTATCTGGCTGATTATTTTCGTACACAGTCTGCATAAATATGCTTGAAGTTTCAGCCCCTTTAAAGCCAATTCTGGATTCATAATTTCCTATCTTAGGCGCTGCATTGACCGCTACCGGAGCATCCTGCTTCACCCTACCTTTAGCATCACTTAGTGTATGAACTGAACCACAAGCGCTCAATAACCCTATAACCCACGCCACAAGTAGACAACGTCCGGTTTTACTAAGCTGTGAATTTATTATCAACATAAACACCTTTATTTATCAGAGTAGATGATATATTTAACATATAGCCTAAATAAATTCCAACTCATATATTAATTTTAAATAGTATTTAGCTTTGAAATTATCGAATAAAATTATATTGTTGGCAAAACTACGCACAACTTTAAGACTGATTATTCAGTCCACAGCTCTCTTTAATCATTTACCGGTATTAAGAAATCTTGAATATAATATTGAATTGCATATTCAATATTCATTCGCTTCAAGCCTGGAATATTGTTGTATTCAAATTGTTAATATTTATAAATAAAAAGAGGAAATGAAATGAGTATTTATTTTCTGGGTGGCGGTAATATGGCAACAGCCATCGTTGCAGGAATGAGCAAACAAGGCGGCTATGATATCGAAGTGATTGACCGTAATCTGGAAAAACGCCAACATTTGAGCAGCTGTTATCAGGTTAGGTGTAGTGAAAAATTACCTAGCCTGAATGCTGATGACGTACTTGTACTGGCAGTTAAACCACAGGATATGCAGCAGTCAACTGCCGGTATTGAGTTAAACGGTGCTTTAGTGCTGAGTATCGCTGCCGGATTAACCATCAACACATTGAGCCAGTTTCTTCAAAATCACCACCGCATCATCCGCATTATGCCTAATACACCCTGTCAGATTGGCCTAGGTATTTCCGGTTTGTACGCACCATCTAATATTGATACAGCAGATAAAAATTTGGCCGAAAACATTATGCGTACCACTGGAGAAGTGGTTTGGCTGGACGAAGAAAGCGCCATTAACCGTATTGCTGGCATCAGTGGCAGTGGCCCAGCATATGTATTCTATTTTCTTAATGCTTTACAACAGGCTGCCATACAACAAGGATTCAGCACAAAAGAAGCTCATCAATTAAGTCTGGGCACATTCAAAGGTGCAGTTTCACTGGCAGAACAGTCTGGTACTGAATTTGTGCAGTTACAGAAAAATGTCACCTCCAAAGGGGGAACCACTTTTGCCGCCACATCAGTATTCGACCAGCATCAGCTGTCGCAGGTTGTGGCTGATGGCGTGGCAGCCAGTGTTGCCCGTGCAGAAGAAATGCAACAACAACTAGCTCCTTAAGGTAACTTGTGATCAGTAAAACTATTTTTCTGTTAGCCAGTGCCCTAGCCATCATGTGCTGGGCACGGCTTTTGCTACAGTGGGGAAATTTGCCTTTTTTACATCCGCTGGCGCAATTCAGTGTACGAACAACCAATTGGCTAATACGGCCTTTACGCAGAATCGTGCCACCTCTAGGTAGATGGGATATCGCCTGCATTGTGGCTACCCCAATTATTTATTTTCTGGCTTCCGTTATTAATCTCATTACCACTTTCGGCTGGACACAGCCAGATATGCGTAGCATAGCAGCCAGTTTATTTTCCAGTGTTCTGTTTTCACTCAGAGCCATGTGTTACGCGTTGTTCATCGGTCTGGTATTACGAATGTTTTTAAGCCTCTGCAAGCCATATTCAGTGCTTTTATTGACCCTACAGCGCATTTTCACCCCTCTTACTCGCCCTTTTGCTGTACTGCGCTTAGGTAAATATGATTTTTCTGCGACAGTGATTCTAATTGTATTATGGCTATGTCTAGATTGGTGGTTACCGCTAGCAGCAAATAAAATTTCATACTGGCTGATTAGTGGATAGTGTTGTCTAATGCAAATTTACGAATAGATTATAAAAACATGCTATCATGCCCGAACTTTTTTAACAGCCTGACAACTGGATTATGTTGTTCAAAAACAGAGCTAGTTGTCAATTCCTGAGCTAATTGCTTAAATGAGCTACGCAAAAGAAAGACTGTATAATGGCTAAACTCACTGAACAAGACATCCAAGCCTGGAACGGCCCTGAAGAAGAGTACATGAATGAAGAACATCAAGCCTTCTTCCGTGATTTGCTGCTGAAACTTCAGGATGAGCTGATTCACAATGCCAATAATACTGCCGGTCATTTGCAGGAACAATCTACCACTCCAGATCCGGCAGACCGTGCGACACTGGAAGAAGAATATGCTCTGGAGCTGCGTACCCGTGACCGCGAACGCAAACTACTTAGCAAAATTCAAGCCTCTTTACGTCAACTGGATGAAGGGGATTATGGCTTCTGTCAAGATACCGGTGAACCTATCGGCCTGAAACGCTTACTGGCTCGACCGACTGCAACTCTGTCTGTCGAAGCACAGGAAAGGCGTGAGCGAATTAAAAAACAGTTTGTGGACTGATACTGAATTGATAAGCACCAAAAAACGCTTTCTGAAATAGAAAGCGTTTTTTATTTGCCGCCAGAAATATTGTTTCAACTATTCCGCTTATCAAGCTTGCAATTATAGGCAGTGTCTCAGACTTTTTTTTGCCACCAGTAATTCCCATATCACCAGACAAAATCAACCCTAAAAAATTAGATTTCTACAAAGCATTTACCCTGTAGCAGTAAAGCTTTTACCGGTGCAAAATCCTGACGATGCTGGGGTAATACCCCAAATTGCCGGAGAGCAGCCAAATGTGCGGCCGTACCATAGCCCTTGTGCCGGTCAAAACCATATTGAGGGTATTGCTGGTGCAACGCATACATTTCTGCATCCCGTGCCGTTTTAGCCAGAATCGAAGCTGCCGACACAGCAGCTATTTTCAAATCCCCTTTTACTACAGCTTCTGCCGGCAAGGTTAAATCAGCAGGTATGCGATTGCCATCTATCCAGACTTTGCTAGGAACAGTATGCAAATTCATCACCGCACGAGCCATCGCGCGCATAGTGGCAAACAGAATATTATACTGATGAATTTCACTGACATCGGCTGCGGCTACAGACCATGCAGTTGCCTGCTGTTTAATCTGTATCGCCAGCTCATCACGTTTTTTTTCAGATAATTTTTTGGAATCAGTGAGACCGGGTAAATCATAATTTGCCGGCAGAATCACGGCTGCGGCATAAACACTGCCCACTAAAGGGCCACGTCCAGCTTCGTCCACACCGGCATGAGCGGGTAATACACCTAAATCGAAGCTCATACCTGCCCCATAGCGTGCTGGAGCACAGCCTGTGCAGCTAGTTCGTCAGTGTTCAAACGCAACTGCTGATGCAGTGCCAAAAAATCTGTTCGCAGGGTTTCAATTTCCTGTGGCGATTCATACCATTGGATCACCGCCTGAGCCAGCTTCTGCGGAGTAGCATTTCCCTGTAAGAGCTCCGGCACCACGCCTCTGTCTAACAAAATATTAGGCAACCCAACATAAGGCACTTTAATTTTATGTTTTACATAAGCATAGGTTAATGGCGATATCTTATAACTGATTACCATTGGACACTGACACAAGGCTACTTCTAGCGTAGCCGTACCACTGGTTACCAGAGTCACGTCAGCAGCCTGACACGCCATTTCCGCATGCGCAGACATCAATCGTACTGGCAGTTTTTGCCATGCCGGCTGCGCCAGCAAAGTTTGCATCCGCTGACGCGTTGCTGCAGTAGCCAATGGTATTAAAAACTCAGCCTGCGGATAGCGCTGGCGGATGATTTCGGCTGCCTGTAAAAACAATGGCGCCATAAAATCAATTTCACTCACCCGACTACCCGGCATTAATACAAATACCGGAGCCTGCTCAGGTAGTTTCAATTGCTGGCGTCTGGCCTGACGATCAACCTGCAACGGTAATGTCTGCGCCAGTGGATGACCTACAAAACGCGCTCGCCCGCCTGCTTGTCGATATAATTCCGGTTCCATCGGAAACAAACACAGCACTTCATCAACTTGTCTGACGATTTTTTTTACTCGCTTGCGCCGCCAGGCCCACACAGACGGGCTAACATAATGCATAGTGGCAATACCGGCATGTTTTAAACTTTCTGCCACACCCAGATTAAAATCCGGTGCATCTATTCCTACAAACACCTGCGGTCGAATCGTTTTCAGTGCATGAATTAGGCCTCGGCGAATGGCCAGAATTTCCGGAAGTTTTTTTACAACTTCTACAAAACCACGTACCGCCAGCTTTTCCTGATCATATAAACTGCGAATACCTGCAGCAAGCATACGCGGCCCACCGATACCCACAAATTGCACATTTGGATAACGGGCACGTATGGCATTCATCAGATGGGCGCCAAGCAAGTCACCGGACGCCTCCCCAGCACACAAGGCTATGGTTAACGAGGGCAGTTCAGTTTCAGTTTTATTCATAGCGGGATAGCATAGTGATAAACAGCTCGCAGAGTCAGGCTTTAAAGATTACCAGTTTAACAGGCGATATCTGCCTGTTAAAGGATAAAGCTATAAAAGCTAAAAGCCCAAGCAAAGGGCTTGGGCTTTTAATCTGGGGTGGCTGATGGGGCTCGAACCCACGACAACTGGAATCACAATCCAGGGCTCTACCAACTGAGCTACAGCCACCATTAAAACTTTTCAAACTTGGTGCGCCCGACAGGAATCGAACCTGTAACCCCCGGCTTAGAAGGCCGGTGCTCTATCCGGTTGAGCTACGGGCGCGTACTCTCAAATCTATCCGGATAAGGATTCAGTCGATGTGGTCGGGGTGGTGGGATTCGAACTCACGACCCTCTGCTCCCAAAGCAGATGCGCTAACCAGGCTGCGCTACACCCCGACGAGAGAGGCGAACTATACAGCTCTGAAAAACCATCGTCAAGAGGTAAACCTAATTTTTTTGCCATATTTTTGAAATATTGCCGATTTATGGTTGCACACAATCAATAAAAGCAGATGAAAGCAAGGCTAAAAAATGCGACAATGCCATTTTTCTGAGTTTCAGCTGCTGGTTGCCCGCCAACAGCCTCTTTATTCATCTTTCTGTCTGGAATTAGCTAATGACCGCTCAACTCATTGATGGCAAAAAAATTTCCGAACAAATTCTGCAAAAACTCGCGGGTCGTGTGCAGCAGCGGCTGGATAATCAGTTACGCCGTCCTTGCCTAGCGGTCGTACTGGTAGGCGAGGACCCAGCCAGTGCTGTATATGTGCGCAATAAAAAACGTGCCTGCGAAACCATCGGCTTTGAATCACGCAGTTATGAACTACCTACTCAGACCAGTGAATCAGAATTGCTGGCACTCATTGATGAAATGAATGCCGACAAGGGCGTAGATGGTATTCTGGTACAGCTACCTTTACCAAAACATATAAATGGTCAGCTTGTACTAGAGCGGATTGTGCCGCATAAAGATGTCGACGGATTTCATCCGTATAATGTAGGCCGTCTGGCAGTAAAGATGCCGCTAATGCGTCCGTGCACACCTAAAGGTGTAATGACCTTACTGGAAGCTTATCAAATTGATGTAGCCGGTAAAAAAGCTGTAGTAGTAGGTGCATCAAATATCGTTGGCAGACCGCAGGCTTTAGAGCTTCTGCTGGCTCGAGCCACGGTTACAGTTTGTCACAGCGCGACGCAGAATCTGGCACAGGAAGTCGCGGCAGCTGATATTGTTGTAGTGGGTGTAGGCCAGCCGAATTTCGTCAAAGGTGAATGGATTAAACCTGGCGCAATCGTCATAGATGTAGGAATAAATCGGTTGGAAAACGGCCAGTTATGCGGTGATGTAGCATTCGCCAACGCTAGAGAGCGTGCAGCAATGATAACTCCAGTGCCAGGTGGCGTCGGCCCCATGACAATCGCCTCTTTGATGGAAAATACGCTGCAAGCTGCCGAACTACACGATACTCAACTAAACTGAATTTCCTTCAGGTCTGATTCGGAAATCAAATGAGCAGCAAACCTGTACAGACAGCAATCAATTTTGCAAAACTGATCTGAAAACTCAGGTTAGCATTAACATTTTACCAATCAGTCCATTAGCCAACATATCTTCGTATAAACAACAGAATAAAACCAAATGACGTAAAAAACGCCATCATAACCGGAAAACTCTGCCAAATAGCATGCGAATCCAGACAATGCTGGCACGATTAATGAAATGGCTGTTATGGTTTATTCAACAACATAAAGTGATATTGATTCAATGTATCAGTTTTTCATCGACACTTGGGCTGCACTGCGTATGCAGTTTTACCCTAAAACGCATTATCGTTATTCGCCGTTTATCTTTATTGCCGTACTCTTGGCATTAGGCCTAATGAGTATTGCGAACATGTCACCCTTTCTCGGACATCAACCGGGTATCAGTGCTTTTATTATGGTATTAACAGTATTGCGCTGGGCGGTTCTGAGTTTTTCCATGCAATCCATTCTTAGCTACTACAACCGGCAGCCCGGACAATGGTATGGTTACATACTGGTCACGGAAGCGCTAACTCTGCCTATGGTAGCTATACTGTACTTTCCACACGCATTAGCCATGCCCGGAATGGCGTGGATGATCTGGACCATAGTGGTTCAAGTAGGTGGTTTTGTCCGCATTAGCCAGCAGAATGTATTTAAAGTAGCCTTGGCTTATATTGTCTATTGTTTCATCACTTGTCTAGCCGGCAGTGTAATTCTATTAATTTTCAGCGGCATGGGTTGGTTAGATTTAAACACTATGGCACAGTCTTTCCAGCAAATGGTCACACTGCCTGCTGCCGAAAACGGCTTACGCTGAATAGATGAGGAATTAAGCTGGTTCAGCTATAATAATACATGGTGTTTTTAATGCGAATCAGATAATTGAATTAACCAATTTTGCATTCCAAACTTGAAATTTACCTAATCAGTTTTGTTGATTTGAAAAGGAATAAGCATGACGTTAAAAGTTGCCATTAATGGTTATGGCCGCATCGGCCGCCAGATATTGCGTGCCATCTATGACTATAACCTGCGCAACCAGTTTGAAATTGTCGCGATAAATGCCAGTGGCACATTGGAAACCAGTGCCCATCTGACAAAATTCGATACCGTTCATGGCCGTTTCACCGCAGATGTTTCATTTGATGATGATGCTTTAATTATCAACGGCGACCGCATCCGCTTTTTCGCTACTCGCAATCCGGCAGAACTGCCCTGGGGTGAATTAGGTATTGATCTGGTACTGGAATGTACTGGTGCATTTACCAGCAAAGAAAAAGCTAGCGTCCATATACAGAGCGGAGCTAAGAAAGTTTTGATATCCGCTCCCGGTGGTTCTGATGTAGATGCCACTGTAGTATACGGCGTGAATCATCAGGTACTCACAACAGAAATGACTGTAGTATCCAATGGTTCCTGCACAACCAACTGTCTGGCTCCGGTAGCCAAAGCTATTAATGACGGACTGGGCATGGTGAAAGGTTTGATGACAACCATTCATGCATTTACCAACGATCAGGTTCTGACCGATGTACGGCATAAAGATTTACGTCGTGCCCGTAGTGCAGTGGAAAACCTGATTCCAACCAAAACCGGTGCTGCCAAAGCTTTAGGACTGGTACTGCCGGAATTACAGGGCAAATTCGACGGCTTCTCTGTGCGTGTACCAACTATTAATGTTTCACTGGTAGATTTAACTTTTGAGGCAGCTCGCGACACCAGCATTGAAGAAGTGAATGCCATCGTTAAAGCGGCCAGTGAAGGCAGTATGCAGCATATTCTGGGCTATAATAGCCTACCATTGGTTTCAAGCGATTTCAATCACTTACCTCAGGCATCCGTATTTGACAGTACCCTCACCAAAGTTACCAACGGCAATATGGTAAAAGTACTGGCATGGTACGATAATGAATGGGGCTTTAGCTGCCAGATGCTGAATACCGCCCGCGCTATGTTCAACATGGAAGTGACACCGTTCGCCTGAGCTATGCTCAGCATAATGGCAGGCTGTCTGAAACCATGTAGTTTTCAGGCAGCCTGAATACATTTATGTATGTCCTAACTCATAAACAAAATCACAAAACTTAGCGTATCACTATCCACGTAATATTAAGATCTGGTCGCTAAACCTGACACTTTTATTAGTTTAAATTCCAAGCAAACAAATCGCTGATTCTCCATTTTGCTTCCTTGAGGCACAGATTATGCTTAACTATCATTTGCAACCCCACTCACTGACCCAGCATTTGTGGCATGTTCGTCTCAGTTTCACTCAGCTCGATAATCAGAATTTCACCTTAAGCCTACCCAACTGGCTACCCGGTAGCTATATGATTCGAGACTTTGCCCGCCATATCGTTACTTTAACGGCCAGTTGCAACAACTCCCCCGCAACATCAGAGCAGATAAACAAAAATACATGGTCTTGTAAAGGACTGGCAGGTAAATGGGAAATCAGCTATCTGGTTTATGCTTTTGACAGTTCTGTACGTGGATCATTTTTAAATACCGAGCGTGGCTTCTTCGATGGTGCATGCCTGTTTTTACGCCACAATCAACGCCAGCAGGAGGCCTGCCAGTTAATTATCAGCGGTCTGCCGGAAAACTGGGATATTGCTACCACCATGCCCGCAGCTTCACTGCCACGGGTATATCAGACTGGCAACTATCGTGCCTTGATAGATTATCCGGTGGAAATGGGCTATCTGCTGCGTCTGCCCTTCACTGCGGCAGGCATCGAACATGAGATTGTCATTAGCGGACATTTTTCTCAGTTTGATCAGCAACGTCTCGTCCAAGATGTTGCTAGAATATGCGCCTGTGAAATAGCTATGTTTGACGCACCGCCACCTTTTGAGCGTTACAGCTTTCTATTGCACGTCGGCAATGGCATTTACGGCGGGTTGGAACATAGATCATCATCTGCACTGATGGCCGACCGGCATGATCTGCCTCAGACAAATGGCAAAAACAGCGAAGCTTACATTACTTTATTGGGATTATTCAGCCACGAATATTTCCATGCATGGAACGTAAAATCCATCATTCCAGCTGCATTTGCCAATAATGAATTGAACACCGAAGCCTATACCCATCTCTTATGGGCTTTCGAGGGCATCACTTCCTACTATGATGATTTGTTTCTGGTGCGCAGCGGCGTCATTACACCAGCTCAATATCTGCATTTATTAGCCAAAACTATTACACGAGTGCAGCAGGGAGCGGGACGACTTAAGCAAACTCTGGCTGAATCCAGCCTTACCGCGTGGACCAAATACTACAAACAGAATGAGAACAGCGCCAATGCCATTGTCAGCTATTACCAGAAAGGGGCTTTGGCTGCCATGTGCCTGGATCACCATATTCGCCAGCACACCAACCAGCAGAAAAATCTAGACGACGTGATGCGCGCACTGTATCAAGACTGGCGGCAGCGAGGATTAGGTCTGGCTGAAAATGAGTGGCTCAAAATCGCGCGCGAGACCACTGGTATTGATTTAACACAAGTTTATCAGCAGTACATCATGACCACAGCTGATTTACCTATAGCTGAAAAATTACATCAGACTGGTGTATCACTGCATTGGGCTGCTCTGCCACTCCAGCATGGGGGCGCTTACACAGAGGAGCCAACAGCCTGCGAACAGACTTGCGCCGATTTAGGTGCACGGTTTAAGCCTGCAACACTCGGAATTACCCTGCAACAAGTATTCAATCAGGGTAGTGCAGAAAATGCTGGCCTGAGTGCCGGTGATCAGCTCATCGCACTCAATGATGAAATCATTACGGACTTTAGCACGCAGTGGACACGTATCCATATCGGCGAAACGGTACGGATTCACTTTATCCGAGATGGCCTGCTGCGACAATCCAGCTTATTGGCCCAACCGGCAATAAACGATACAGCCCTGCTCAGTATTGAGAATACTCAGCTGTTACAACAATGGTTGCAACCACAACCCCGAAAATAACCGCCAGACTAAAACAATAATTCTGTTTTTACAAATATTTTAGATTTCATGCCAGCTGATTTACATCTGACTCTTGTCCTGCCCGGTTTACTGTGGCCGCATCAGGATATTATCGTGCCGGTATTACCATTACCGGCATTGGATAAGTTACGCCATTGGGGTCAATTTTCCGCACAAACCTGTAGTAGAAGCCAGCTTTTCCGGCAGTACCTATGGCAAGGTTCGTGGGCACAACAGGTATGTAGGCAGTATAGCCTTGATTCGAGTGGTGACAACCTGATTGCCACACCCATCAGTCAGATAGCCGGAATGCATCAACTGCAATACATTGATGGAAAATCTCTTTCTTTATCCATAGAAGAAGCAAGCGCTTTCTGTAGTGTATTGAATAAATGGTTACAGGCAGAAAATTGGCAGTTTCATCCAGTTAAAGCCAATTTGTGGCTGTTGACCTCCTCACAAAGAATGGCATTTAGCGTGCCATCGATACTGGATCTCGGTGGCAGCATTAACGCAGAAGCAAAACCAATTGGTACCGATGCACCCTTAATTTTACAACGACAGACCGAACTACAAATGCTGCTGTATCAGCACCCGATCAATCAGCAACGCAGTGCCCGCGGCCTGCCTACTATCAACAGCTTATGGTTTGAGCCAGACAGCACAGGCACAGCAGACAGCAAAATTGCGTTGTATACCAATAGCTCTTGGGCAGTTAATACACATGAGCTACCCGCTAATTATGCTGCATTAGCAAATACCGTGTTTGGCAAAGATAAAGATAAAATTGTGTTGTTTAATGATGTATTATGCACAGCCGTCAATCAGGGCGATGTATACCTTTATACCCAGATACTGCAACAATGGGAGCAGGACTGGTGGCAACCCTTGTTAAACGCAATGCAAAACAAGCAAATCCGGCAGCTAAATATTCATTGCGAAAACGGCCTGCTTCAAATCCGTAAACCCTGGCTAAACTTTTTCCGGCACAAAGCCAAACCATTTAACGGACTAAGTCTATGAAGCCCGCCTGCATTGTTACCCGACCGGTAGATACCCATGCCGAACAAACCCTACTAGCACAGGGCGTTGAACCCTTACTGGCAAGATTGTATGCCACACGCGCCATTAAAAATAAACTTGAAACGGAATCCAGCCTGTCTGCCCTGCTGCCATTTCATAATCTAAAGAATATTCATGCTGCCAGTGAACGCTTGGCACAAGCAATCACACACCAAGAAAAAATTCTGATTGTGGCTGATTATGATGCCGATGGCGCTACTGCCTGTGCTCTGGCTATGCGAGGCTTACAGGCCATGGGCGCCATAACTGACTTTTTCGTACCAAATCGTTTTGAGCATGGATACGGACTGACAGCAGAAATTGCTGAGCTTGCTGCTCAGGCCGGCGCCGATTTGCTGCTAACAGTGGACAATGGTATAGCCAGTGTAGATGGTGTACAGCGTGCACACCAACTGGGTATGGATGTATTGATTACCGACCATCACTTACCCGCCGAGCAATTGCCTGAATGCATTATTGTTAATCCTAACCAGCCCGGTGATGAATTTCCCAGCAAAGCACTGGCCGGTGTCGGCGTGATGTTTTACGTACTGATGGCCTTGCGTCACCATTTGCGTCAGCACAACCAGTTCAGCCAAGTTCCCGAACCAAATCTGGCACAATGGCTTGATCTAGTTGCATTAGGTACCGTTGCCGATGTCGTCCCCCTTGATCAGAATAACCGTATTCTGGTCGCACAGGGGCTCAAGCGCATGCGTGCCGATAAAATGCAACCCGGTATACGCGCCCTATTTCAGGTAGCCAAACGTAAAATACATCAGGCTCAGGCATTCGATCTGGGCTTTGCCATTGGTCCGCGGCTAAATGCTGCCGGCCGGCTGGATGATATGAGTTTAGGCATAGCCTGCCTTTTATCAGATGATATACACAACGCAGCAAACTTAGCGGAACAACTAAACGATTTAAACCAGGAGCGCCGGCAAATACAACGCAGCATGCAAGATGAGGCCAATTTGCAGCTAGCAGACATTAATACCGAAAGTAGTTTCAGTATTGTCGCCTATCACAACAGCTGGCATCAGGGCGTCACCGGCATTGTTGCTGGCCGTTTGCGCGAAACCTTTCATCGACCGAGCATTGTGTTTGCACAAGCTGAAAACGGCATACTACGCGGATCTGGTCGCTCCATCTCTGGTCTACATTTGCGTGATGCTTTAGATATGATCAGCAAAAGACAACCGGAAATCATCCAGAAATTCGGCGGCCATGCCATGGCTGCTGGATTAAGCATTGCCGAAACACAATTACCCGCTTTCCGGCGTGAATTTGAAACAGTATGCCGGCAACTTATCCAGCCAGCCGATCTGAATCAAACATACCAGACCGATGGTTCATTAGAACCCCAGCATCTGAATTTAGCCACAGCCCAGCAACTGGCAGCGTTGGTGTGGGGGCAAAGCTTTCCCCCACCCTCTTTCTGCGACGAATTCAACGTTGTCAGCCAGCAAATCGTTGGCACTGGTCACGTAAAGGCAGTGTTACGCAAGAGCAACTGCGAATGTGAAGCCATGTTTTTTCGGTGCAACGTCACTTTGCCTGAACGTATTCGCGTGGTTTATCGGCTTATTGCCAATGAATGGCGCCAGCAACTTGAATTACAGCTATATGCAGATTACTGGGAAAATTGTACCTGAAGAGATATTCAGGCTGTTTAAATACATAAATTCACTTATAATTAGCACAATCAAACATTAACATGGCTTTTTTTCCGCTCCTGTATCTGTAATTGGCCATTACGCCACAAACAGATAGGCTAAAAGGAGGGGCAGCCAGATAAATGCACCATTAACTAAGTGTAAACTTAAAAAGAGATAAAGACAGGAATTAACTGGTATGAGTGTAGGATTGATTCGAGTTTTATATAAGCACCAGATTATCGATGCAGAAAAAGCTGAAAAACTGCGTCAGGAGCTTGAGCAGAAACGTCCAGTTATACCGATGCTGTTGCAGTCTGGTGTCATCGATGCTGACAAACTGGCCAGCTTCCTGTCCAAGGTATTCAGTATTCCTTACCTCAATCTGGAACTATATAACCAAAGCCTTGTACCGCAGGACTTAATCAATCTGAAAATCATGCAGCAATATATCTGCGTGCCCATTTTCAAACGTGGAAATCGTCTGTTTCTGGCTGTATCTGACCCCACTTCCATTCAGCATTATCAGAAAATTGCCACAGATGCCGGCTGCATACTGAATCTGGTCATTGTACGCGATGATCAGCTTCGTCAGATACTAGAAAATCTCGGACAGGAATCCACCAGCCTACTAGAAGGAATGGACACAGTTGGTGATGCTGAAGCGACAGGCAATAATGCCATGTCTGCCGATGATGAGGAGGGTGAAAACGGCCCTGTGGCCAGATTTGTATTCAAAGTTTTGAATGATGCACTCAACAGCGGCGCCTCAGATATTCACTTTGAATTTTACGAAGAAATGGCACGAGTACGTTTTCGTATTGACGGGCAGCTACGGGAAGTAGTGCGTATGCCACTGAATATTAGAAACCAGATTGCCTCCCGTATTAAAGTGATGGCTAAACTGGACATTTCAGAAAAGCGTATACCTCAGGATGGCCGAATTCAGATTCAATTCCGCAAAGGCGCCAAACCGATTGATTTTCGTGTCAGCACCCTTCCGACCCTGTTTGGTGAAAAAATTGTGATGCGTATTCTGAATTCGGATGCCGCTACCCTGAATATCGAACAGCTCGGCTTCGAACCATTTCAGAAAGAATTACTGCTGGAAGCCATTCACCGGCCGTATGGTATGGTACTGGTTACCGGTCCAACCGGTTCCGGTAAAACTGTATCCCTTTACACCTGCCTGAATATTCTGAATACCGACAGTGTGAACATTTCTACTGCAGAAGATCCTGCGGAAATTAATTTACCCGGTATCAATCAGGTCAATGTAAATGATAAACAGGGACTGACATTTGCCGCAGCTCTAAAATCTTTCCTACGTCAGGATCCAGACATCATCATGGTGGGGGAAATCCGAGATTTAGAAACGGCCGATATTGCCATCAAAGCAGCACAAACCGGTCATATGGTATTTTCTACCCTGCACACCAATAATGCGCCTGCCACCTTATCACGTATGCTGAATATGGGGGTTGCTCCATTCAACATAGCAAGTTCAGTGAATCTGATTATGGCACAGCGTTTGGTTCGACGTTTATGTACCTGCAAAGCGCCAGCCGAACGGCCACCAGAATTCGCACTCAAAAAAGCCGGTTTCTCTGATGAAGATCTAGCTAAAGAATGGACATTTTATCGGCCGGTAGGTTGTGAGCGCTGCAAAGGCAAAGGTTACAAGGGGCGCGCTGGTGTTTATGAAGTAATGCCTATTAGTGATGAAATGCAGCGAATCATCATGAACAATGGTAATGAAGTCGATATCAGTCAGCAGGCGCATAAAGAAGGACTGGTCGATTTGCGTCATGCTGGTCTGCTTAAAGTTATGGAAGGCATCACTTCGCTTGACGAAATTCTAGCCACCACCAACGATTAAATCCATCGCCCATTTATCCAATTAATACAATACTGTGAGAAAAACCATGAACAAACCAGTAGCAGTATCCAAAGCTAAATCTACCGGCATCAGCTACAGCTTTGAAGGAAAAAACATCAAAACTGAGCAGATTGTACGCGGCGAAGTAGTAGCAAAAGATGAGGCAGAAGCCCGTGCCAAACTTAACCGAAGACAGATTCGTGTAATTCAGATTAACAAAGTCAAAAAACAGCGTCAGAAAAAAATCAGTCCGGCGGATATAACAGTCTTTACTCGACAATTATCAACCATGATGAAATCCGGTTTACCGATGATGCAGGCTTTTGATATCGCAGCCAAAGGCCACTCAAACCCTGCTATGACCCAAATGCTGATGCAAATCCGTTCTGATGTTGAGCAGGGTACATCATTAGCTGATTCTTTTGCCAAATATCCAAAGTATTTTGATCGATTTTATTGCAATCTGGTACGTGCAGGCGAAACAGGCGGTGTATTGGAAGCCATATTAGATAAACTGGCCGTATACAAAGAAAAAACTCAAGGAATTAAGAAAAAGGTTAAAAGTGCTTTGACCTATCCGGTAGTAGTGGTAGTTGTCGCAATTGCACTGGTAATCGTCATGATGATGTTCGTTTTACCATCATTCGGTAAAGTTTACGAAGGTATGGGCGTTCCTCTGCCAGGGCTTACACAATTCATGATGAATATTTCTAATTTCTTTGTCCACTTTGGTGTATTTATTATCATTGCACTCATTGCAGGTGTAATTGGACTAATAAAATGGTATCAGAACTCAGATGATTTGAAAAAACGTTTTGATTATATGTTATTGAAGATGCCCATTTTTGGACAGATCGTACGTAAAGCCACAATTGCCCGCTGGGCGCGCACAACAGCAACCTTGTTTGCTGCCGGCGTACCCTTAGTAGAAGTACTTGACTCAGTTGCCGGAGCAGCGGGCAATATCAAATATGAAGAAGCGACACAGGAAATTCGGGCCAAGGTTAATCAGGGTATCTCCCTCACCTCTGCCATGCAGGCTACTGAATTATTTCCCAATATGGTGATGCAAATGGCCTCTATTGGCGAAGAATCCGGATCACTTGATGATATGTTAAATAAATCAGCCGAATTTTATGAAGAAGACGTAGATACTGCTGTTTCACAGCTATCCTCTTTGATGGAACCCATTATCATGGTAGTACTCGGTTTGATCGTCGGTGTTATTCTGGTTGCTATGTATTTACCACTCTTCAACATCGGTAATGCAGTAGGTTAAGATCAGATGTTATCAGATACACTGTTTTTCTCCATCATCGCATTAATAACAGGTTTAGCTGTAGGCAGCTTTCTAAACGTAGTCATCTACCGTCTGCCGATCATGATGGAACGCAGCTGGCAGGCTGAAGCACGAATGGCATTGCAATTACCGGCAGAAAACTTTGCCCGTTTCAATCTTTGCGTACCCCCGTCAGCCTGCCCTCATTGCCAGCATAAAATTCGCTGGTGGCAAAATATACCATTGATAAGCTATCTTAGCTTACATGGTCGTTGTGCTGCTTGTGCAAAACCGATTAGTCCTCGCTATTTCTGTGTTGAATTGCTTACCGGACTAGCGTTTGCCGCAGTAGTATGGCGCTATGATGTAACACCAGTTGCCGCCGGTGGTCTGGTTTTGACAGCTGCGTTGATAACATTAACATTTATCGATGCTGATACTCAGCTCTTGCCAGATCAGATTACTTTGCCATTACTGTGGCTGGGATTACTGTTTAATTGGTATAGTGAATTTGTATCCTTATCTGCAGCTATATGGGGAGCAGTAGCAGGCTATATGAGCTTGTGGTCACTGTTTTGGCTATTCAAGCTCATAACCGGAAAAGATGGCATGGGTTATGGTGATTTTAAACTGCTGGCTGCTCTAGGCGCATGGATGGGTGCTGCTGCATTGCCATTAATTGTATTTATAGCTGCTATTGTTGGCATCATTGCCTCTTTGATACTCAAAGTTGCCCGCAGTCAGCCAATGGCTTTTGGTCCGGCTCTAGCCATCTCCGGCTGGATTGTTTGGATGGCCAACAGCCAAATTAGCAAGCTCATTCACTGGTGGTTGCAACTTTCTGGATTCGATGCATGACAATCTGGGTTGGACTAAGCGGTGGAATTGGTAGCGGTAAAACCACTGTAGCCAGTTGTTTTGCTAGCTTAGGTATACCAGTAATAAATGCCGATGAAATAGCCCATCAGCTTACTGCACCACATGGTTTGGCATTACCTGAAATCAAAAAACAATGTGGCAGCCGGCTATTTCTGGCAGACGGCAGTCTGGATCGGAACCAACTGCGTAACTGGGTATTTGCTGATTCAACTCATCGCCAACGACTGGAAAACATTCTTCATCCGCTCATCTGGCAAGGGTTGCAACAGGCCAAACAGCAAATTTCTCCAGACAAACAATATGGCATTATTGAAATACCATTACTGGCGGAAAAACCCGAATTTCAAAAACTGGTGCAGCGTATACTTATCATCGAAGCTCCTGTTAATCTTTGTATACAAAGAGTTCAGCTACGTAGTGGTCTAGACGAATCCACAATACGTGCTATTATGGCGCAACAGGCTGACAGCAAGAGCAGAAAAGTTATTGCTGATGACACAATTACTAATGATGGCAACCGGCCACAACTTGAGCAGGAAGTCCTGAAGCTCCATCACTTCTATCAGGCTTTATTACCATCCACGTTATGACAGATATAATCCATTTCGAACATCCCTTGTCCGAGCGCGTGCGGAATTTTTTACGTATCGCCTACTTGTTCAGGCACTTTCATGAAGTCGTAGTACGCAAGGAAGTCTGGGCACATCACTGTGCATTGTTTTCACTGTTTGAAATCATGGAAGCTGCCGCGCGTGCCGAGCTCAAATTGGATATTCTACAGGAGCTGGAACGTCAAAAAGGTCTGGCACGACAACGGGGTGAAGATGGTAAGGATGCACTGGAAACCATTCAGACAGCAATATCTAATCTACAGAATGTTCAACAGAAATTTGGACAACATCTGCGTGAAAATGAATGGCTGATGGCCATCAAACAAAGAATATTTGTACCTGGCGGTACCAGCCCATATGATTTACCCTCATATTATTACTGGCAGCAGAAAAATCCAGAAGAACGCGAAAGCCAGCTACGACAATGGATCCAAAGCCTGCTCCCAACTTATGAAGCCATCAGCCTACTACTGGAAATCCTGCGTCACAATAGTCTGTCGGTAGAGTGTGTAGCAAATGCAGGCAGCTATCAGCACAACAGTTTGGGGCAGAATATCCACTTGCTTGGTATTAATGTTGCCCAGCATGAAACAGCTTTGCCAGAAGTTTCTGCTAATAAATATTTCACCCATATTCGCTTTTTACAAGCATCACAACAACAGGCACGCGGATTAGTACTGACCAACGACATTCCGTTCACGCTCGTAATGTGTAGCTTCGATGCAGTAATCAAATAATGACTGAAAAAATCATCACCGTTACTTGTCCTACTTGTGGCCAAAACGTTGCCTGGATTACAGCAAACCGTTTCCGGCCGTTCTGTTGCGAACGCTGTAAAATGATTGATTTGGGAGCATGGGCCAGTGAAGGCTATAACTTGCCGGCAGATGAAGATCAACCTCTGAGCGAAGAACTCAAACCATCAAAGCATTAACCTATATTGATTACATTATCCCAAACACTTACAGATATTCATTCAACCTATGACATCCCCCGCTCTTAGCATTCATCAGGCAGTCAAAACCTACTCCAACGGTTTTACCGCCCTGAAAGGCGTCAGTTTCAGCGTTCAATCAGGTGAGTTTTTTGGCCTTCTTGGCCCTAATGGTGCCGGCAAAACCACCCTTATCTCTGCAATGGCAGGACTCAGCCGTCTGACTTCCGGTCACATCAGCATTTGCGGCCACGATGTACAACGTGAACCCAATACCACCCGTAAACTTCTTGGTGTTGTACCTCAGGAGCTGGTTTTTGATCCATTTTTCAGCGTGCGCGAAGCATTACTGTTTCAATCCGGTTATTTCGGCTTACATAAAAATGATGAATGGATTGATGAAATCATTACCAATCTTGGCTTGGCAGATAAAGCCAACACCAATACCCGTAACCTTTCCGGTGGCATGAAACGCCGTGTTATGGTGGCACTGGCACTGGTACACCGCCCACCCGTTATTGTATTGGATGAACCCACCGCTGGCGTCGACGTAGAATTACGCCAAAACCTGTGGCAATTCATTACCAGACTAAACAAAGCCGGCCATACCATCATTCTAACCACACATTATCTTGAAGAAGCACAATCATTGTGTAATCGCATCGCCATGCTGAAACATGGTGAAATTGTGGCATTAGATAGTACCCAGAATCTGCTGCACGCAGAAACCGATAAACAACTGGCCTTAACACTTGATCAAAAATTACCAGAAAATCTGCGTCAGCAAATCATCAAGGAAGATGGCTACAACTACCTTCTGAAACTAGCAGACTACAGCCAATTGGCCACTATGCTACAAAGCCTGCAAAACCAAAATATAAATGTCAGAAACCTACAAATACTAGAGAATGATCTTGAAAATGTTTTCCTGCGCCTCACCAGCGACCACATGAAAGATGAAAAATGAATATCACTGGTTGCTACACATTATTAAAAAAAGAAGTCTTGCGCTTCTGGAAAGTAGGGTTTCAAACCCTATCTGCACCTATTTTGACCGCTTTACTTTATCAGCTGATATTTGCACAAGTCATGAAAGGACGCCCAGATATCCTGCCTGGAGTTAGCTATACGGCCTTTCTGATACCGGGTTTGGCCATGATGTCCATGCTACAGAATGCCTTTGCCAACTCCTCCTCCAGCCTAATTCAGTCACGTATTACCGGTAATCTTATATTTATCCTATTACCACCTCTGGGTACAGCGGCATTCTTCTGCGCTTATGTTGGCGCCTCAATTTTGCGCGGATTAATGGTTGGCATCGGAGTAATTGCTGTCACTGCCTTTTTCGGTTTACCCATTCCACACCATCTTGGTTGGATAATCATCTTCGCCTTACTGGGCTGCGCCATCATGGGCATGTTTGGTCTGTTAGCAGGCATAGTCGCAGAAAAATTTGACCAATTAGCTGCTTTCCAAAACTTCCTGATTATGCCTTTAACATTTCTTTCAGGTGTATTTTATTCCATTAATAGCCTACCCTCATTCTGGCGAACCCTCAGCCATTTCAATCCGGTTTTTTACATGATTGATGGCTTCAGATATGGCTTTTTTGGCCAGAGTGACTCCTCACCATGGCTAGCACTTACCGTAGTAAGCAGCTTTGCCATTATTCTGTGTATTCTTGTCTGTGCCATCCTAAAATCTGGCTGGAAATTACGCAATTAGACAAACTAAAACGCTATAATAGCCGCCATTTATCACTAGCTTTTCTGGAGCCCGTCATGTTAACACCTGAAGAGGTAAAAGCCATGATTGCCAATCTGTTACCGTGCGAATATCTCGAAGTAGAAGGAGATGGACACCATTTCTTTGCTCGGATTGTGTCTAGTGCCTTTACCGGAAAAAACCGTCTGGCTCGTCATCGCATGATAAAAGATGGTCTCGCACAACAAATTGCCAGTAATGAATTACATGCACTTTCCATCACCACAGCTGCAACACCGTCTGAATGGGCAGAAAAACAGCAATAAACAATATAGAAAAACCTATTTCTGCCAAATCTAGAGAATTAATATGGAAAAATTAAAAATCCGCGCTAATGGCGCATTAAACGGCGAAATCTTTATCTCCGGCGCCAAAAATGCAGCACTTCCCCTGCTGTGCGCGTCTTTACTGACAAGCGAAACACTGCATTTGACCAACGTACCAATGTTGCGCGATGTTAAAACTACCCAAAAGCTATTACAAGGCATGGGGGCACGTGTACTGACCGACAATATAGAGGAATTTGAAATCAACTGTAGCGGTATAAATAATACCTGTGCACCCTACGAATTGGTCAAAACCATGCGCGCCTCCATTTTGGTGCTAGGACCAACACTGGCACACTTTGGTGAAGCTCAAGTCAGCTTGCCGGGCGGATGCGCCATTGGCTCAAGACCAGTAGATCAGCATTTAAAAGGGCTCGAAGCCATGGGTGCCGAAATTACTATTGAACACGGATACGTCAAAGCTCGTGCCCAAAGATTAAAAGGTGCTCATATCGTCATGGATATGGTTACCGTCACTGGTACTGAAAACCTGCTGATGGCAGCCACCCTTGCAGAGGGTACTACCATTCTAGAAAATGCAGCTATGGAGCCTGAAGTCACCGACCTTGCCGATTGTCTCGTAAAAATGGGCGCCAACATTCATGGCATCGGTACACCTACTCTGACCATTACCGGAGTGGAAAAACTGCATGGTTGCACACACCGCGTTGTGCCTGACCGCATTGAAGCCGGAACATTTTTATGTGCCGTAGCCATGACCGGCGGTAAAGTCGTACTACGAAACGCTGCCCCTAAAACCATGCAAGCGATTCTGGAAAAACTGAGTGAAGCTGGAGCCATTATAGAAGCCGGTGATGATTGGATCAGCATCGATATGCAACAGCCCCCCCGCGCCGTTGATATCCGTACCCTTCCTTATCCCGCATTTCCCACCGATATGCAGGCACAGTTTATGGTTATGAATACCATAGCCAACGGTAACAGCAAAGTGGTGGAAACCATTTTTGAAAACCGATTCATGCACGTACCCGAACTCAATCGCATGGGTGCCAGAATATCAGCTGAAGGCAACACAGCCATTGTAGAAGGTGTTGAGCAGCTATCCGGCACCACCGTTATGGCTACCGACCTGCGCGCATCAGCCAGTCTGGTATTGGCCGGACTGGTGGCCAGTGGTGAAACCATTGTAGAGCGTATTTACCATCTGGATCGCGGTTATGAAAATATCGAACAAAAACTGGGTGGAGTAGGCGCCATTATTGAGCGCGTCAGCGATTAAAAATTCACGAATATTTAAAGGGTGTACGGAAATTTTCGCACACCCTTTTTTTATCCGAATCGTTAAATAGCTCAATTACACCACATTAATATTAATACTCTATAAAATATTTATAGAGTAAGCTTTTCATCAGAAATTACAGGATCTAATTATCTGTATTTATAGCATGTTAAGAGAATTATAAAATATTGAGTTTGAGACTTCTGATTAATGCTAAATAAGAAATAAATCATACTGATACAGATAAATATCCTATTTTCATAAAATTTTCAGCAGTGATACACCAAATATCTGTCTTAAATCAAATAAGTAAAATGAAAACGATTTATCAGCCAACACAATAAAATTAGGATAGGAATGGAGGAAATCATATTTTAATCACTGCACATTTGAATCAACGGTTATAAGTTTTATCCCGCTACCTGTGCAGGATACTTCTGGTTATATCATGGTTGATTTGAATGTCGTGCAAGCTTTAAATCATGAAATCCACCATTTCTGGCAGTCTAAACATGGTCAAACGTAGCGGTTTAAACCAGACTATCTGTTCTGGTTGCAAATTCAGTGTACGGAATTCAGCCGGAGAAAGCCACACTTGAACTCGCTGTTTATTATTATAACGGCACAGCCATAATCTTATTTGTGCACCAATAATATGTATTTCCTCCACTATAGCTGAATCTATGACATTACTTTGGTTTTCCGTTAATATTTGTATTTCTTGCGGACGCACATAGACAGTTACATTCTGGCGTGTCCGCTCACCAGTGGTGACAGGTTCACGATAGTGCCCTAGACACAATTGCCCCTGTTCGATACAAGCATCTTCAAATACATTTACTTCACCCAAAAACTCCGTCACAAAAACATTTTCAGGATGATCATACAAAGAAGCTGCTGCACCGCTTTGCTCGATTTTGCCCTGATTCATCACCACAATCTGATCGGCCATTTCCAGCGCCTCTTCCTGATCATGAGTCACCAGCACACTGGTAATACCCAATTGATGATGTATTTCTACCAGCCACTGGCGCAATTCCTTACGTACCTTAGCATCCAGTGCACCAAAAGGTTCATCTAGCAACAGCAATTTTGGTTTGGTAGCCAGAGCACGTGCCAGTGCAATACGTTGACGTTGGCCGCCGGATAATTGCTGCGGGTACACTTTGGCTAGCCATTCCAACTGTACCAGCTTTAATAACTCTTCCACTCGTGCTGCTATTTGATCTTTATCGGGGCGTATACGTCGGGGCATTACTTTCAATCCGAAAGCAACATTTTCAAACACGGTCATATGGCGAAACAGCGCATAATGCTGAAACATAAAGCCTACCCGCCGTTCCCGTACATGCAGATTGCTGACCTCCTCATCCCCGAAAAAAAGTTCACCGGAATCTGCATATTCCAACCCCGCAATGATACGCAGCAACGTGGTTTTGCCACAACCTGAAGGTCCCAGTAAAGCAGTTAATGAACCATTAGGCACCTGTAGATTGATATCCTGTAAGGCAGGATATTCGCCATAAGATTTATTCAAATGCTGGATACGGATACTCATAATCGCTACTCAATGCTATGTACCTGACTGTTTAATTGGTTACTGCTATACGTGCACGTTGTGCATCCCTATACATACGTGTCTGGCGCCAGTCGAGATACTTTTGCAACAGTAGTGTACATAAGGCCAGTAAGGCCAAAAGGCTGGATACAGCAAACGCACCTACCATGTTGTATTCGTTGTACATCATCTCTACCAGCAACGGCATAGTATTGGTTTCGCCACGAATATGTCCGGAAACCATACTTACTGCGCCAAACTCTCCCATTGCACGAGCATTTGTCAGGATAATGCCGTATACCAGCGCCCATTTCAGATTCGGTAAGGTGACACGCCAAAACATCTGCCAACCACTGGCACCGAGTATCAGTGCTGCCTGCTCTTCACTACTACCCTGAGCCTGCATTAATGGAATTAATTCCCGCGCCACAAACGGAAAAGTAACGAACAAAGTAGCCAATATCATGCCGGGAATAGCAAAGATAACTTGCACACTATGTGCTTCCATCCAGCTTCCAAGCCAGCTATTGCTGCCAAACAACAATACAAACATCAGACCAGCCACAACTGGAGAAACAGCGAATGGTAGATCCAGTAATGTTGTCCACAACTGCTTACCCCGAAATGTAAAATGGGTTAACAGCCATGCCATAGCCACACCCAATACCACATTAATCGGTACCACAATCAGGGTAATCAACAGTGACAAACGCATAGCAGCCAGAGCTTCATCATCCAGCAAAGCAGCCATATATAGTTCCCAGCCCTTTGCCAGCGCATAACTAAATACGGATAATAAGGGTAGAAGCAGCAATACACTCAGACACAATAAAGTTATGCCAATAAGTAAATAACGCAACCATTTTGGCTCAGTGAGCAATGCATTGGTCTTCACGATACTCATCAGTAGCGCCCCTGTGTACGGCTGCTTAAACGCCATTGCCATAAATTTAGTGTTAATAAAATAACAAAAGATATTATCAACATAAATAGCGCCACAGCCGCTGCGGCCGGTAAATCAAAAAGCTCAAATTTACTAACAATAATGAGAGGCAGAATTTCTGATTTAAACGGTACATTACCTGCGATAAAAATGACAGAACCATATTCCCCCGTTGCCCTTGCAAATGCCATTCCTGCCCCCATCACCAGTGCTGGCAATACTTCCGGCAATAATACCCGAAACACTATAGTGAATCTGGATGCGCCTAGAATTGCTGCGGCCTCTTCATATTCGCCCGATAATTCAGCCAGCACAGGTTGTACTGCTCGTACCACAAACGGCAGGCTAACCAGCAATAAAGCCAGCCAAATACCTGTGGGGGTAAAAGCTACCTGTAAGCCCATATTAGTAAATATTCTGCCTATCCAGCCTGTAGGAGCATATAAAGTAGCCAGCGCCACCCCCGTTACTGCTGTTGGTAAAGCAAAAGGCAAATCGACCAATGCATTAACCATATCCTTGCCCCAGAACTGATAGCGTACCAGTACCCAAGCAACTAAAGTTCCTAGCAACACACTGGCTAGCATAGCCAGTAATGACATTTTCAGAGTGAGCCACACAGCTGCAAGTGTGCGTGGCTCAGAAATCACTCGTATAAAGCCAGACCAGCCCAAATCAGTCACAGTCCACACCAGCATGGCAAAAGGCAATAACACCAGTAATGACAGCGATAGTACACTTACACCCAGACTAAGAGAGAATCCGGGCAATACAGATGGCTGTTTCATTAACAGCATAATTTTTCTCCCATATGCCCGACTGCTATAAACATTACCGGCAACATTAAAGAAAAATATACCGGTAAATTGAAATCAGTCCTATTTAGGCTAAATACCTACAATAACGTGGCTAAAAATGACAAACAGAACAAAACAACAAAGACTACCGCATTCTGCTCTGCAATAGGCAGCCAACAATATAAAAGGCCGTACAGACAATTGAGAAAGAATATATTTTTGTAACTTAATAAGTCACAGTTATAACCCATTATCAGAAAAGCAGTATTGCTGACACCTGCACCACGTAATATCATGCAGACAGTTATTCAACATAAACATATCAATCTACAATAGCGAGAACACAATGCCAGCCTTTCTTCTGGATGAACAAAAAGATGCACCCTTGTCGGCTGACATCAGCTTTCTGATCCAAGCATTATTGAATATGCTGGCTCACGAAACCACCGTAGCCGTACAAACAGTATTAAGCCAGCTTATCGACGGCAAAGAACCACAAATTACTATCCAGCAAGCTCTGCCATCGCTTGACTTGCGGCAGCAGCAAGATCTCATTCGCGCATGTAGTCTGTTTGCACAGGTATTGAATATTGCAGAAGATGTACATCATGAACGGCGGCGTCAAACATATGAACAAAACAGTCAGCATTCCGGACGTACCAGCTTTAATCATGTTGTACAGCAGATTCGCCAGCAACAAATACCTACCACAGAATTGGAAACATCCTTACAACAGACCAGCATCAGTGCTGTACTAACTGCCCACCCTACCGAAGTACAACGACAATGTATTTTGTGCTTTCACCGCCATATCCGCAGCATTCTCAATGAACGCAACCATCAGCAACATCCCAACAGCGAACAACTGCAACAGCAGGCTGAAGCCATTATGCTGGCTCTTTGGCAAACCGACGAAACCCGTCATTTTCAGATCAGCGTAAGCGATGAAATTTACAACAGTATCAACTATTTTCCATTAAGTTTTTTTAAAGCCGTACCCGCACTTTACCGTAAACTACAATGCCAGCTTACCAGTATCTATCCGGATGTCAGCCTTCCTAATGTAATCACCATTGATGGCTGGGTAGGAGGTGATCGCGATGGCAATCCATATGTCAATGCAGATACATTACAGGAAGCATTTTCCTTTCAGGCCAAAGCTTTATTTCAACATTACCACCAGTGTCTGGATGAACTGCATCAGCTATTGCCACTATCTTCCCGCCGTGTTCAGGTAAATAGCAGCGTACTACACATGGCAGAACTGTCACCAGATACCGCAACCGCCCACAAGGAAGAGCCGTATCGTCGCGCCATCGCTTACATACAGACTCGCCTTAGTGCTACCGAGCAACAACTCGGTTTACAACCGTACAATCAGCATTACTGCTTACCATTCTATCGACAGTCAGAGGAATTTCTGCAAGAGCTTAATCATCTCGCCAGATCCTTACAGGAAAATGGCAGTGCCCTGCTCGGTGAGGGTAAACTGGCAGATCTGATTCGTTCAGTTTCTTTATTTGGCTTTCATTTAATGTCAGTAGACCTGCGTCAGCATGCGGCCAAACACACAGAGGTAGTGACTGAATTATTTGCTCATGCTGATTTGGAAGATTTTAAAACACTGAGTGAAGCAGCCAAACAACGAGTATTACTACGCGAACTGAGCACTCAACGCCCGCTGTACAGTCCTTACATTCAGTACAGCAACGATGCCATGCGTGAACTGACTATTTTTCAAACGGCTGCCCGCATCAAAAATGATTACGGTGAAACGGCCATTAATCAATGCATCATTTCGAATGCGGAAAGTGTCAGCGACATACTCGTAGTTGCCTTACTGCTGAAAGAAACTGGTCTGCTGAGCATCAACAATGAAAAACCCAGCAGCCGCATCAACATCGTTCCCTTATTTGAAACCATCGACGCCTTGCAGAAAAGCGTAGATATTATGGACAAACTGTTTAGCCTGCCCTGGTATCGCGCATTTCTACACAGCCGCAACAATTTGCAGGAAATCATGCTCGGATATTCCGACAGCAACAAAGATGGCGGTTATGTGACCAGTCAGTGGTCCCTGTATCTGGCGGAGTCCCAGCTAGTCAAACTGTTTGCTCACCATCATATCCGTCTACGTCTATTTCATGGTCGCGGTGGCAGCGTAGGTCGTGGCGGCGGCCCTTCTTTCGACGCCATCATGGCTCAGCCTGCAGGCAGCGTAGCCGGACAAATACGCATTACCGAGCAAGGAGAAGTGATTACCGCCAAATATGCCGACCCCACCAATGCCGAACGCAATCTGGAAGCGCTGGTTGCCGCCACACTTGAAGCCACCCTACTCCCCCCTCAAAATAGCGAGCCGGATAACCAAATCATGGATACCTTATCGGCCAGTGCATTCAGACACTATCGCAAACTAATTACCTGCCCCGGTTTCATAGAATATTTTTTACAAACAAGCCCAATACAAGAAATTGCCAGCCTCAATATCGGCAGCCGTCCTGCCAGCCGTAAAACACTAGCAAGAATTCAGGATTTACGCGCCATTCCATGGGTATTCTCATGGACACAGAATCGCCTCATGCTACCAGCATGGTATGGATTCGGCAGCGCGGTCACCGAACTAATTAATCAGGGCAGCGCCAATCTGCAACGATTGCAACAGCAAGCACAACACAGCCTTTTTTTCCAAACCATGCTTTCCAACATGGATCAGGTAATGGCCAAAGCCGACCTCACCATTGCCCGGGCTTATGTTAATCTGGCTAGCAATCAAGAAGCTGCCCACACTATTTACAGCATGCTGGCTGATGAATTTGAGCGTAGCAAACAAGCACTACTCAGCATTCTGCAACGCCAGCGTTACTTAAGTGACAACCGAACACTCGCACGCTCACTTGCCTTGCGTATCCCCTACCTAAACGCCCTAAATTGGCTTCAGATACATCTGTTGCAACAACTACGTCATCAACCAGATAACAGCGAGCTACTCCAGCTCATCCACCTAACCATTAACGGCATTGCTCAGGGATTACGGAATACAGGCTGAAGCAAAAACCAGCGCAAACAATACACCTTTGTCTTAATTACTGTTCAGCTTTATAAATATTCATCATCGGTATTTCCTTAGTTTGCATTTCTGAGCTGAATAAGGTATTTAAATAAAAAACTGGAAAAACAAAAGGCAATATAGATTACAAAACAGCAATATAGCCAACTCAGAGCAAAATCCGTCATAAACTAGTACTACTGGCTTGAAATAGCAGTATCACGACCCAATTTAATTAAATAATTCACCTTTTTGCAGAGGAAAAAATATGCAACCGGAAAACAACACCGAAAACGAAACTCAGGTAAACGAGAACACCGAAAACACCGAACCAATTATTGCGCCAGAGGCCACCATTGAAGATTTGCAAGAACGCATCAACGAGCTAGAAGGCCAGCTTAAAGATGAACAACTGCGTTCATTGGCCACTGAGCAGAATCTGCGCCGGCGCCATCAGGAAGAATTGGAAAGTGCCCATAAATTTGCCGGTCAGAAATTTGCCACTGCAATGCTGCCTGTTAAAGACTATCTGGAAATGGCTCTGCAAGATCAAAGCGGCAACTTTGATGCTCTTAAAATGGGTGTACAAATGACCCTTACCGAACTGCAAAAAGCTTTTGATCAATCCAATGTCAAAGAAATCGATCCCAAAGCTGGCGATAAACTTGACCCGCATCGTCATCAGGCTTTGCAAAGCGTTGAAAGTGAACAGGAACCCAATACTGTAGTTTCTGTAATGAAAAAAGGATATACCCTATCTGACCGCGTATTGCGTCCAGCTATGGTAACAGTAGCCAAAGCCGCCGACTCAGAATAAATCACCCGAATAAAAACCGCCTGACAGAAATTAATCAGACGGTTTTTATTGAAAAAATATCTGATATTATCTAGTTTTTTCTTATCATCTCCCTTTATTCTTTTCTCACTAATAAAAATTAAATAGATTCATTCATTATTGCTACAATTTGATTTTGCCAAATAAGCTATAAATATAATATAAACAAATCCTCTTAAATATATTCATTATTTTAGAAAGAGGAAAAACATGCGTTTAAAATGTTTTACAAGTCTGGTCATTCTAGCCATCACCAAAACTGCTCTAGCTCAAGAAATTCAATTACCGCTTACTTTCATCAAAGATATTAATATTCCCGAAGTTGTATTAAAAATCAACGGCAAACCAGAAAAATTTATTCTTGATACAGGCTCTCAGACGGCACTGCATTTACCACTCAACACTTTAAAACAGCTTCCAGAAACAATCCAAATACAAACTACAAACAAAAGCTTGGATTTAAGCGGAAAAATTAAAGAATCAGATCAATTTCTGATCAAACATCTGAATATTAACGGACTCGAATTCCAAAACATTGAAGCGATGGAATTAAAGCCTTGGGGTTGGAATTATTCCAGCAATCCAGAACAGAAAAAACCGCCTGTGCCAGATGAAAGCATACCTGTAGTCGGGTTAACACTTTTTCAAGATCACATCCTGACATTGGATATAGCCCACAGAAAAATAATTATTGATGATAGAAACAACACAAACCGATTAAGCCACCAATGGACAGTTTTTCCTTATAAAATACATCCGAAAGAAGGCATGGTTATCAAATTTACCGACCAGAAAAAAACATATAACCTGATTCTTGATACCGGAGCATCAATGTCTTTTCTTAAAGGCACATCAAGGTCGGAAAAACTCAGTAATAGCAAAAATATAACCACCGACAATACGGAAAAAACAACTCTGCGTTTGAATAAACGTGGTTATCCCATAACAGTTAAAATCTACCCAGACAACCCAACCATCCGAAAAATTCCTGTTCGTGCCGCCATTATGGATGGCATGCCGGCAGAATTCGAATCCGACGGCTTGCTTGGCATAGATTTTCTGCAAAAATACAGTGTCCGAATAGATCAAAAAAATCATCAGTTATGGATCAAACCTGCTTTTTGATTTTATGCATGAAGACAAATAATTAAGCAGATAATTTAACCTAAAGAGATGTTAGATACACCCGCAAAAATTTAACACCTCTCATACACACCAGATTTAACGCGTAATTATTTCAACATCGAGCTTAAAAACGCCTGTGTCCTTGCATGTTGGGGATTAGCGAAAAAACTGCTGGCTTCACCAGACTCTACAATTACACCTTTGTCCATAAACAACACTTGGTTAGCTACTTCCCGCGCAAAACCCATTTCATGGGTGACCACCACCATAGTCATTTTGTCTTCAGCCAGCTGCTGCATGGTTTTTAAAACTTCACCGGTTAATTCAGGATCAAGCGCAGAGGTTGGCTCATCAAACAGCATAATTTGTGGCTGCATCGCCAGTGCACGGGCAATGGCCACACGCTGTTTTTGCCCACCCGATAACTGTGACGGATAACAATCCTGTTTGTTTTCTAAACCTACTTTACGCAACAGTTCTTGTGCCAATGGCACAATTTCGTCACGTTTCAATTTTTTCACCGTAATCGGTGCTTCAATCACGTTCTGTAACACCGTCATGTGCGGAAAAAGATTAAACTGCTGAAACACCATTCCCATACGGGCACAGATATTTTTTATTGTACGTTCAGGCGCATAATGAGCACGGTTGTGAATATTATTCTGTACCAGAAAATCATTTTCAATAGCAATGCTACCAGCATCGATTTTTTCCAGATAATTCAGACACCTTAATAAAGTAGATTTACCCGAACCAGAAGAACCGATGATAGCCACCACCTCTGAACGTGCCACCTGTATATCCACACCTTTAAGCACTTCTACATTTCCAAAGGCCTTATAAATGCCCCGAGCGTCTATCATCAAATCAGTCATCGTAGCGTGCATAGCGCTTCTCCGCTTTCTGGAATCCCCAGGTCAGAATCAGGGTCATAATCAGATAGAATGCAGCCGCTACAAAAAACGGCATCAGATTAAATTCACGCTGTACCAGCTGATAAGTAACCCGCATTACATCCTGTAATGCCAACACATACACCAGCGAAGTATCCTTAACCAACGTAATGGTTTCATTACTCAGTGGCGGTAAGATTTTTTTCCACATCTGCGGCAACACAATGCGGCGCATGGTCTGGCCATAACTCATACCCAATGTTTTTGCCGCCTCATACTGCCCTTTACCTACACCCTGAATACCGGCACGGAAAATCTCGGCAAAATAAGCTGCATAGTTCAGCACAAATGCAACAATCGCAGTGGTGTAGGCAGGCAGCAAAATATTGACAGCCGGCAGAGCAAAATAAATAAAGAAGATTTGCAACATCAACGGCGTGCCACGCATCACCCAGATGTAAAAATTAACAAGGTAATCCAGCACCTTGACACCGGATAAGCGCAATAGCGCCAATACCAGCCCCAATGGAATAGACAGCAACAGGGTAATAGCAAACAGACTCAGGGTAATTTTTGCCCCAGTCCATAATTCAGGCAACATATTGAACACATAGTTCATGTGTATTCCTTAAAACAACAATAACGCTGCCTGAACAAACTCTATTCAGGCAGCGTTGATTCCAAGGCAAAGACAACATTTATTTGACGATGTCTTTACCGAACCATTTAGTTGCAATTTTAGCAGATGTACCATCGACTTTCATACTATCCAAGGCACTCTGAATTTTCTGTTCCAATGCCTGATCATTTTTTCGGAAAGCCACTGCGTATTGCTCTGTACCAAAGTTATCACTCAGCACTTTGTATTCATTAGGCTTTTTGGATACATAATAACGGCCAACCACTTCATCCACCACCAAAGCATCTACTCTTTTGGCTGAAACATCCATTAATGCTGTCACATTATCCGCATACTTTTTCAATTCTTTGAATGATTTGGCCACATTCGGTTCTGCTTCCACAGCATCAACCGCACTGCTGCCATCCTGTACGCCGACAACTTTGCCGGCCAGATCAGCTTTGGTATTAATACCACCATCAGGACGAACCACAATAATCTGATGATTATCCATATATGGCTTAGACAATAATAACTGCTGCTGCCGCTGTGGAGTAATAGTCAACCCATTCCATAACATATCTACACGCTTACTATTGAGCTCAGATTCTTTGGCACTCCAGTCAATCGGTTTCAGCTCGACAGTCAGACCGGCACGTTTGGCTGCTTCACGTGCCATATCAATGTCAAAACCTACCAGCTCATTTTTTTCGTTACGAAAACCCATAGGCGGAAAGCTATCATCCAGTCCCATAACCACTGTTTTACCATTGCGCTCAGTTGAGTCAGAAGCTGTACCGGAAGCGGATTCTCCGCCACAGGCAGCAAGCGCCACCGCAACCACAGAGCCCAGTAAAAATTTACGCATGGCGTTGTGCATATAATATTCCTGATTCAATATAAATAGATATTTGTGTCATACACTATACCGGAATTTCTTTACACTTTCATCAGTACGTGATAAATGTATTCTCTACGGCAAAACAACCTTAGGCTAATACACCAATCTTAAAATTTAACCAAATGAATAATATATATAATTTTTCAAATTATAGCTATTTCAAAACTCTTTTAATCCAAATCAGATAAATTTTTTCACTCAAAAGATTCAAGTAGTTAGACAAACAGCATTTATATTTAATATGCTTTTTTAGAAAATCATTCCAAAATCATATTGATTGTATTCATCCTAGCTGAAGCTGTTCATAACCTTCTATGGATTTTTCCATATCAATATCTATCCCTTTTCTCAAACATATGATTTAAAAAATTTTTCCAAACCAAAAGCAACCTTTATGTAATCAAGCAGTTCAGAGCATGATTTAATTTTCTGTGTTCTCAGGCAGCGGCTGATTGCACCGGATGATGTGCCATACGGAAAAACATTTTCCCTTCTTCTTCGATGCGGCGGATCGGCCATTGATACACCTCACTGAGTATATCGGAATGCATCACATTTTCAGGCGTACCTGAAACCACTATCTGGCCTTCATTCATCAGCACAATATAGTCTGAATGATTTGCAGCCATCGTCAGATCATGCAATACCATTACCACCGAAAAATCGGCATGATGCTCGCGCAGATAATGCATTAAACGGTGCTGATGACGAATATCCAGATGATTACACGGTTCATCTAGTAATAATACAGGTGCATTTTGTAGTAATGCTCGTACCACATTGGCACGCTGCTGTTCACCGCCAGACAAGCTGCCAATCCGTTGCTGCGCCAGTGCCCGCAAATCGAATACCTCTAGCAAATGATGTAATTTTTCAACCGGTGCCTGAGCTTTTTTAAACCAGCCACTGTGTGGATAACAACCAAGCTGAACATATTCTGTGACCGTCAGTGGCAAACTATATTGTCCATGCTGACCTACCCATGCAATCTGGCCACGTTTTAAATGACTGCTTACGGACTCACCGTGTACAGCTACTCCTGCTCCATGCAAACCTAACAATGCGCGCAACAGTGTAGATTTACCTGCACCATTTGGCCCAATAATGCTGGTATGTCGATTTGCCGGTATATCCAGATGTGGTACTGATAAAATGCAGCGGCCACGTGGCTGCACCTGCACATTACGCACAGTAAACAAATTTTCCATATTTTGTTCCTAACGCCGTAACGGCTGTAAAAACAGCCACAGGAAAAACGGTCCGCCCAGTAAAGCAATCACAATACCTACTGGTAAATCCACCGGATAACTTAGCCATCGAGCGACACTGTCTACCAATAATAAAAATATGGCACCCAACCAGGCTGACAACACCATAATCCGACGCCTACTGCCACCGCGGCTGCGAGCCACCACATTCGGTACCATCATACCCAGAAAACCAATAATACCGGCCAGTGAAACTGCGGCTCCTGTTAGTAGTGCGGCGCCGACCACAGTCCACATACGGGTACTGCCTACCGCCACACCCATACTAATAGCAGTTTCTTCGCCCAGCATTAAAATATCCAGCCGACGCCCGACCACCACCAGTAAGCCCAAACCCAGCACCATCACTGCCAGCGCATACCAAGGTGAAGTAAACCCCGATTCAGCCAAACTGCCGGCCAGCCAGTTAGTAGCACTACGTAACACCATATCATCCGACATAAACAAAATTAGGCTCACCAGCGCGCCGCAAAAAGCACTGATTACAAAACCCATTACCAGCAAACCCAGCGTACCGCCGCCAAGCAGACGATGTACCGTCAGTATCAGCAAGCATACCAAAAGTGCACCGATAAAAGCCGCGAAAGGTACCGTTACTGCACCCCAACCAAAAGCCAACACGGCTATTACCCCGAGTGCGGCACCGCCTGAAGTACCAATCAGACTTGGATCTGCCAGCGGATTATCAAATAAGGCCTGTAATGCTGCGCCGGAAGCAGACAATGCGGCACCTACAATCAGCGCCACCAGAACCCGCGGCAGTCGGATTCCAAGAGTGGTTTCATCCAGAGATTGTGGCCATTGCCAGCCGCCCATGCCTAGCCCGAGGCAAAACCAGCTCAGAAGCAGGCTGAATGTCACAGCAACGATAAACCAAACTAATTTAGGCCAGAACACATCCCTGACAATCATTGAGTCAGGTGTGCTGGCCGTTTGCTGCACTTGCATCATAATTATTGTGCCAGTTGATAAAGTTTAGGAATCACTTGCGGCGTATTCAGACCGTAACGAAAAAGGTCATTAGAAGGCAGGAAAAAGATTTTCTGCTTTTTAGCTGCGGGAGAAGCTGCAATTTCCGGCCGTTTAGTTAATCCCTGTACTCCACCAACCAGTTTCTGATTACGGTCTGCAATTAAAATAATATCCGGTTTTGCTGCTAGCCAAGCTTCTCGCGACATCGGCTTCATTCCTTCAATTGCCGCTGCTGCATTCACTCCGCCAGCTCTTTTAATCAGCTCATCTGCTGCGGTATTACGTCCGGATACAAAGCGTCCGTCGTAGCTTATCAGATAGCGTTTACCGGTTTTTGGCATCTGCTTTACCTGACTCAGCCAGCGGTCAGCCAAAGCATTAGCTTCTTTGTTTTTTCCAATCAATTGGCCAATCTGCCGAATACCGGCAGCATAGCCGTTTAAATCATCTTTGGGCGCAACATTGATAGCTTTAACCCCTACTCGATTTAAATTGGCATAAATACTGGCGGGCTGTGCCATCCATGAACCCAGAACGAGTGTAGGTTTTTTGGCCGCAATTGGCTCCACGCTCAGCCCGTGAAACAAACCGATACTAGGTACATTTTTTAAGGCCGGATTGGTTGAGGCCATTTCTCTGCCGACTATTTCTTTAGCTCCGCCCAATTCAACCACAACATCCGCTACGTCTGGGGTCAGTGTCACTATACGGGCAGCAAATGCAAACGGAAAAGCAGCGCACATTGCCGCTGCCAACAGTAATTTTTTCATGATTTACCCTTCTGATTACAAGCAGTACATGGGCAGGTAAACTTATTTCTGTATATGGATTGATTCATACTCATATTTAATGCCTGCCTGCCCGAGCAATTTATTAGCCAGCTAGCAGACTATCCATAAGCTGATGCCAAGATTGCATTTCATCATTACCCTCTTCGCGGCGGCCGAAAATCTGTACCACTGTCTGACGATTTTTATCGAAACCTTCAATGCAGGTTACATAACCTTCACTAATCGGGCGACGCACTACCCATGTTTCCACAATATCTGTATCACGCAGATGTAAATCAAAACCTTCTTCCGGTACTTTGGCATCCAGTACATTCAGATACCCATGAGAACGCACCACATTATGCAATTTACCGGTCTGAATTTGTACCAGTCCACGGTTACCAACAAAAATCATAATTTCCTGTTTACTGGCCTGTACATGATTCAGAACCTGTTCCCAAACACTTCGGTCAACCTGTCTGGTACATCCGGCTGGCGCATGACGATAAGACTGTTGCCGGTCTATTTTGAATGTTTCCAGTAAACCGCCAAAATGATGGACATCTTTCAGTTCATTCCAGCGCTCCTGAAAAGCCTGCTCCCGTTCTGGAGATAACGGTTCAGGTACGGTAACATTCACTTCTGGTGCAGGTAAAAATTCGGGCTTACCACTGGTTTTAAATTCATCAATCAAAGCCTGCCATGCGGCCAATCTAGTATCATCCCGCATAAATACCTTTTCGATATTCATGCCATATTCATCATAAAACTGAATAGAGCGCATGGTTTTGTCACCGATAGTCACAGTAGTGGCCAGGGCATGATGCCAGTTGTGCAGGAAAAAACGCAAATCCAGACCACCCACATTCAAAGCCAGCCCGCTACGCGCCGTGAGCGTAACATGCTCATATACGCCGATTTTTTCATGTACAGCAGCATCGTTACGCACCACGCTCAATACTTCGCCTAAAGTTTCCAGCTTCAGTACCAGTTCACGAATCTGGTTACCCAGATAAATTGAATCAGGCGCATCCGCCATTAAAGCACCTTCACTTACACCCAAATCAGCAGCAGCCTGACGCGGGAAATACATTCCTCCCTCGATGGTTGCTTTCTTATCCTGATATTGTTGCCATAAGCTCATGTTCGTTCCTTTACAAAGTTTTTATTGGTAGTAATGATTTAAAACGTGTAGCGCAATCCAACATTAAATGTCCGTCCTGGAGCTGAATAGAAATCTGCATTATCTTTGGTCAATTTGCTGGCATTACCATCACTCTGACCGGAAGTACCAGACTGGCTGTTGACATTTGGCATCATGTAGGCGATATCTGCCCAGTTCCAGTATTTCTTATTAAAGACATTGTTTATACCGGCATGGAAACTCAAGTGCTTAGTAGGTTTCCAGAAGCCGCCCAGATCAACCAATGCATAATTTCTGGATGGGTTGTAATAGCTTGTCCCCTTAGGTACGTCCTGAATATCACTATTGTCTTTTTTAGCTACATAAGTGAAATCCACATTAGCGCCCCAGATTTCCTTATCATAGGCCAGACCCAGCTTCAACTTAACCGGCATTACCGAATTCAGTGGTTGATCCACACCTTCCTGCCGGATAGACCCACGCGAATACGCCAATGATCCATTTACCTTCCAGTCTGGAGCAAATTTCCAACGTGCATAAGCCTCACCACCATAAATATGCGCTTTACTAAAGTTCTGCGCCTGCAATACTAGCGTCTGCGTACTGCCAGGGCGGCTCCATACTGCATCAGCTGGGATTTTTACCTGTCCAGAGATATTCACGTAATCAATGAAGTTTTTATAGTGATTATCAAATCCCGCAATGCCATATTCAAACACATCATTTTTACCGCGCAACCCCAGCTCAAAATTATTAGCGGTTTCAGCCTTTAGATTCGGATTACCCCATGAGCTATAGCTGCCTGGGTTCCATGAAGAAGCCAGTTGCTGTGAAGAAGGAGCGTTAAAGCCACGAGCATACTGGAAATAGGGTACCAATAGTGGATCAAAGCGGTAAGCAATGCCCAGACGCGGAGTCAGCGCACTTTGATGTTTTTTTCGTAATTCACCAATTTCATTGTTGATACCGGTAACAAATCCCTTTGAATCGGGTTTCATATGATAGTAAGACGCAGATAATCCCGGGCTAACAATCAGGTTACCCCATTGCAGATCTCCGTCTACATAAATACTGGCTCGTATGGTTTTGTTATCTGCATTAGGTTTTGAACGAGCATAATAGCCTTGCCAGTCGCTGGTCAGTTCATGATGAGCCACATTCAAACCATAGCGCCAGTCCTGCATCAGCTGAGCGCCATCAAAATGTGATGACCAGTCACTTGTCAGCCCCCATACTTTATCTTTATTGGTAAAGTCGAATACACAGCGATTATTCTGGTCAGGAATCATGCTGGTACAGCCTTTAACATAATCTCGATGCGTAGTGGAGTCGGTTTTAGTCTGCTGCCAGTAAATCTGCGTTTTACCTGAATGAATCAGCCCGTTATCACTGTGATATTCATGCCCGAGTGAAAATCGAGTTTTCTTATTATCATCTACACCCCGTACATCTGTATAGGAGCTATTCGCCTGTGATAAAGAATCAGTCCACTGATTGCGGTTTAGGTACTCTGCCGTAAAACTCAAGGTGTTTTTATCATTGATATCAAATTCATGCTTAGTCAAGAAATAGCGGCTATTGTGATCAACTGGGTCAGATTTGGTACGTAGTGCGCCACGGCCACCGACATTACCACTGTTATCCACCTCATCACCTTTTCGATAAGTGCCCAACACCATGCCGCGCCAGTTGCCACTTCTCAGCGCACCGGCTCCCGTCACTGCCGTAGATTTATCGACACTGTTATACTGAGTATCAATATAGCCGCCCTTATCCTCATCCTGTAAAATTTCTCCCGGTGTCAGAGTATGCATGGCTACAGCACCTCCTAAACCAAATCCGCGGGCATTTTTACTGATATCCACACTACTGAGTGCAGAAACATCCATAAAATTACCCCGCCCGAAAATAGCATATTGTCCTGTATGCTTCATTTCATTCGCTTCAGGCAAATCAATACCGTCAATCGTCATACTGATCCGGTTGCCACTTAGCCCGCGAATATTCACGCTGTCATTTCCTTGCCGCGTACCCTGCGCATCTAGTACCTCCACTCCGGGTATGTCTTTCAGTGCCGTTTTTAAATCTACCGCTCCATGTTTTTCAATGGTTTCAGCCTTAACGGTCGTATCCTTAAACACACTGGGAGTAGCCCGTTTAGCCTCAACATTAATCGTGGGCAAATGAGCCTCGCCCTCCGCATAAACAGCTGCAGGGAAGCCGATACAGGTTACAGCTAGCGCAATTATCTTGGGTGAGCGACACATATAAAGTTAACCCCTTTTGACAAAAATTAATGCAAAGATAGCGCATTGTAATCAATAATGATTCTTTTATACAAGTGGAAATGGGAATTATTCTTATTAATTTACAGTCATATTAACACACGTCTTGGAGAAGATCATGTTGCATAATGCTGCATATAGCTGTTTCACACCTAAATACAGCTAAGCATGCTTTAATATAAGCAATTGAAAAATAGATGATTAAATAAAACCATTGTATATTTTTGTAATATTAATCTTTCTTTGGCGCTAAGTATACGACCACACCGGTGTCTGCGTTTTGGGTCAGGCAAGATTCATTTTCATGCACAGAGAAACCATTCTGCATAAAATCACTTTATACTTTTTACCAAGCCCACTGGCATACATTCGATATTCAAGCTGACAACAAGAGCGCAGCTACGATTATAAAATTTAAAAGAATAAATTAAATATAACACTATTGACTAAACATACTGCTGTTAATTGTAATAATGTGAATATTAAAGTAAAATAATCCAATTGAAATTAGCATTATCTAATATTAATGCTAACAATCTATCTTGCTATCAAATTGACATATGGTGACTTCATTGGAACATCGTACCGATTCACCCAAATTTTCGCTTAGACAAAAAATCGGTCTTTTTTTTTAATTATTTTATTACCTCTTATCAGTATTCGCCTAAGCCTATATTTGTATCCTTCCGCGCATGAACTGAACAACCTTGAGCAACAAAATATACAACTTTCATTGCAGCTGCTGGAAATAGATAATCAGCCTGAAAGCCATGAAAAGGAAAGTAAAATATGTAAAATCAGCCAAGAAATTAAGAGAAATAATTTTTCACTTAAATATGACAGACCGTTTGCCCTAGGCGGTATGCTAAGCGGGGGCATATGTTTGTTTAGTGGTATATTAGCTTTATTTACCATTCAACGTCTGGGCAGGCAAGCCGGCAAATCGGCAAAACAGCTGCACGCTAATTTCAGCAAAGTTTCAAAAAAGATGCGGCTGATTTTTTTAGTATTGCCAACTTCCCTAATCTTGTCTTTTTCATGCAGTCTGTTTATTTTTACAGGTGGGGAAAGAACAATTCATATCATTGGTGCTCTGGTTATATGTATTGGATTATTCATCTCAGACTTGAATAGAAATCTTACAAAACATGATAATGAAATTTCTGAACTAAAAGGCATCCTTGTCACACCAGAAACCAATCCCAGAATCTGGAAGATTGTAACGCAAATTGCACATAAGCTTGAGATAAATACCATACCAAACAATATTGTGTTATGCATCGGTGGCGGTATAAGAGTCAGTGAAAAAGAAACTTATCTCTATCCAGAAGCAATACAATTAAACGGTTATACCTTATATTTAGATAGTACCTATATCAATTATTTCATGTTACCAGAATTGTGTAGTGTGATTGCTCATGAATTAAACCACATTGCTAATAATGATTTGACGTTGTCAGAAGACATCAGCCAACAAGTTGACAAATTAATCGGAACCATCACCACTTTATCCTATTCTAAAATTTTATTTCCGGCGTACTTATTATCAAATTATTTCTATTATTCATTCAGCAAAGCAATTAGAAAATGGAATTACTCTTTAATATACAAAGGTGATTTACAAGCTATCAAAGTGATACCTAAAGAGCATTTAGCTTTAGCCATAAGTAAAATCTACCTTTTACGAACACAAATTGATCAGGCTTTGAAAAATTATTCCTATAAAGCATACTCAACTGACTTACCTTTAGATTACGTAAATCAGTATGTTTCACAAACACAAACACCTCTGCTCAGGCAACTACTGGAGAAACCATCTTCTGCGTGTCAAGCCCAACCGAGTTTAGCGCGAAGACTTTCATGCATTAAATATCGTGAGTTAAACCACCTGAGTGGCCTGCTTGTTAGCATCAGCCCAACCACACTTTTGCGGAACCTTTTTAATCATGAATTGAATGAATTACAAACGGCATATAAGTTATATGTACCCAAAAAAGCTGAAGAAAACATCAATCAATTGAAAAACATTGCTAATCAGCATCAGAAAATCATTACTATTAAACAAGGCGGAATAATCAGATTAATAATGAGAGTATTAATTGCCAGTATATTTATTTTTATAACTTATGCCTTTTATAAAGGTATAAGTAATGATGCAGATCGGCTAAAGGCAGTAATTACTTTTTCTGCATTTAGTCTGTACTTTTTATATCGTTGCTACATTATGTACAGATATATTGGTTCAGTATTACTCACTTTAAAACCTCAGGGATTAGCCTTGCCCTGTTTTGATAAAATCATTCCTTGGGAACAAATATCTTTGTATTATGTAAAGAGTAATTATCACACACAGCTCGAACTTTTTCTCTCCCCAAATTATCAAATAGGTAAAATCAAACCTTGCTATGCAGATATAATATATAATCCCCAAAAAAAACAAATCAAGATAACAGCTTATGAAATCAGAGGTAAAATAAAACTAGCAGATTGCTACCAGTTAATCACGGAGTATAAAGAAATTGCTGAAGCAAGAAGAGAATTGCAACAATATAGTCAGTAAAAAATATGAAATGGTCTTTTATTAAATAGTATTATCGAGCAGAGTATCCTGTCATTACTGAGAAATTTGTTTTAAAAACAAATTTCTGCTTTACACAAATAATAATCTTAAATTACCTATGGGAACTGCAATCTATATATTTGTCCAGCACGTCCCATAGGTAATATCTTAAATACCAACTTTACCTAACTTATGCATATTTTAACCATACTACAAAGTCAATTGTCACTACAAAATAATTAGCCATTAGTAGCCTAAAGCAGTTGAAACTACGAAAGACTCAGTTATATCGGCCGACGCTACAGGATGTAGGCAATTTAAAGCATTACGCATATTCAGATTTATAACTGAATTATTCTATAAGCCGAATAAGAATTATAGATAAACACCCATTTTTTATAAGACCAAATTTATTCAAATAAATAGCATATTTTGATTAGAAGTTATATTTTGTTGATTATTAGGTTTTAAGTTTAATTTATGCTTAAACCGATAATTTATTCATAGTAAGAGAAGTTTTATTAACAGTGATACAAATAAAAAACGAGTATTAAGCTAAACAGATGAAGTTACTGGCAGAATTCTGATAGTGATTATGGACAAAAGTAGAATAAAATAGAAGAAAAAGATTATTATAAAAGAATAAAAAATAACCACATAAAACTTTAAATCAGTTAAGTCGATATCAAAACCTGATTCTGATAAATTTTAGATAATGACATAAAATTTTGAACATTTTATGCTGCTTTTCAAAATCATTTTGGAAAGAGAAAACAGAAGTGTAAAGATTTCTGCTGTAATACTGTAAAGAATTTTATGTGTCTACTATAAAGATACATCTTCGACAGATTAAAAATCATTTTATATTTATTGAAACCAAATGTAAATTAAGGTACATTTTTTATTTTATGTATCAGCTATTAACGATAGCCTGACAAAATTTTCATACTTTGCTGGTTAATTTATCCGGGGTGCCATTGGCTGAGATTACACCCGTTGAACCTGATGCGGTTAATGCCGCCGAAGGGAGTATAAAACAAGCTTTTTGAAAGATAAGTCTGTTTTATTACTCCTTAATATATTATTTATTAAAGGAGCTCATATGTCATCATTTGAATCACTGATTGAATATTGCAAGGATGACTGGAATCGTTATATTCAGCATGATTTTGTGCAGCAGCTTGGCAAGGGAATTTTAGATAAATCATGTTTTCAGCATTATTTAAAGCAGGACTATCTTTTTTTAATCCAGTTTTCCCGTGCATGGGGTCTAGCGGTATACAAAAGCCATGATATTTTGGAGATAAGACAGGCTTTAGCCAGTCTGAAAGCAATTGTTGAAGTTGAATTGGATTTGCATGTTCAGTACTGCAAAGAATGGGGTATCAGCAAACAGGAGCTTGATAATCTGCCTGAAGCCGAAGCAAATGTTGCTTATACACGTTATATGCTGGATGCGGGTCAGCAGGGTGATTTATTAGATTTACATATTGCCCTTGCACCGTGTTTGATTGGTTATGGGGTGCTGGCACGCTGGATTGAACAACAATCATGGCATCAGGCACACAATAACCCATACCAAAGCTGGATTGATATGTATACTGGTGAAGAATTTCATGCGGCTATGGAAGCTGAAATTGAATGGATTAATCAGCGATTAGCTAATATTGATTCGCAACGTTTTCAGAAACTAGTTGAAATTTTTTCTAAAGCAACGCAGTTGGAAGCTGATTTCTGGCAGATGGGACTAAATAAGAGCTATTGAATACTTTTTATGGTAATTTCCCGTCAAAAAAAATGATGGGAAAGATTCAATATGAACTGGCATTATAGGATGCCTTTATTTAGTCGGATGAATCTTAAAATAAATTTGATTCATTCTGTAAACGCCAGCTATATTCACAGTTTGCGGTTTTGGGGTGGATAGCCATGCTCCGTTCAGTGTATCTATCAGAGATATTTAAAACGATACATGATTGAATAATTATCGCTTTTTCCGAAAAGCAGTAGACAGCTTTTCCCTACTTTGGCTCTTAACTGTGTTTTAATAATGCGGCGGAATTTCATTAGCTGGATTAAACGGTTCATTATTGCTGTCTGCTTTATCCGGTAAACGTTGATACAGCAGGCGTAGTTGTGCCTGTTGTAAGTCAATAGTTTGTTGCAGCCGTGCTATGGTATCGCTTAAGCTTTGAACGGTTTCTTCTTGTAGGGCACTTTGTATTTCCAGTTCTTCGATGCGATGCTGCCATTGCATTAAGTTGTTGGTGATATTGTCCATGGTACGGCTTTTCGTAAGTAATGGGTTCAGGCTTTGGGTTCAATAAATATGAAAAAAACCTGAGCAATTAGGCTGCTCAGGTTTTTCAAACCAGTATGAAACAATTATTTCAGTTTGGTTTCTTTGTACAGTACATGTTTACGCACTACTGGATCAAATTTTTTGATTTCAAATTTGCCAGACATGGTGCGTTTGTTTTTGGTAGTGGTGTAAAAATGGCCAGTACCAGCAGAGGATTCCAGTTTGATTTTGTCGCGCATTGCTCTATCCTTAAATCACAATATGATTAAGCTTCACCGCGAGCGCGCAGGTCGGCCAATACTACATCAATACCTACCTTGTCGATGGTGCGCAAGGCAGCGTTAGAAACGCGCAGGCGTACCCAACGGTTTTCACTTTCAACCCAGAAACGACGTGATTGCAGGTTAGGCAAGAAACGGCGTTTGGTTTTGTTGTTGGCGTGTGACACGTTGTTGCCACTCATCGGGCGCTTACCGGTCACTTTACATACACGTGCCATGGTTAACTCCAAACTTCTAATAATTTTGTAAAACGCGATTTATACCATGAAAAGCAGAATCTATTCAAGGGTTAAATCATTCTGTATAGCATGTACAGGTGAAATTGTTGCGCTTGAAGCAAGGACTGGTAGCCTGAGCCTTGACTCGAAAACGGCTGGCTGAACGCTTAAGTTGCAGCCAATGGTTATATTTTCAGCATATTTCCTGTACAGCTACAGGATGGCTGAGGTAATGCAGCCATCCTGACTAAGACACCATTAATGCACGGTGGTTGTGCTTGTGGTGGTCGTAGTAGTTACGGTGGTGCTGGCAGCAGGTTCTGCTGTTTGTTGGTTCAGGCCACCACCCAAAGCTTTATAGATATCTGCACGGTTTTCCAGTAGGGTTTGCTGGGTACTGAGCAATGCCTGCTGTGCTGCATAGCTGTCACGCTCAGCATCCAGCTGCTCAAGCGAGCTGGCGATACCGTGTTTATAACGCAGTTGGGTTAGTTTGTAACGGTTGGTCTGAGCTTGCTCGCCACGACGTTTCGCTTCGTACTGTTTTTTCAGCGAATCACGTGCCACCAGTGCATCGGCCACATCGCGGAAAGCAGCCTGTACGGTTTGTTCATACTGAGCTACGGCGATGTTTTTGCGTGCGGTTGCTAAATCCAGATTACCTTTGTTCTGTCCCCATGTGAAAATTGGTAGGGTAATCTGTGGGGTGAAGCTCCATGTGCGATTCGGGCCGTTAAACAGGTGACCGATGTCATTGCTGCCTGAGCCGATGCTGCCAATCAAACTAATGCGTGGGAAAAAGGCTGCTCGAGCTGCGCCTATGTTGGCATTGGCTGATTTAAGAGCAAACTCTGCCGCACGCACATCAGGCCGCTGGTACAGGATGGTTGATGGCAAACCAACTGGTAATTCAGCATTCACAAACTGCTGGCTTAATGGAGCCGCGGCAGGCAGGTCATCTGGAAGAGGTTTACCAACCAGCAGGGTTAAGGCATTGTGTGCCTGATCCCGTGCCTGCTTAGCAGCTGCATAATCTGCACGCGCGGTTTCGATTTGTGCTTCAGCTACATCTACGTCTACCTGTGAAATCACGCCGGATTTGAATTGCAAATCAGTAAGACGCTTGCTTTCTTCACGTGATGTCAATACGCGGCTGGATAAGTCCATTTGAGCTTGGGCGATGCGTTCATCAAAATAAGCTTTAGCCACACTGGCAATTAGACTTATCTGGGTAGAATCGCGCACCTGCTTTTGCTGGAAGTATTGATTCAGTGCAGCATCAGAAAGGCTTTTCACTCGCCCAAACAGATCCAGCTCGAAAGCGGTTACGCCTAAACCCACGTTATATGATTCAGCAATATAGCTTGTTTGGCGGCCACTTGCATCACGCATAGCACTTAAATCCTGTGCTACACGAGAGCGGCCACCATTACCGGTGGCACTTAGAGCCGGCAAACGATCTGCCCGTTGGATCACGTATTGTGCGCGCACAGCTTCGACATTCAATGCCGCGACGCGTAAATCACGGTTATTGGCCAAAGCCAGACTGATTATCTGTTTCAGGCGTTCATCAGCAAAGTAATCCTGCCAACCCAGATTGGCAGCCGCTACTTCACCGGCCCGCTGATTGTTGGCTGCTGCACCAGGAAAGGTTTCTGCCATTTCAACTTTTGGCTGGTGATAGCGTGGCGCCATCGAACAGGCAGACATAACCCCGGCAATTAATACAGCCAACAGGGTAGGTTTTACAATGTGTTTCATGCTTTATCCTCTTTGTCTGTCTGGTTGCCGGACTGTATGCTGGCACCGCCATCACTGTTTACTGCAATTGGCAGGTTTTTGCTATTGTCAGGCGTGTTGCCATTTTGGTCGTTCTTTTTTCTGCTGAACAGACTACGTACAGTTGAATAGAACACAGGCACAAAGAATAAGGCCAGACAGGTGCCAACTAACATGCCCCACAATACACTGGTACCGATTGCACGCTGACTGGCAGAAGAAGCGCCATTGGCAAAATACAACGGTACTACACCCATGATGAAGGCAATAGAAGTCATCAGAATTGGACGGAAACGCAGATGAGCGGCAGCTAGTGCTGCTTCGAGCGGTGTTTTACCCTGCTCTTGCAGGTCTTTGGCAAATTCCACAATCAGAATGGCGTTTTTGGCACTCAGACCAATTACGGTAATTAGCCCCACTTGAAAATAAACGTCGTTTTCCATGCCACGCAACCACGTCCCCAGAACAACACCTAGCAAACCCAGAGGTACCACTAACATCACTGATAATGGAATGGTCCAACTTTCATACAAAGCGGCCAGACACAAAAACACTGCCAGTAGTGAGAACATATAGAGGATAGTAGACTGGTTACCTGCATCTTTTTCCTCTTTAGACAATCCTGTCCACTCATAACCAAAACCATCAGGCAGTTTGCTGGCAATTTTTTCCATTTCAGCCATAGCGTCACCGGTACTGTACCCAGGTGCAGCATTACCCGTAATAGACATCGCGGTGTAACCGTTATAACGGATGGTCTGAGCCGGACCAGTAATCCAGCGGGTTTTGATAATGCCGGCCAATGGTACGAGCTGACCTTGCGCATTGTTAACGGTTAGTTTGTTCAGGTCTTCCGGAGTCATACGTGAAGCAACATCAGCCTGCACAATCACCCGCTGCATACGACCTTTATTCGGGAAATCATTTACGTAGTTGGAACCCAGTGCCGTGCTTAGTACAGTAGCGATATCGCCAAACGATACGCCTTGTGCATTGGCTGCATCACGGTCGATATCAATTTGCAATTGCGGTTCATCTTCCATGCCATCTGGCCGTACCTGAGTCAATACCTTGCTTTCACGCGCCATTCCCAATAGCTGATTACGCGCAGCCAACAATGCTTCATGGCCTTTACCGCCACGATCCTGCAGACGGAAGCTAAAGCCAGTACTGGTACCCAGCTCAGGAATGGATGGTGGTACCAGCGCGAAGATGTAACCATCACGTACGGATGCCATCATGGCTCCGGTAATGCGGTTGGCCAGTGCATTGGCACTGTGTTGTGCCCCACTGCGTTCTGACCAGTCTTTCAACACGAGGAAGCTCAAACCTACGTTCTGTCCCTGGCCGGTCATACTGAAACCAAGTACAGATACCATGTTTTTCACTTCAGGCTGCCGGAGGGTGAAGTCTTCCATCTTTTTGAAGGTATCCAGCGTACGGTGCTGAGTAGCGCCCGGTGGCAATTGAACCAGAGCAATGGAATAGCCCTGATCTTCTTCCGGCAGGAATGAAGTAGGCAGACGCAGCATGACAAACAGTGCACAGCCGGCAATAACCACATAGATGATAAACATGCGTACACTGCGATGCAGTACATAGGCTACTTTGGATTCATATTTTTTGGTACCGCTGGTAAATTTGCGGTTAAACCAACCAAAGAAACCTTTTTTCTCTTCTTCATGCTCGGTAATCGGTTTGAGCAGTGTGGCGCATAGAGCCGGTGTCAGCGACAAAGCAAGGAATGCGGAGAAGAAGATGGCTACAGACATCACCACAGAAAACTGCCGATAAATATTACCGGTAGACCCAGAAAAGAACGCCATCGGGATAAATACGGTAATGAGTACGACAGTAATACCCACCACGGCACCTGAAATCTGTCCCATAGCTTTTTCGGTAGCTGGCTTTGGTGGTAAATGTTCGTCTGCCATGATACGTTCGACGTTTTCTACCACCACAATGGCATCATCAACCACGATACCAATTACCAACACCATCGCAAACATGGTAAGTACGTTAATCGACAGGCCGGCAAAATACATGATGGTAAATGCACCCAGCAATGCAATCGGCACCACGATGGTCGGTATCAGGGTATAGCGAATGTTTTGCAGGAACAGCAGCATTACCAAGAATACCAGTACGATGGCTTCTACCAGTGTATGTACTACTTTTTCAATAGAAATGCTGACGAAAGTAGAACTATCATACGGTGCAGACCAGCTCATGCCGGCTGGGAAATATTTCTGTAATTCCGCTAGCTTGGCTTTAACTGCATTGGCAGTGGCCAGCGCATTACCTTTGGTAGTCAGCTGAATACCAGCACCGACTACGTCTTTACCATTCAAACGGGCGCCAGTTGAGTAATCCTGTTTACCCAGCTCTACGCGGGCAACGTCTTTCAGGCGTACCAGCGAGCCATCAGTATTGGCTTTAACAATGATATTCTCGAACTGTTCAACTGTTTTTAGCTGTCCAGGAACAACAATAGTTGCAGTGGTCTGAATATTGTCTGGAGAGGGTAAGGCACCTAGGCTACCGGCAGAAATCTGCTGATTCTGTGCTGCCACAGCAGCATTAACTGCAGCTGGTGTCAGATTCACACTGCGCAGTTTGTCTGAATCCAGCCAAATTCGGATGGCACGTTCGGAGCCGAACACCATCACGTTACCCACCCCATCGATACGTTGCAGCTCTGGCTGAATATTACGTGCCACATAGTCCGCCATATCTGCCGGTGTCAGATTGGGATTATCGCTGGTATACATGGTTACCATCAGGAAGTTACTGCGTGATTTAGCAATCTGTACACCGGTTTGTTTTACCATAGCCGGCAGACGCGGCTCAGCACGCGACAAAGCGTTTTGCACATTCATCTGCGCAATATCGTCATCAGTGCCTGGATAGAAGGTTAAGGTTAAGGTACCGGTACCATTGGACAAAGATTTAGCTTCCATGTAGTCCAAATTTTCCAGACCGTTCATCTCACGTTCGATACGTGACAACACCGTATCTTCAATAGTCTGGGCATCAGCACCTGGATAGGAAATAGTAAGAGTAATAGAAGGAGGGGCTACTGTCGGATACTGTGCAACAGGTAGCTTGGTAATACACACTATACCGGCAATGATGATGAACAAAGCCACCACCCATGCAAAAATCGGTCGGTTAATAAAAAATCGTGACATATTACTTAATCCTTACTTGGCTTGTGAGGCAGATGCCGCAGAAGCCTTAGGTGCGGAAGCGGTTGTGGCTGATGGCGCACTTGGTGCACTGGCTGCGGTCGCTTTCCATGGCTGAGTTTGTACTTTCTTGGCTCCGGTTAACTGCACCAGTGCTAGGCCATCCATTGCAACTTTATCCCCTGCGCGGAGACCACCACTGATTACCCAGTTTGTGCCTTTCTGCTGTACAACGGTTACCGGACGAACAGCCAAACTACCATCGGCATTAACTACTGTAACCGTATCGCCATTGGCACCACGGGTTACCGCCTGTTGTGGCAATACAATAGCGTTCTGAATTTCAGCTTGCGGAATTTCTACCCGTACAAATTGCCCAGGCAGTAACATATCATCATCATTTGGAATTTCCGCACGCACTTTCACTTCGCCCGTGCCTTCGTCTACTGTCATATCAGTAAACAGCAGACGTCCTTTTTGAGGATATTCACTGCCATCATCCAGTTTGATAGCTACTTCCACTGCACCATTGATAGTTTTCATTTTGCCAGAAGCAATATCCTGACGGATTTTCATAGCCTGAGCTGCAGTCTGGGTCAGATCCACATATAAAGTATGTGTTTGCTGAATCAGCGCCAGCTGCGTTACATCGCCCTGCCCGACCAATGCGCCTTCAGTCACCAAAGCTTTGCCGATACGGCCAGAAATTGGTGCGCGTACATAAGCATAACCTACATTTATCTGCGCAGTTTTTATCGCAGCCTGTGCACTTTCAATCTGTGCATGTGCCAGACGCTGCTGAGCTATGGCCTGATCAAATTCCTGTTTACTGATGGCATTGGCGGCTACCAGCGGACGATAGCGAACCACGTCTGCATCAGCTTTTACTGCATTGGCTTGTGCTGTAGCCAAACTTGCACGGGCAGACTGTAATGAAGCTAGGTAAGGTGCATTGTCAATCTGGAACAATGGCTGCCCTTCCTTAACATAAGTGCCTTCTGTAAATAAGCGTTTCAGCAGAATACCGGCCACACGAGCACGCACTTCTGATTCGCGAATCGGCTTTAAACGGCCGGTCAACTCAGTGTCTACTGTAACCGTCTGTGGTTGTACCGTCAGCACGCTGACCATTGGCGCCTGTGGTGCTGGTCCGTTGTCTTTTTTGCCACATGCAGCTAAAGCCAGCGCACTGGCCAGCACTATCGCACTGATGCGCCATTTATCTGCTCTTCGATTCGTTCCCATACTCACCTCAATATGTGCATATATAATTAAAAATTAAATGAATTTTTACTCTGCTGCGCTATAAATATGACACAAATAGCGCTGGTGACGCCATTGCGGGCTGTCAGATAAAAATATCCGACAACCTGCTTATGCGACAACAGACGATTTAATCAGGAATAACTTTACGCTGCGCATTATACATGCAACAATGTATGTATACCAGATGCAATAAATTTATAACTTAGTTATTTTAATCAAAAATACATGTGTCAATCTGGATTAAATACAGATTTGCCTAATTTAATGTACAGATAAACGGAAATTTATTATGCGCAAGACCAAAGAGGAAGCTTTGCAAACCAGAGATGACCTCATGGCCGCTGCTTTGGATATTTTTTACCGGCGCGGCGTCAGCCGTGCATCTTTACAGGAAATCGCCAGCGCGGCCGGTGTCACACGTGGTGCGCTCTATTGGCATTTTAAAAATAAGGAAGACTTGTTTGACGCGTTATTCCAACAGGTTTTCAGTAAACTGAGTGAGCAGCTGCGCCATGATATTGACACCAGCTCGCCGGATGCACTACACAACCTTATGCGGGCACTGAATCAGATGTTCCAACGTATGGCCAATGATGAGCGTTATCGAAAATTCTGCTATATCCTGCATTTAAATTGTGAGCATACTGAAGACAACCGCGCAATTGTGGCGTTGTTGCAAAAATACCAAAATCTATGGTGGCAGAATTTATGTGCTGTGTTTCAGGTATGTTGCCAACAACATATTCTGCCAGAAAACATTAATATACGGCAGGCAGCCTTGTATTTTCAGGCACTATTTATCGGATTGACCAACCTGTGGCTAACAGACCCGCACAATATCGATATCACCAGCATTGCACCAAACTTTATCAATATTGCACTCGAATCACTGCACCATAATCCAAACCTGCGCCAATAGCGGATAGTGTTTTGCTAGTATGATTAAAACATAAAATTATTGTCACCAGCTCGTTTCAGAATGGGAAACACTAGCTTGTCAGTTTTAATCATCTTCCCGTACCCGTAACAGCATCACCGGAATATCAGATTGCCGCAATACCCCTTCTGCTACCGAACCCATTAGAATATGCATGAAGCCACTGAATCCATGGGTACCCATCACTAGTAAATCAACATTATGCTCCGTGGCTTCCTGAATCAACATATCAGCCACCTTATCACCTGCACTCTCAATCACCTCAACCTCGTATTGCAGACCGGATTCCTGAAGCATTTTTTCTGCTTGCTCCAGTCCTTTCTTACCGGCGGCATTGACTGCTTTACGCACTTCTTCAGATGGCAAAGCACCAACACCTCCCCAGCTAAACTGTGCTAGATCCACCACATTGACTACTCGTAAAACAGCATTTTGGCACAATCTGGCCAGCATGATGGCTTCCTGTAAGGCTCGTTTCGCAGCCGCACTTTCATCTACCGGTACCATAATTTTGTGATACATCGTTATTCTCCCTGCTCAACAAACCATAACCTGATTTGAATTAAACTGAAAAACATCAATATAACCAGAAAACTACTGGCAAAGCTTAGCACAAATTTGCCTGAAGTAAATGCCAGTCCATCAACGTTTCTTTTAAAACCTGCTACCATCTAGCTTGCATTCATAAAGGATAACCCATGAGTCGCATTCAAATTGAAACGCCAGAAAAATGGTTGTTTCACACGCGCATCAAAGTACAGATAGGCGATATTAATTACGGCAATCATCTTTCAAACGATGCCATACTACGCCTTTGTCATGAAGCGCGTATGCGTCTACTTTCAAGTTACGGATTCAACGAAATAGATATTGGCGGTACCGGCCTGATTATGCTGGATGCCGCTCTGCAATTTCAGGGACAGGGATTTTATGGCGATGAACTGGATTTTGACTTAGGAATTACCAACCTAAGCAATACAGGTTTTACCCTGATATACAAATTGCATCGCACCCGTGATGGTGCCGCCATTGCAATGGTAAAAACCGGCATGGCTTTCTTTAATTACAAGCGCCAGCGCATTAGCCGCACACCTGAAATTTTTCGCAGCGCCATCGCTGGGGTAATTGAATGAAGCAAGCTTCTACCTCTTACTGGACATTATGGGATGAGTTTTTCCAGCATTTACAACAGCGCGGATTATCTCCCTTAACCAGCACTGCCTACGAGCGTGATTTAATTCAGCTGAGTCAGCTTTTACCGGAAAATCTTAGCCCATTGAATATCACTCGTCTGCATCTGGTAGGCGCTCTAAAAAAACTCAGTGGTCTGGGAGATAAGCCTGCCTCACTGGCACGCAAACTCAGTACATGGCGGACTTACTTTAACTTTCTGCAACAACAGGGATACATCAGCGCCAACCCTACCAGCAACATCAAAGCACCTAAAGCCGGTGCTCGCTTGCCTAAAGCAGTACCGGCCGAAAAACTCAATCAGGCTTTTGACCATGCTTGTGCCAGCGACCCGCTGTCCCTACGGGATCAGGCTATTTTCGAATTATTGTATGGCAGCGGATTACGTCTGAGCGAATTGGTGCAACTAGACTTACACCATCTAATGCTGAAAGAAAATTGGGTACATGTGCGAGGTAAAGGCAATAAGCAACGTCAGGTCCCTTTAGGACAAAAAAGTATCGAAGCTTTACAGAATTATCTACCGCACCGCTACGCAGTTTCTGGAGAAAATGCAGTATTTACTAGCCGGCGTGGCACCCGTCTGAGCGCACGTCAAATTCAGAATCGTCTGAATATCTGGTCCATTACTCACGGTAGCGACCGCCATTTATCCCCGCATATGCTGCGGCACAGTTTTGCCAGCCATGTATTACAAAGCGCCCACGACATCCGCGCGGTACAGGAACTGCTCGGACACAAATCCATCAGCACAACTCAGCAATATACCAAACTCGATTTCAACCATTTGGCACAGATTTACGACAATACACATCCACGTGCCAAACGCCGTAACAAATAGCCGTTTTTATCTGAATCTGTATTATGCTTAGTCAAACCCAATCCATGATTGTCAGCATCGTGTTACTTAACCTGCTCGGCCAGCTGTCCCCTGGGCCGGATATGCTGATAATCAGCAAAACCGCTCTAAACCACTCACGACGGGCAGCATTCTGCGTTGCGCTGGGCATCACCACCGGAGTGGCTTTCTGGCTGACTCTGACCATTGAAGGCTATAGTGCCATACTGCACCAGCTACCATGGCTGCAAAACACTCTTATGCTGGCCGGCGGCTCCTACCTCATTTATTGCGGCTGGCAAATGTTACAAACCGCTATTCCTAAAAATAACGTTACTGTTCAACCCCTACAAGAAAAACATTTTTTTTGGAAAGGCCTGATTACCAACCTATCCAATCCCAAAATCGTTCTTTATCTTGGCAGCGTTATGTCTATGGCCATGGCAGATGTTCATAAGCCAACTTTAAAATATGAAATTATGATTATTTTGCTGGTACAAGTACTTCTTACCTTGTGCTTGATGTTGTGGCTGTTTTCTTTACCCGTGGTCAAACGCAACTACTTGAACTGGTGCCTGATTATCGACCGTATCGGCGGCTTTGCGTTTATTGGCTTTGGCGGCTGGCTATATTTACAGGTCTTTAGCAGCTGGCTCCACCACTAATACTAAGCAACAAGACAGATTCAAAAATCTGTCTTTTCCCCCATCTCAAAGTATTCTTCTCACACCGCACACAGCAACTCTACCGCCTGCTCCAACGTTTCCTGCCGCTTAGCAAAACATACCCGTATACATTGCTGGCTAAAACCATCATGATAAAACGCAGCCAAAGGTATTGTCGCCACTTTATATTTAGCCACTAGCTCACGCACAAACTCAGTTTCACATGCAGTACTAATAGCACTATAATCCAAAAGCATAAAATACGTACCCTGCGGCACATAAACTTTAAAACGTGAATTGCTTAAACCCGCCAGCAGAAAATCGCGTTTTTGCTGAAAAAAGTGTCCCAGATTCTCGTAGTGAGACGCATCGGCCAGATAATCAGCAATTGCATATTGCGTAGGAGTATGCACACTAAATACATTAAACTGATGCACCTTACGAAACTCAGCCATCAAGGCTGGTGCAGCCACACAGTAGCCCACTTTCCAGCCTGTAGCATGCAACAATTTGCCAAACGAGCCCACAACAAAAGTTCTCTCCCGTAACAGCGACTGTGTCAGCAATGTTTGTGGTCGGGCATCATCAAACACCAGATGTTCATATACTTCATCACTTAACACAAAAATATCATTACTCTGCACTATTTCAGCCAAAGCCGTCACATCAGCTTTATTGAATACCCGACAGGCCGGATTGTTTGGATTATTCACAATAATCAACCGTGTACGCGCCGTAACCAACGATCGGACGAAATCCCAGTCTATTGAAAAATTTGGTGCAGCCAGCTGTACCGGAACCACTTTACCCCCAAACAATGAAACCGCAGGTGCATAGCAATCATAAGCTGGCTCAAAAATGATTACTTCATCATCCGGACGAATCAGCGCTGCAATAGTGGTAAAAATCGCCTGCGTTCCGCCTGCCGTAACCGTAATTTCCTGTTCCGCATCCACACTCAGCCCATGCACCCGCTGAAACTTTTCCTGGATACGCAGTCGCAAACCCACCACACCAGCCATAGGCGCATATTGATTATTTCCCGCACGCAGATAATGCTCTACCAGTTCGATTAATTGCTTATCTACCGTATAGTCAGGAAAACCCTGAGACAAATTTAGCGCATCATACTTTGCGGACAAAGCCGACATGACACTGAAAATCGTTGTTCCTACATTGGGCAGCTTAGATTGCAGATTCAGCATAATTTTCACCTACGAAAAAATCATCATATAACCATCCAACCAAATTTAACAATTAGTTTTTATTAACCAACACAAGTATTCACATCACCAACAAAGAAGACTAAACTATTCGCATAATTTACAAAAGGAAACTAAATCATGAAAAAAAGCATTTTAGGATTATGTCTCACCCTTGGACTCGCTGGCTCTGCCATGGCTCAGACTCACTGGGGTTATCAAGGTGACTATGCACCGGATAATTGGGGAAAAATGTCTGACGCGCAAACCTGCTCCACAGGTAAAACCCAATCCCCGATAGACATCTTTAATAGCAAAACCAACCATAAACTTCCACCTCTGAATTTCGACTATCGCCATGCCGATATCAAACAGATAGTCGACAACGGCCATTCCCTTCAGTTCAATTTCGACTCAAACAGCAATTTGACCTACAACAATAAAACTTACACACTGGTTCAGTTCCATGCCCACGAACCAGCTGAACACACTATCAACGGCATACGCTATCCTCTTGAGCTGCATTTTGTACATCAGGCCGCTGACCACAGCAATTTAGTTGTAGCAGTATTTGTACAAGAAGGTCAGCAAAACTCCTATTTTGAAAAATTGTCTGTATTCAAAAAACTGGCTAAAAATGGTAGCGAAAACACTGATATCTTATTTAATCCCGAACACCTCTACCCGCACAATCATAGCTATTACCGCTATACCGGCTCTTTGACCACTCCACCATGCAGCGAACCCGTAACATGGATATTATTCCGCCAACCGATTACGTTATCCAAAGCAGAAATTGCAGAAATCGCACAATACCTACCTAAAAATAACAACCGCCCCGTGCAACAACTGAACAACCGCATAATAGAAAACAACTGATCCCATCCTCTTATGCAAGCAGTCAGGCCACAAATAGCCTGACTGTAAATTTTTCAGTACACCACAATCAAAAGCGCACAAACATAACGAATCCATTGCTTAGAATTTCATCTAAAGTGGCATGGCGTAATTTATCAAAAGAATCAAGTTCCATTTGTTCAAGTCTGTCAATAATTTCGCTACCCACAAATTTTAGTTGTAATAATAGTTGTGGCTCTGTTTCTGAAAAAGCCATATCAATTCCTAATTGATTACATTGATATTAATTTTAAGTTACGTTTAAACTAGTTCACTTAACTTTTTCCACTTTCTGATTTTGGTTCGAAATGATTTAAACGGTGCCACAGAATTGATATGAATAAAGCGCGCTACCGTCCAAGATTCAGGGAAAGGTTTAGTCCAATTACGTGTGTCTTTAATAAATAACGTATCATCATCCAAAGATTCAATCCAATTATTCCAGATAACAAGTTTCTCGTTAAATAATGTAATCAATTCTTGTAATGAATAATCCTGATAAATCTTATAAAAGTGTTGATATAATGTGCCTAACTGATTCCATTTGTAGCCTTCTGCAGGTAATGTTGGGATTTTTCCTGCAAGTTCATCATCATCCCAAGACTTAACAAGATCCAGCCATCCTAACTGATAAGCAATCATTTGCGCAGGAGTACGATCTACACCATGAATTAACTCATCTTTTTGAGATTCTGTTAACGTATCAAATTCTTCAATAAACAATTTAGCGGTTTTGTTTATTTCATTCAATAACTGTTGTTTACTGGTATAAGCCATAGGGCAAACTATCCTTATTTTCTTTATTTTTAAACTGCTTTAATTCTTCATCAATAAAATAACGAACCAAATTTGTATATAACTCTTTAATAATATCGCCATTTAGTCCTAACTCATTGGCCCAAAGCTTCCGTTGTTCAAGCATAGTGTCAAAACGGGCCTTGGCTTGTACAGCACTAGCACTTTTTTAAATTCACTAGCAGCATTATCATATTCAAAGCGAGCCCAATAGCTTAATAACAGTGTGATCAATCTGATCTATCTCTAAACGAATATCTTCCATATTACAACTCCATTCCAAAATATTTTTCAATTAACAAAAAGCTTCATATTCAGCACAAAACCCAGCATTAAAACCATAATTTGAGTTTAAAATTAGAATAAATATACACCCATAACAAATTAAATTAAAATACTAATAAGAAAGATTATAATTTTAATTTATCTTAACCTTTACCAGTCAGGCTCTCATGCAACCCGCCTGTCATACCCGTTTTCTCTCTCCAGTTTGTACTGTTTACGCCAGCTTATTTATTATGCAGCCGGTTCTGGCCGAGGATCAAAGTGAACACAACAACCTTAACAGCTGCGCCCTGCCCACCATTACCGTCATCGCCAGCAAACCTAACAAAGATTTAGTTGGCATCAACAACCCAAGTCAGCAACATCCGTCCGAATAGCGACCATAAAATAAGTTGGTCAATAATGAACAGCAATCACAGCGGCTGGGAACCATTTGCCGCCATGCGCGACGAAATGCCCTACCCCAGTGAGGCTGAAATCAAAAAATACGGACTAGATGGCGCATGGAAACGCAAACTGGTGTACCGCATCAAAACGACAAAAGCGCCAATCTCACCTATGAATACACGTCCGATAGCCCACTCATTATCCTAAGTAAGTGCTTTAATTACTCAAAACCCACCAGCATGATACCCGTCCCGAAAACGCCTCCAATTTTGCCTCCAGCAATATGGGCAATGAAAGCTGGAAGGCTCAATATTTTGCAACGTTAGCTCTAACTACTTCCCAGTATGTGCGCTTAACAGCAAATATTGGCTGTCCATTCTATGCTTATTTTTTTGCAGAAATATTTTTTATCCTGATTAAAAAATTTTTTTCTGATTTATCTGTTTTACTAAAACCTGCGTTAAATAATTATTATGCATATTAACCAACGGAGACTATGCTACAAAATTCAAAAAAATTTTTTACATTTTATCTGATTAAAAATTTTTCAGAAAACTCAGAGAACTCTGCTATTCTGTTAGTACAACAAATTGCTTATTATGTCCAGCAACTTAATATATCCCTACCACAGATGACAAAGGAAAATCAGATGCAAATTACCATTTTGCTTTACCCAGACTTTGAAACACTAGATGTATTCGGGCCAGTAGAAATATTTGGCAAAGTACCGGACTGGCGCATACAGTATTATTCACAAAACGGTGGTCTTATCTGCAATCAGGATAACATCAGTATCTCAACTGAAAACTTTGCATCCATTCCCCAAAATATAGATACCCTTTTTATACCCGGTGGGCCCGGCACACGTAGCCTGATACAGCAAACTGATTTTATCCAGCAACTAAAATCACTAGCACAAAAAAGCACGTATGTGCTCACCGTTTGCACCGGCAGCGCCCTGCTGGCCAAAACCGAATTACTCGATGGACGCAAGGCAACATCCAACAAACGCGTCTTTGACTGGGTAAAAACCTCATCAGCAAAAACCAAATGGATAGAAAAAGCCCGCTGGATTACAGACGGCAAATACTACACCTCTTCCGGTATCAGTGCAGGAATGGACATGGCATTAGCATTTGTGCAAAACAGAACGGATAAAAATACCGCCGAAAAAATTGCCACCAGAATCGAATACCACTGGCAGCAGGACAGCCAGCAAGATGCATTTTGTTCGAACAATCAACTAAATTAGAAACAGCCTAATAATAGCTAAATCATTACACAATCAAGCTCATAAAAGATGCTGCGAATTTGTGCGCAAAGTTAGCTCATCCCGTTTACACAGAATAACACCAGCAAACGGTATGATATTCAGCACAAAGTCACCCCATAAGCCCTATCAGAATCGGATTAAAAATCAACCATGCTGTTAAACGAACAACAAAAAATCGGCCTGTTTTTCGTCGTATTGTATTCAATATTTTTTATCATATTTATGCAAATACACCTGATGTCTGGCGTAATTTCCGGCCTCCTTACCTATACTCTTACCCAGAAATTGGAAGATTATCTGGCCACCAGAATGCAGCGCTGGGGTAGCAAAGCCAAAATTTTTTCAGTACTTTTGCTCTCACTGCTCATCATGATCTTACTCATAGGCGGTTTCAGCTATCTTATCAGCTGGGTAATCAGCGTAGCCAAAGACCCCCAGCAGACTCTTACTCACATACAGAATCTCTTTAACAGCATCGCCAGTGCCTTGCCAAAAGAATTAAGTAATTACCTTCCGGATGACCTCGTAGAATTACGCGCCAATGCTCTTAACTTCATAAAAGAGCATGTACTTTACTTGCAATCAGTCATTAAACAACTTTTTCACTCCCTACTTATCATTATAATTGGCATGATAATCGGTTTAATCGCCGGCTATCAGCAGAACAAGCGCAGTATCAACGAAACCTCAACCTCTCCCACCATCTACATGCAGGCACTCAAAGATGGCCTCGACCGTCTGGTGCTGGTTTTCCAATACGTTGCTTTCTCTCAGGTAGTCATTGCATTATTCAATGCCATCATGACAGCCATCTTCCTATTAATTGTTCTACCCATCTTCGGCATACACCTGCCCTTCAGTAAAAGCCTAATACTTGCCACTTTCGTACTCGGCCTCATACCCATCATCGGCAACTTAATTGTCAATACCATTATGTGTCTGGTTGGCTTCACAGTTTCCTTCTGGATAGCAGTAATTGTACTCATCTATTTAATTATCATTCACAAAGTCGAATATGTACTCAATGCCAAAATTGTTGGCAGCAAAATACATGCAGGCATCTGCGAATTATTGATTGCCATGGTATTTTCTGAAACTTTGTTTGGTGTAATTGGGCTTGTATTTGCCCCCATTTTTTACGCCTTTCTAAAACTGTCTCTCAAGCAGCTAAAAATCATTTAACTCAGTTCATCAGCAGACAACAAAAAAGGCCATCAACCATGGCCTTTAATCATTTCAGCGTTTATAGTGCTCCACATCCGGTAACAAAACCGTCAGCATGCCCAGCAACGGCAAAAAAGAGCAGAACTTAAAAATAAGCTGCAAACTGGTTTTATCGGCCACATAACCCAACACCGCAGCCGCAATACCACTCATACCGAACATCAGACCAAAAAACAGTCCAGCAATCAAACCTACCCGTCCCGGTATCAACTCCTGTGCATACACGATAATAGCCGCAAAAGCTGAAGAAATAATCAGACCAATCAAACAGCTCAGCACCGCCGTACCCCAGAGATTGGCATACGGCAAAGCCAGCGTAAATGGCGCAGCCCCAAGAATAGAAAACCAAATAACATACTTGCGTCCGACACGATCACCAATCGGTCCGCCGGCAAACGTTCCAATCGCCACACAGGCCAGAAACAAGAACAGAAACAGCACCGCCGTTTGCTTTGGTAAAGCAAATTTTTCTATCAAATAAAAACTGTAATAATTACTCATACTGGCCATATAAAAATACTTGGAAAAAATCAGCACAGCCAGAATAAATAATGCTAAAACCGTCTTATTATGGTCATAAGGTAAAACCATGCTTACTGCCTTCTTGTGTTTGCTAGCCGCCAAATGATGAGCACTCCATGCACTTATCCGACTGAGCAAAGCAATAGCCAAAACACCAATACACACAAACCACAGAATATTAGCTTGACGGTTATATCTCAGAACCACAAAACTCACCAGCAAAGGCCCCAGCGACGAACCCAGATTACCCCCTACCTGAAACGCCGATTGAGCCAGACCATAACGGCCTGCCGAAGCATTACGCGCCACACGCGAAGCTTCCGGATGGAAAGTAGACGAACCAACACCTAGAAAAGCGGCTGCTACCAGCAACAAATAAAATTGATTTGCTAGACCCAGCAGACACAAACCAAATGTCGTCGAAACCATTCCCAAAGGGAGCAAATAGGGCTTCGGATGCTTATCCGTATAAAAACCAATCGCTGGCTGTAAAATCGAAGCCGTGAATTGATAAACCAGACTAATACAGCCCACCTGTGCAAAAGTTAAGCGGTACTTTTCTTCCAGTAAAGGATAAGTGGCCGTGAGCATTGACTGAATCAAGTCATTACACAAATGCGCACCGGCCACCATCAAAATGACTGAAAGAAACAACTGATTAGAAGATAACTGCTTATCCTGATGATTCATAACATTCAATTCACGACGATTACTAAAATAATAACAACTAATTTATCTACAAACAGAAGTTTGCAGATAATCACTAATCTTCTTCGTTTCCTGTCCGATTCACTCCAGACAGTAACTCAAACCACCGATTAGCATATTCAGATTTCATGCAAAAAAATACCAATTCTACCGCATCGACCATAGCCATACTGCTCAGACCATCACGTTCAGCCAGCAGCTTACCCAGCGCCTGTAATATATCAGTAAAATTTAACTGTTCCGATTCACAACAATACAATAAACAAGTCAAATTTTCATGACTGAGCAAATTTGCTTTTTTAACCAGCGGCACAGAATTATCCTCTTTTACCGTAACAAATTTTGTATTCAGTAATAACACGCCCGTTCGCTTTTGGTCGGGAAACCACCGGCCTGCCGCAGGAGTTCGCACAGGCCAGATCAGATCACTGCCTGCGTATCCCTCAGACTTCCCATATCCGCTCAT
>NZ_JAFNPH010000006.1:0-79652 GCF_026535865.1 Snodgrassella sp. B3800 | reverse complement strand
GCTTCGTACACTACGATGGCTGCTGCGTTGGATAGATTCAATGAGCGGATATGGGAAGTCTGAGGGATACGCAGGCAGTGATCTGATCTGGCCTGTGCGAACTCCTGCGGCAGGCCGGTGGTTTCGCGGCCGAAGAGGAAATAGATTGCTTGCCTGCTGTTGCTGTAGTCAAATCCTGTGTAGTTACGTGTGCCGTACGTCTCGGTTAGATAATTTGATTTGAAATCATAAATATCTAAAAATAAGTATGATACAAAAAATCTTAACAATAATTTTGTCCAAAAGATTTATTAAATAATAAATTATTAAAAACTGAGCATTTCAAGAACTTAAGAATTTTTCATTGAAAATTGATATCAGTTGTATATTAAGAATTTTGACTAAAATACACATTTTGTGGATAAAGCTTAAAACCTGAATCTTTTTCTTTCAATATTTCTCTTTCTGCTATAAGACAAGTATGATAAGTTTTCGAAAAAATGATATTCAGTTGAGTTTTAGCTTATTTTTACTGGGCAGCGATAGCATGTGCAATTATTTTTCGTTTATGAGAAATATTCGGTACACTTGGAGCTGTAATTGTAATAGGTTATACGATGATAGGTTTGATGATTGTAACCCATGAGACTGTGGGACAGGCAAATATGCAGTTAATTCAGCATATTTTTGGATCTGTACCTGAAAAAGTTTCATTAATCGGGGTACGTAGCAGCGATTTAATAGAAAATATACATAAAGAGGTGGTAGAGAAACTAGCCGCTTTGGATTATGGCCATGGTGTACTGATTTTGACAGATATATTTGGAGCTACGCCATGCAATTTGGTACGCCGGCTGATTCAGCGAGAAGATGTTATTCTACTTACTGGTTTGAATGCTCCTATGTTAATCAAAGCACTGCAAAATTTTACTAAAGCAGAAGATGTGCATAAATTTGCTGATGAGGTTAAAGCAGCTGCTATCGCCGGTATTATGACTATATCTAATCAGGATGAGCCCTAACATGATAAAAAAGGAAATTGAAATTGTTAATAAGCTAGGTTTGCATGCACGAGCTTCGAATAGGTTTACTCAGGTGGCCAGTAGTTTTCAGTGTGAAGTGTGGGTAACACGGAAAAGCCGGCGAGTGAATGGTAAAAGTATCATGGGTCTGATGATGCTAGCTGCCGCGCAGGGTAGTGTTATTGAGCTGGAAACAGATGGAGTAGATGAAAATCAGGCGATGCAGGCATTAGTTGAACTGATTAACAATTATTTTGGTGAAGACGAATAATGTGTATAGTGCTGCATGGTGTGGCAGTAGGAACCGGAGTAGCTATTGGACGGGCTCATTTAGTCGTACGTGGAATGGACGATGTTCCTCATCGCGATTTATCCATAGAAGAAATTCCAGCAGAAATTGCCCGCTATGAGCAGGCTATTAAAACGACACGCCGTCAGTTAGAACAGCTACGCACCGATATTCCTCAAAATGCACCTTCGGAACTAGGTGCGTTTATTTCTTTGCATCTGATGCTGCTTGGAGATGTCAGCCTGTCTCGAGAACCTGTTGATATTATTAAAGAAAAGTGTATTAATGCTGAATGGGCTTTAAAATTACAAACAGATAAGTTAGCTGAACAGTTTGATGCAATTGAAGATAATTATCTGCGCGCGCGTAAACAAGATATGTTGCAGGTGGTTGAGCGTATTTTTAAAAATCTGATTGGACTATCTACAGAAGTTGTAACTGAAGCCGAGGACTTTGAAGAAGATACGATTCTGGTTGCACATGATTTATCACCGGCAGATACCGTATTTTTTAAAGACAGCCGTATTGCTGCTTTTGTTACAGATGCAGGTGGTCCAACTAGTCACACAGCTATTTTGGGGCGTAGTCTGGATATTCCATCGGTAATTGCGCTTGGATATGCTCGTGAGTTAATTAATGAAGATGAATTGATAATAGTTGACGGTTCAATGGGCGTGGTCATTATTGCGCCTGATGATGTTATTTTAAAAGAATATCGTCGGCGTTTACGCGAATTTCGTAGTCTAAAACGGCAATTAAATAAACTAAAAAATACGGCGGCAACAACTCTAGATGGCATCAATATAGAGCTTTTAGGCAATATTGAAAGTGTTAATGATATTAAATCATTAAACAATCTGGGTGTAGATGGTATCGGGCTGTACCGCAGTGAATTTTTTTACCTGAATCGGGATGCATTACCAACAGAAGATGAGTTATATACAGAATATGCTGATGTGGTAAAAAAACTGAAAGGTAAACCATTAACTATACGCACTATTGATTTGGGAGTTGATAAAAATCCGCGTTGGTTTGGACCCAGTCATACGATGAATCCAGCCCTAGGTCTGACTGGAATTCGATTATGTTTGGCAGAACCTGTGATGTTTCGTACTCAGATGAGGGCTATTATGAGAGCCGCTGTTCTCGGTCCTGTACGCATGATGTGGCCAATGATTTCGTCAGTCACTGAAATTCAACAATGCTTAACTCATCTGAATACTGCTAAACAGCAGTTAAATGACCGTTTTCAAAAGTTTGATGAAAAAATTCAGGTCGGCGCGATGATAGAAATACCATCAGCTGCTTTAACTGTGAATTCTATTCTGAAACTGATTGATTTTGTGTCTGTGGGTACCAATGATTTGATTCAGTATACATTGGCTGCTGATCGTAATGATGAAAGCGTTAGTTATTTATATCAGCCTGGTCATCCTGCAGTGCTTAAGCTGCTATTACATGTTATTCGTACTGCTGTGCGGTTAAATAAACCAGTGTCGATTTGCGGAGAAATGGCTGGAGATGCCCAGTATACGCGTCTGCTTATGGCGATGGGGTTACGTCGTTTTTCGATGAATGCGAATAACATTCTAGCAGTAAAAAATCAGATTATTCAAAGTGATTTGTTAATGCTAGAAAATGAGGTGCAGAAAATTCTGCGCAATGATGATCCTGATAAGGCATTAAAATTGCTTAAAAAATTTAATTCTTCACATGAATTGGCTGATTCTGTGGAATAAAACAAATTCTTTTGTTTGACTTAGCATAGATTAACTGCGTTTAATGCTCGGATTAATATAATTATTTTATCAATATTGTTGTTGCCTGACAGTCAGTATTGAGTAAGTAGTGTTTTCCCGCAAATTGTCCACCGATATTCTCTCCCTTGGTATCGGTGGTTTTTTTTAGATAAATATATGCAATGTGAATATATTATTTAAATTGATTGATTACATAGTATGTTTTCAATATCGAAGAGTTGAAGGAATCTACTATCTTACTAAAGTAATTAATTGCAAGTTGGTGTCTGGAGTAAGCTGTTATAATAGCGGTCTATTTTTATACAATAAATTGATGATTCATGATGCAAGAACAATACTGTCCTGAGAAAATTGAACCCGCAGCGCAGGCACGCTGGCAGGAATACCGCTTATTTAACGCTGAAGATTTTAGTCCAAAACCCAAATATTATTGTCTGTCGATGTTCCCTTATCCTTCTGGTAAGTTACATATGGGACATGTGCGTAACTACACAATTGGTGATGTATTGAGCCGTTATCGTCTGCTTAATGGTTTTAATGTTATGCAGCCGATGGGGTGGGATGCATTTGGCTTGCCGGCTGAAAATGCAGCAATGAAGCATCAAGTGGCGCCCGCACAATGGACGTATGACAATATTGCTTATATGAAAAAACAGTTGCAAAGTCTGGGCTTTGCGATTGACTGGGGTCGAGAAATTGCGACATGTACGCCAGAGTATTATCGCTGGGAACAATGGCTGTTTGTGCGTTTGTTTCAAAAAGGCATTATTTATAAGAAAAATGGTACGGTTAACTGGGATCCGGTAGATCAGACTGTATTGGCTAATGAACAAGTAGTAGATGGGCGTGGTTGGCGTTCTGGTGCGATTGTGGAAAAACGCGAAATCCCGATGTATTACTTTAAAATTACGGATTATGCTGAAGAGCTGCTTAATGGGCTGGATACACTGGAGCATTGGCCTGAGCAGGTTAAAACCATGCAGCGCAATTGGATTGGAAAGTCGCGTGGTATGCAGGTTCGGTTTGCGCTAGCTGATGACAGTAAGGCCGGTTTGAGCGGTGATTATGCTGACTATGTGCAGGTCTACACTACACGTCCAGATACGCTGATGGGAGCAACTTACATTGCGGTAGCAGCAGAACATCCTCTAGCCACTGCAGCAGCTATTGATAATCCAGATTTACAGCAGTTTATTGCTGAGTGTAAGGCTGGTTCAGTTGCAGAAGCTGATATGGCTACGATGGAAAAGAAAGGTATGCCGACAGGTCGGTTTGCTGTTAATCCTCTGAACGGTGATGTACTGCCGGTGTGGGTAGCTAATTATGTGCTATGGGGTTACGGTGATGGTGCTGTGATGGCAGTTCCGGCTCATGATGAGCGTGATTTTGAATTTGCCACTAAGTATCGCTTGCCGATTAAGCAGGTAATTGCTTCTACTCAGGCTGATGATGAATTCAATACGCAAGCTTGGCAGGAATGGTATGGCAGTAAGGAGCAGACGCAATGTATTAACAGTGGTGAATTGGACGGCTTAGATTTTCAGGCAGCGTTTGAACGTATAGGTGAAATTTTGCAGGCGAAAAATGCTGGTGCACCGAAAACGCAATACCGTCTGCGCGACTGGGGTATTTCTCGCCAGCGCTACTGGGGCTGTCCGATTCCGGTTATTCATTGTGATGATTGTGGTGATGTTACGGTGCCGGAAGATCAGCTGCCTGTAGTATTACCAGAAAATGTTGTTCCTGATGGTGCTGGATCACCTTTGACCAGAATGCCGGAATTTTATGAAACCAATTGTCCGTGCTGTGGAAAGCCTGCTCGTCGCGAGACCGATACGATGGATACGTTTGTTGAATCCAGCTGGTATGCGATACGTTATGCTTCGCCGCAATGTGATACAGCTATGGTGGATAAAAAGGCGGCTAATTATTGGTTGAATGCAGACCAGTATATTGGTGGGATTGAACATGCAATTTTGCACTTGTTATATGCGCGCTTCTTTACTAAATTAATGCGTGATGAAGGGTTGTTAAATGTAGATGAACCATTTGCACGCCTGCTTACTCAGGGTATGGTAGTTTGTGAAACCTATTACCGTGAGGGTGCGAATGGTAGTAAAGAATGGATTGCGCCTCAAGATGTGGATTTGAAGCGTGATGATAAGGGTAGACCACTGGAGGCAACTTTAAAAGCAGATGGCAAACCTGTTTGTATTGGCGGCATTGAGAAAATGTCTAAATCTAAAAATAACGGTGTCGATCCCCAAGAGCTGATCGACCGTTATGGTGCAGATACAGCGCGTTTGTTCATGATGTTTGCTGCACCCCCAGAACAATCGCTGGAATGGTCTGATGCAGGTGTGGATGGTGCACACCGCTTCCTACGGCGTTTATGGCGTACGGTGTATGAGTATTTGCAGCAAGGTACCAGTGTAAAGGCATTTGCAGGTAGTCAGGATGGGTTGTCCGCTGAACTGAAAGCATTGCGTCTAAAATTACACACCACGATAGCCAAGGTAACCGATGACTATGGCCGTCGCCAGCAGTTCAATACCGCTATTGCTGCAGTGATGGAACTGCTTAATCAATATGATCGTACCGATTGCAGTCCAGAGCTAGGACGTACAGTAGCTCAAGAGGTGTTGGAATCCGTGTTGCGCCTGCTGTGGCCGATTGTGCCTCATGTATGTGAAACATTGTGGAATGAGTTGTCTACGCAGCAAACGCTGTGGGAAGCAGCATGGCCGCGTGTGGATGAAGCTGCACTGGTACAAGATGAAATAACCTTAATGGTACAGGTAAATGGTAAGCTGCGTGGACAGATTACCGTTGCAGCTGATATCAGTAATGATGCAGCACAGGCAGCGGCATTAGCTGAGCCATCTGTACAGCGTTTTGTTGAAGGAAGAACGCCGAAAAAAGTAATTGTGGTGCCAAAACGTTTGGTTAATATCGTCGTCTGAATTTTGTAAGGGCTAAAAAAAGACATGTTTTAACATGTCTTTTTTGTTTATATTTGTCTGATTTGAGTATGAACAGTCAGTAATCAGATTATCCGTGTTCTTTAAAACTTATGGCAGGGTGTAGGCAATTAATATATCACCCATTTTTGTACCAAATGAACCATGACCTCCGGCCATTTGTACAACGTATTGTTTGCCATTAACAGCATAGGTCATAGGTGTTGCTTGACCACCTGCTGGTAAGCGTGCCTGCCATAATAATTGACCATTACTAGTATCGAAGGCACGCAGATAATCATCTTGTGTGGCACTGACAAACATTACATTACCTGCAGTAGATATTGAACCGCCAAGCCCTGGTACACCGATTTTCATCGGAGGCAGTTCAAACAGTTTCGGTAGGCTATCGCGTATCGTTCCGATACGTTTTTTCCAGACTACTTTATTAGTTTGTAAATCTACGCCGCTAACAAATCCCCAGGCTGGTTGTTTGCAGGGTAAGCCAATCGGAGATAGGAAAGGATTGATTTCTACTCCATAAGGTACCCCATACATGGGTTGCATACCGTTTTCTGTGCCTGCACCTTGTTCTTGCTGTGCTCTGTTTGGATTGGTTGGTATCAGGCGAGAAATGAAAGGTAGTCCAATCGGATTCATTAGTGCAATCTGACGATCTTGATTCACAGATATACCACCCCATTCAAACACACCTAGATTTCCGGGAAATACGAGCGTGCCATTTTCAGAAGGTGGAGTATAAATGCCATCATAATTTAGACGTTTAAATTGAATTCGGCAGACAAGCTGATCGAACATGGTTGCACCCCACATATCCTTATCTGTGAGTTTGCCCTGTGGAGTCAGGCTTAGTGCTGAGAATGGCTGAGTTGCTGCATAGTGCTCGCCTTTAGTCGGATTGCCACGTTTTAAGGTTTGTGGTACTGATTTTTCGGTAATGGGAACAATGGGTTGTCCAGTTTCACGATTAAGCACAAAAATATTACCAGTTTTAGTCAAAATATAAATGGCTGGTACTCGTTTTCCTGAAGGTAGTGTTACATCCATTAATGATGGTTGAGCTGGCACATCCATATCCCATAAATCGTGATGAGTGGTCTGAAAATGCCAAATAAGTTTTCCGGTGGAGGCATTTAGTGCCACGATGGAATTAGCATACCGTTCTTTGAGTTTGTCTCGATTTCCTCCCCAGATATCTGGTGTACCTACTCCTGTAGGTACATAAACAATATTCCTTTGCTGGTCATAGGCTAGAGGTGCCCATGCATTGGGAGAATTATGCACAAAAGTAGTATTTTCACCCGGCATAGCATTCGGATTTTGTGCACCAGTATCAAATATCCATTTCAGATGGCCATTGTTGGCATCATAACCACGGATGACACCAGAGGGCTCTTTTGTGGAGAGATTATCAGTAACAGACCCACCAATGATAATAGTGCTGGGTGTCACTACTGGCGGTGAAGTAGGATTGTAGCCACCTAAATATGCGTAAGGCATTTTAGCTTGAAGGTTGATTTCGCCGTTATTGCCAAAGTCCTGACATTTTTGTCCATTGTCGGCATTAACTGCAATTAAACGTCCATCATTAACCGGCAAAAGGACTTTTCGTGGACATAAAGTAGAAGGAGTGGTTTCATTTTGCTTAGCTTTGGTCGCGTCGTAATAGCTGACACCACGGCAAGTTAGATGTTGAAAGGTTTTATTGCTGCGTAACTTTGGATCAAAACGCCAAAGCCTTTTACCTGTTGTGGCATCGAGGGCATCCAGAAACTGATGTGGTGTACAAATGAATAGTTTGTTACCGATTTTAATTGGTGTCAGCTCATTAGTTGTTTCGGCTGAGTCGTTATTAGTTTTGAAATCACCGGTGTGGTAGGTCCAGGCTACTTTAAGCTGATTAACGTTATTGGTATTGATTTGAGTTAAAGGTGAATAGCGTGTGCCGCCTTGTGTACGGCCATAGGCGGGCCAGTCTTCTGCTGCTACGCCATTTGGGTCTACTGCAGGTGCTGGCTGGGCGCGCGAAATGGTTCCGTTGATTTCCTGTGGGTCATGATTAATGCTGTAAAGCATGATACCCAGAATAACTATCAATCCAATGGCAATGGCGGCTTGGCCACTGCGTTTTGTAGTTAATTGGCGTGTTGGCCATGGTAACAGTAGCCACAGACCTAGTATAAACAGAATGTCAAAACGTGGTGCCAATGCCCAAAAGTCTGTACCGGATTCCGATAATCCCCAATCAAGTGTGGCAATGAGGATTATCGCGAACCACCACAGGCTATTGCTGCAATTACGCTGATATAGAACGGTGAACAAACCAAGTGCGATTGCTAGGATTGCATAATAAGCGGAACCGCCCAGACTAATTAACCAAATTCCTCCTATAAGCAGATAAAGAGTAGCTAGCCATAATATGATCGATGTGATGATTTTGGCGACGGAACGCTTTGATTTATGTGTGTTCATTATGCCTCTGTATGTTGTTTTAATAAAATTCTTATGGTTAATAAAAGTCATTATAGTCAGCAATAATAATTATGCAAATGACTATCTATATGAATATTAAATAATTAATATTCAAGATTTTATATACTATTCATCTAAAAATTATTGTCTTAGCGATTCAAAAGCTAATTTAGCAGATTTATTGATAATAAATTATATTATTGACGATGGTGTATAAAAGTTAATTCTTTTTTCAAAAATCTGGTTGATAATGATTCAGAACAGATTCTTTCAGTAGTATTAATTATCTCTAGGGCGCAACAATAATATTTTCTTATGTGAAAATTCTTGATTTTGTTTTTATCTGATGTCATCGCACAGTTTTGATACGAATAGATGTAGTTTTGTTAATATAATTATTTCAAAAAATTCAAAGTTTTTGATAAAAATGGTTGGTTAATGCTGAAGCTATCTGGTTGGCTTAATTCACTATTAATTATTTTAAGACAAAAAACTATGAGAAAACATTTGAATAAACCTTGAATAAAAAGCATCAAAAAAATTGAATGGTTAATTATTTTTTAAATAAGCTGATAAATTATTAGATTGATAAATTATTTAATAAATGAACTTTTCTTAAGATAAAAAATTCTTCCGTATATTCTTTGCTTTTATTGAAAAGTTTGAAATTAATATATTTTCTATTGCTGATGGCATATAAAATATATTACTGGCGCAAGCTTAGTAATAAATCACGGAATACATTTGGATCCTTGATGAAGGTGATTTCGCCAACTTGCGGAAAATGATAATCAAGCAGGCGTGAAACCCAGAAACGGATACATGCTGCCCGTTGTGCAATCGGGAAATAATCTTTTTCATCAGTGGTTAATGTTCGTATGCTTTCATATCCACGAAAAAAAGCTTGCTGCAGATTCTGATCAAGATGATTGTCTGCTCGTCGAGCCCAATCGTTTACTGCAATAGCAAGGTCGTACATGAAGTTGCCATTACATGCATAATAGAAATCAATAAATCCGGCTACCTGCTCCCCGTCCAACAAAACATTATCACGGAACAGATCGGCATGGATAATACCTTCTGGTAAATCCGCACGATTATGAGTATCAAAAAAAGCAATTTCTTCTAGCAATAGATGCTTATCTTCTGCATTTAGAAAAGGTAACAGCCGATTGCTGGCTTCGTGCCACCAGCTTATGTAGCGTGGATTAGGCATTGTTTGAGGAAATTCAGTTCCGGCCAAATGCATTTTCGCCAGCATGGCTCCTGTATGGAAGCATTGCTGCTCAGAAGGGCTGCTGGTGTCTTTGCCAGACAAGCAAGTAACTAAACAGGCTGGCTTGCTTGCAAGCGTACTATCCAACCGACCGTCTATTCGGGCAATGGGGGCAGGACAAGCTACATCATGAGCACTGAGATGCTGGGTAAGATCCAGAAAAAAAGGCAGTTCAGCTTGGGTCATGGCTTCAAATACTGTTAATACATAACGTCCCCGTGTGGTGGTAACGAAGTAATTACTGTTGGTTACCCCTTGAGCGATACCTTGCAAACCAATAAATCGACCCAAGTGATAATCGCGCAGAAAAGTGCGCATTTCATCATCGCTGACACTGGTATAAACAGACATAGATATCACCAATCAAACAGGATATAGACATTATTAAAAGCTGAAACAGAAAATAGAAGTGATTTCAGCAAAACGTGTGCATGATAACAAAAAAAACTTGTATTCAGTCAGCAAAACAGGACTAATACAGCGGTTATTATGCTTTTAACATATAATAAAAAGGAATAAATGAATGCATAAGGGCTATTTCACAAGCTGAGAAGATTTACGTATCCTTGATAAGCACTATGTATTAAACGCTGGCTGAAGGTTTGCCAGTTCAGGAGTATAAAATGAATTTATCCGTGCTTGCGAACACGATAGTGTTCGCATTGTTATTATGGGTGCTTGGTCGAACGCAGTTTATCAAATGGAGTCTTTCCAGAAAAGTATTGCTGGGTATGATTCTGGGTATTTTATTCGGACTGGGGCTACAGCTTGTATACGGCATAGCCAGTCCAGCTGTTGATGCATCATTGCAGTGGATTAATGTAATTGGTAATGGTTATGTTCAGCTTTTACAGATGGTAGTGATGCCGCTAGTATTTGCTTCTATTCTGAGTGCGGTAGCGCGTTTACATAATGCCACACAGCTGGGCAAAATCAGCCTGATGACGATAGGTGTATTGTTGCTGACTACGGCTATTGCGGCCCTAATAGGAACTCTTCTTACCAGCTTGTTTGGATTGACTGCAAACGGCTTGATTCAGGGTGAGGCTGAAACTGCACGTTATATTGCAATTCAAACAAATTATGTTGGAAAGGTAGCCGATTTAACCGTACCACAACTGCTTCTTTCATTTATTCCAAAAAACCCCTTTGCTGATTTAACTGGAGCAAATCCAACTTCTATTATCAGTGTTGTGATTTTTGCTGCATTTTTAGGTATAGCGGCATTGAAACTTTTGAAAGATGATGCCGCTAAAGGTGAAAGGGTATTGCTGGCTATAGATACGTTGCAAAGTTGGATTATGAAGCTGGTTCGGATCGTCATGTTATTAACTCCCTATGGCGTGCTGGCGTTAATGACAAAAGTAGTGGCCGCTTCCAATTTACAAGATATCATCAAGCTTGGGGCTTTTGTACTGGTGTCTTATTTGGGATTGGCATTAATGTTTATGGTACATGGTTTGTTGCTAGGGGTTTCTGGTATCAATCCAATAAAATATCTACAGAAGGTTTGGCCGGTGCTGACATTTGCCTTTACTAGCCGCTCCAGTGCTGCTTCTATTCCACTAAATGTCGAGGCACAGACACAACGCCTAGGTGTGCCAAAGTCGATTGCTGGTTTCGCTGCTTCTTTTGGTGCAACCATCGGGCAGAATGGCTGTGCTGGCTTGTATCCGGCCATGCTGGCTACTATGGTTGCACCAACAGTAGGAATTAATCCGCTTGACCCTTGGTGGATAGCTTCCCTAGTTGGAATAGTAACCATCAGCTCAGTTGGGGTAGCAGGGGTGGGTGGTGGTGCGACTTTTGCTGCTTTGATTGTATTACCGGCAATGGGCTTGCCGATTACATTAGTTGCGTTACTAATTTCGGTGGAACCTTTAATTGATATGGGTCGCACGGCATTAAATGTTAGTGGCGCCATGACCGCCGGTACTTTAACCAGCCAGTGGCTACACCAAACGGATCAAGCCATACTAAATAGTAGCGAACATGATGAGCTTACACCATAATCGTTTTGAGTGAACTAAAACTACTTTGAATTTCAGCCAGTCTTTTAATACGGACTGGCTGAATTTATATTGATGCTCTCGCAATGATCTGAACAGATTGCGATTATGAATGCACTCAGAAAAAAACAGGGTAATTAAATATAAACCACCCTGTTATGAATACAGGACAAGTAAATATTATCCAACTTGCTACTGTATATTTATCTGCTGTGTAGAACAATTTGCAACATGCGCCGGATGGGTTCTGCGGCACCCCATAAAAGCTGGTCACCAACGGTAAATGCACTAATGTAATCACCGCCCATACCCATTTTGCGAATACGTCCGACAGGTACAGTTAATGTGCCGGTAACAGCCGCAGGTGTCAGCTCGTGCATGGAGGCATTTTTTTCATTCGGCACGACTTTTACCCAGTCATTAGCTGACGCCAAAATACGTTCAATTTCAGAGACCGGTAAATCCTGTTTCAGTTTTATAGTTAGCGCCTGACTGTGGCAGCGCATGGCACCCACACGTACGCACAATCCATCAATCACCAGTGGTTGGGTACTACGACCTAAAATCTTATTGGTTTCCACGGAACCTTTCCACTCTTCCTTTGACTGGCCATTACCCAGATCGGCATCAATCCAAGGAATCAGGCTTCCGGCCAACGGTACGCCAAATTGTGTCTGCGGATAAGCATCGCTGCGCAGAAAATCGGCTACTTTGCGGTCGATGGACAGAATAGCACTGGCCGGATCGGCCAGCTCGGTACTAACCTGTGATTCAATTGCACCCATGGCACTGATCAGCTCGCGCATATTTTGAGCACCAGCTCCGGAAGCTGCCTGATAGGTCATGCTGGTAGCCCATTCTACTAAATCTTGCTCAAACAGACCGCCAAGAGCCATCAACATCAGTGATACTGTACAATTACCACCTACAAAATCTTTGATTCCACTAGATAATGCAGTATCAATTACAGCACGGTTGACTGGGTCAAGTACGATAACGGCTTTATCACTCATACGCAGGGTAGAGGCAGCATCAATCCAGAAACCCTGCCAGCCTTGTTCGCGCAATGGCTGATGCACAGCTTTTGTATAATCACCCCCTTGGCAAGTAACAATAATATCCATTTGTGCCAGAGCTTCCAGATTATGCGCGTCCAGCAAAGTTTTAGCTGTCTGACCAAAATCCGGCGCTGCCGCACCTGCAGCCGACGTCGTGAAAAAATACGCATCAGCAATGTTCTGAAAATCATTTTCTTCCTGCATGCGCTGCATCAATACCGAACCCACCATGCCGCGCCAGCCAACAAAACCTACTTTCACCGGGTGCTCCTTAAGTCACTTTAAATGAATCAAAATCTCTGTTACCAGAAGTCGTTCACTCTTATAACCATATTCGTGACTATTTGTAAACTGTTAATTTTTGTTTGAATTGTATTTGATGCTGAATAGCACGTTTTGGCAGATTAGTGCTATCCGTTTGAGCTCAATTCTGGCCGTATAGAATCGGTAGCCATTCCGGTGTACACTTTCGCCTTTGTTTTTAGTTGGTGCAATCGATGAATTTACTGCGTACTCTGGCCAAAGTCAGCAGCATGACCATGTTGTCACGTGTGCTAGGTTTCATCCGCGACACCATAATAGCCCGCAGCTTTGGTGCGGGCATGGCAACAGATGCATTTTTTGTGGCGTTTAAACTCCCCAATCTGTTGCGCCGTATTTTTGCCGAAGGCGCATTTTCACAGGCCTTTGTGCCGATACTGGCTGAGTACCGCGAGACGCGTTCACCACAAGCAACGCGGGCTTTTGTGCAGCATGTGGCCGGATTGCTGTCGTTTGTGCTAATAATCGTGACTGCCATCGGGATTCTGGCTGCGCCGGTGGTAATTTATATTTCTGCGCCTGGTTTTCAACAAGATGCCGATAAGTTTGCACTTTCTGTCCAGCTATTGCGGATCACATTCCCGTATATATTTTTGATTTCGTTGTCTTCACTGGTTGGCAGCGTACTCAATACCTATCATCAGTTCAGTGTGCCGGCTTTTACACCCACATTTTTGAATATCTCCTTTATTGTATTTGCTATATGGCTGGCACCATATTTTCATCCGCCGGTACTGGCTCTGGCATGGGCAGTATTTGTAGGAGGATTGTTGCAGCTGCTGTATCAATTGCCATATTTATTTAGGCTGGGTTTTCTGGCCATGCCTAAGCTAAAACTTAGGGACAAGGCCGTAAACCGTGTTTTAAAGCAAATGGCACCGGCCATTCTTGGTGTATCAGTGGCGCAGATATCTTTAGTGATTAACACCATCTTTGCTTCCTATCTGCAATCGGGTTCAGTATCGTGGATGTATTACGCCGATCGTCTAATGGAGTTGCCGACGGGTGTACTGGGCGTAGCACTGGGAACAATTCTACTGCCCACTCTGTCTAAACACTCTGCCACTAATGACATTGCCAGTTTTTCCGCTTTACTCGACTGGGGGCTGCGTCTATGTATGCTGCTCACTTTGCCGGCAGCTGTGGGTATGGCGGTTTTGTCCTTTCCACTGGTAGCGACGCTGTTTATGTACCGAGAGTTCAATGAATATGATGCACTGATGACACAAGGCGCATTGGTGGCCTATTCTGTTGGTCTAATTGGCCTGATTTTGATAAAGGTATTGGCACCAGGTTTTTATGCGCGTCAAAACATAAAAACGCCAGTCAAAATCGCGATTTTCACCTTATGTATGACGCAGTTAATGAATCTACTGTTTGTGTGGAAACTGCATCATGTTGGTCTGGCTCTGGCCATCAGCTTAGGTGCCTGTATCAATGCTGGGCTGTTGTATATTCTTTTACGGCGGCAGAAACTGTATACACCCACAGCAGGATGGATGCGTTTTCTGGTACGGCTGGTGTTGGCATTGATCATTATGGGAAGCGGTCTGTGGCTCTTGCAGCATTATTTGCCGTTTAATTGGCATAGTGGCGGACTGATAAAAGTAGGTCAGCTAAGTGCCTTGATTGCGGCCGGAATTGTCTTGTACTTCGGTGCTCTTTTCGCATTGGGTTTCCGGATACGTGATTTCCGGCGTGCCGAAGCAGAATAAATAGCTTAATATTTTAGCTTTTTTGATGAGTAAAGCAAGCTTATTACTTTCGTTCAAATTCTTTCAATTCTTCGGCAATAAAATATTTAACTAAATCAGAGTACAGCGTTTTGATTACCTCTCCGTTAAGACCTTGCTCTTCTGCCCAGTGCTGGCGTTTTTCAAGCATACTTTTGAAACGTTCACTGGCTTGAACATCGGCAGTATTTTTTTTAAATTTACTGGCTGCTTTGACATAACCGAAACGGATGGACAATAACTGAATGATCGCATAATCAATGTTATCAATTTCGCTACGGATTTCATTCATATTGCGGCAATCATCTGGCAGACGGTGTGGAGTATAAGGCATATTTGTAAGTTATTTATTTATCAAGAAATTATATTTTAGGCTGGTAAAGATGTTATGTATAGTTAAAAACGTTAAGATTAACAAATGAAAAATATCGATTAAAAGAATTTAATTCAAGTTAAACTGCAGGGCGACTCTCAATCCTCTTAATTATGTTGTTTGAATTATCTAAAAGTGATATTTATAGAGCAAAATTGTAACTAACAGGGATTAATAAAAAATTTTATAATTGATATTCAGTTTTCTCTAGCAGAAAAAAATATAGAAAATTAACAAGTGATTGTCTGAAGATATTAATGATAACAATTATCATTATATTATTGAAAACATTATTTTTTTATTTCTGTTTAATGTAATACGTACTTTTAATAACGTTCGAAATTAGTTACAATACATCAATTTTACCAATATTTGCATAAGGTCGGCGCAATTATGTTGGCGAATTATTTCCCCATCTTAATATTTGTTCTGGTTGGCTTTGCTGCCGGAGTTCTTTTTATTTCTCTGGGTCTGTTACTGGGACCAAATCGCCCGTATAAAATGAAGCAGGAACCGTTTGAGTGCGGTTTCGAAGCGTTTGAAAACGCACGTATGAAATTTGATGTGCGCTACTATCTGGTGGCCATTTTATTCATCCTCTTTGATCTGGAAGTGGCTTTTATGGTGCCGTGGGCCGTGGTGTTTAAAGAGCTGGGTGCCTATGGCTTCTGGTCGATGATGGTGTTTTTGCTGATTCTGGTTATCGGCTTTGTTTATGAATGGAAAAAAGGCGCTCTGGAATGGGAATAGAAGGCGTTTTAAAAAAAGGTTTTGTCACAACTACTGCCGATACCGTACTCAACTACGTGCGTACCGGTTCATTGTGGCCGGCTACTTTTGGGCTGGCCTGTTGTGCTGTAGAGATGATGCAGGCCGGTGCTGCCCGTTATGACCTGGACCGCTTCGGCATTATTTTCCGTCCGTCGCCGCGCCAGTCTGACCTTATGATTGTGGCCGGTACCTTATGCAACAAAATGGCGCCTGCCTTGCGCCGAGTTTATGACCAGATGGCAGAGCCGCGCTGGGTATTGTCAATGGGTTCCTGCGCCAATGGTGGCGGTTATTACCATTATTCCTATTCGGTAGTGCGCGGCTGCGACCGTATTGTGCCGGTCGATGTGTATGTACCTGGCTGCCCGCCTACAGCAGAAGCACTGGTTTATGGTCTGTTGCAATTGCAGCTGAAAATAAAGCGTACCGCCACCATAGCGCGGGTCTGAAAGTGAGGAAAATATGGCAGATATAGCAATACTGAAGGCCGTGTGTGAAACCACTTTCGGCGATAAAGTACGTTACTGTCTGGATCGCGGTGAGCTGACGCTGGATTGCGCCACCGCAGATTATCACCAACTGATGCAAATCCTGCGAGACCACCAAGAACTGAAATTCGAAACTCTGATTGATTTATGTGGTGTGGATTATCAGAGCTACAAAAATGAACCATGGGAAGGCAAACGTTTTGCCGTTGTAAGCCATTTACTGTCAATCAGCAATAACTGGCGCATTCGCGTGCGTGTATGGGCAGAGGAGGAAGATTTTCCTACGGTTGATTCTGTTGAGGACATTTATAACGGTGCCAACTGGTATGAACGCGAAGCGTTTGATATGTTCGGCATCCTGTTTAACAACCATCCCGACTTACGCCGTATTTTGACTGACTATGGCTTTGTCGGTTACCCATTTCGTAAAGATTTTCCGGTTTCCGGCTATGTGGAAATGCGCTATGACGAGGCCGAAGGCCGCGTGATTTATCAGCCGGTAACGATTGAACCGCGTGAAGTCACGCCGCGCGTGGTGAGAGAGGAGCAGTACGGTGTCTAAATTACGCAATTACACCATTAATTTCGGGCCGCAGCATCCGGCTGCACATGGCGTGTTGCGCCTGATTCTGGAAATGGATGGTGAAAATATCGTTCGTGCCGATCCACATATCGGGCTATTACACCGTGGTACGGAAAAATTAGCTGAATCACGTACCTATCTTCAGGCATTGCCGTACATGGATCGTCTGGATTATGTATCCATGATGTGTAATGAACAGGCCTACTGCCTGTCTGTTGAACGTCTGCTGAATATTGATGTACCCATTCGCGCTCAATATATTCGCGTGATGTTTGCCGAAATTACTCGAATCCTCAACCATCTCATGGGTATCGGTTCGCATGCACTGGATATCGGGGCCATGACTGTGTTTCTGTATGCATTCCGCGAACGTGAAGACCTGATGGATATTTACGAGGCGGTATCCGGTGCACGTATGCATGCTGCTTATTTCCGTCCAGGCGGCGTTTACCGTGATCTGCCGGATTTCATGCCTAAGTATGAATCCAGCAAATACCGTAATGCCAAGGTATTGCAAAAACTCAACGCTAGCCGTGAAGGCACCTTGCTAGACTTCATTGAAGACTTTACTAATCGGTTCCCTGCCTGCGTGGATGAATATGAAAATCTCCTTACAGATAATCGTATCTGGAAACAGCGTACTGTTGGGATTGGTGTGGTTTCACCAGAGCGAGCCATGCAGAAAGGTTTTACCGGCGTGATGCTCCGTGGCTCCGGGATAGAGTGGGATATTCGTAAGAAACAGCCTTATGATGCCTATGCCGCCATGGATTTCGATATTCCGGTTGGCATCAATGGTGACTGCTACGACCGCTATCTGTGTCGCATTCATGAAATGCGGCAAGCTAACCGTATTATCCGCCAGTGTGTTGACTGGCTCAGAACCAATCCCGGGCCGGTGATTACGGATGATCATACAGTGGCGCCGCCACATCGTACCGCTATGAAAGACGGGATGGAAGAATTGATTCACCACTTCAAGCTGTTTACCGAAGGGATGCATGTGCCGGAGGGTGAAGTTTATGTGCCCACTGAGCATCCGAAAGGGGAGTTTGGTGTGTATCTGATTTCAGATGGTGCCAACAAACCTTATCGCATGAAAATCCGTGCACCGGGCTTTGCCCATTTACAAGGTATGGATGAAATGGCACGCGGCCATATGCTTGCAGACGTAGTCGCCATTATTGGTACTCAGGATATTGTATTTGGGGAGGTGGATAGATAATGTTGTCCGCTGAGAGTTTAAAACAGATTGATACAGAACTGGCCAAATATCCGGCCGACCAGCGTCGCAGTGCCATTATGTCAGCCCTGCGCATCGCACAGACAGAAAAGGGCTGGTTACAGCCAGAAACCATCGAGGAAGTAGCAGACTACATAGGTATCCCACCGGCACAAGCATTGGAAGTGGCTACTTTTTACAATATGTATAACCTCCAGCCGGTAGGTAAATATAAACTCACCGTATGTACCAATCTTCCCTGTGCGTTGCGTGGTGGTGTCAATGCCGGTGAATATCTACAAAAGCGCCTTGGTATTCGCTATGGCGAAACCACTGCTGACGGCAAATACACGCTTTTAGAAGGCGAATGCATGGGTGCCTGTGGTGATGCGCCGGTGCTGTTAGTGAACAATCATAAAATGTGTAGCTTTATGAGCGAAGAAGCCATCGAAGCGAAACTGGCGGAGTTGAACTGATGGCAATGTACCAAAATGGCGTAATTTTCAATCAGGTTGATACAACTGATCCGGAATGCTGGACGCTGGAAGCCTATTTAGCCCGCGGCGGCTATCAAGCACTAAAAAAAATCATTCATGACAAAATACCGCAGGACGATGTGATAGCCGAGCTGAAAACATCTGGCCTGCGTGGACGTGGCGGCGCTGGCTTTCCGACTGGACTGAAATGGAGTTTCATGCCGCGTTCATTTCCAGGTACCAAATACATCGTCTGCAATACCGATGAAGGTGAGCCCGGTACATTTAAAGACCGGGATATCATTGATTACAATCCTCATGCCCTGATTGAAGGCATGATTATTGGTGGTTATGCAATGGGTGCGGCTACCGGCTATAACTATATTCACGGCGAAATCTTCGAAAGCTATCTACGCTTTGAAACTGCTTTACAGCAGGCGCGAGATGCTGGTTTCCTCGGGCAAAATATTCTGGGCAGTGATTTCAGCTTTGAGTTACATGCCCATCATGGCTATGGTGCTTATATTTGCGGCGAAGAAACCGCTCTGCTGGAGTCACTGGAAGGCAAAAAAGGTCAGCCGCGCTTCAAACCACCATTTCCGGCTTCCTATGGCTTATATGGCAAGCCCACTACTGTCAATAACACAGAAACGTTCTCTTCGGTGCCGTTTATTATTCGCGATGGTGGCCAGCAATTTGCGGATAAGGGTATTCCAAATAATGGCGGTACCAAGCTATTTTCAGTTTCCGGCCATGTAGAACGCCCCGGTAACTACGAAATACCGCTGGGCACACCGTTTAGAGACTTACTCGATATGTGCGGTGGCATGCGCAATGGCAAAAAGCTGAAAGCAGTGATTCCAGGTGGCTCCTCCGCACCGGTACTGCCGGCCGATGTCATGATGGAAATTACGATGGATTATGATGCCATTGCCAAAGCTGGTTCTATGCTTGGATCCGGTGCAGTGATTGTCATGGATGAAGATGTCTGTATGGTTAAAGCATTGGAGCGGCTAAGTTACTTCTATTTTGAAGAATCATGCGGCCAATGTACCCCATGTCGTGAAGGTACAGGATGGCTGTATCGCATTATCCACCGTATTACCTCGGGTAAAGGACGGCCGGAGGATTTAGATTTGCTGGAATCACTCGGTAATAATATTTCGGGGCGTACAATCTGCGCGTTGGCGGATGCGGCGGTGATGCCGATTCAGGGCTTTATGAAGCATTTCCGCCCCGAGTTTGAGCACTACATCGAACACGGCAAACCCATGAAAGAACATCGCTGGTGCTAAGGCACTATCTGCTTAGTTAGGATTGCGAACCTATGTTACAAATTCAAATTGACGGTAAACAACTTTCTGTCGAGCAGGGTAGTACGGTGATAGAAGCCGCCCGTCAGGCCGGTACGTTCATTCCGCACTTTTGCTATCACAAAAAATTGTCCATCGCCGCCAACTGCCGAATGTGTCTGGTTGAGGTGGAAAAGTCACGCAAACCGTTGCCTGCCTGTGCCACACCGGTAACCGATGGTATGGTGGTGAAAACCGATTCTAAATTGACGAAAGATGCCCAAAAAGGGGTAATGGAGTTTCTGCTGATTAATCACCCGCTGGATTGCCCGATTTGTGATCAGGGTGGTGAGTGCTTGCTGCAGGATTTATCCATGGGCTATGGCAAAGGCGCCAGTCGTTACAGCGAAGCCAAACATGCTGTTGCCGGTAAAGAGATGGGGCCGCTGGTGTCGGCTGCCGAAATGAGCCGCTGCATTCATTGTACCCGCTGCATTCGTTTTACTGAAGAAATCGCCGGTAAACAGGAGCTGGCGATGAAAAATCGTGGTGAACATTCTGAAATTGCTCCCTTTAATGGCAAAACACTGGAAACCGAACTGTCTGGCAATGTCATTGACTTATGTCCAGTTGGTGCTTTAACCAGCAAACCATTCCGTTTTGACAGCCGTTCATGGGAGCTGAGCCGACGGAAATCCATTTCTGCCCATGATGCGCTGGGCAGTAATCTAATTGTGCAGACCAAAGACCATACAGTGCGCCGTGTATTGCCACTGGAAAACGAAGCCATTAATGAATGCTGGCTCAGTGACCGCGACCGCTTTGCTTATGCAGGACTGTATCAGGAACGCTTAACCCAACCGCAAATCAAACAGGATAACCAGTGGCATACCGTCGACTGGCAAACTGCACTCGATTATGTGGCCAAGGGCTTACATGGTGTCAGCCACGATTTTGGCAGCGAAGCAATTGGCATGTGGGTCAATCCTGCCAATACTGTGGAAGAAATGCATTTGGCCGGCAAACTGGCTCAAGGACTGGGCATCAACGCTGTTGATAGTCGTCTACGAGCGCTAGATGGGCGACTGGGCGCAGCTGCAAAAGGGGCGCAGTGGCTGGGACAGAGCATTGAGCAGCTCGCGGCCAATGAAGTAATTCTGATTGTTGGTGCCCGATTGCGTCAGGAGCAGCCATTGCTCACCGCTCGCATCCGGCAAGCCACCAAAAACGGCACACAGGTGGCAGTACTGGCTGCAGCCCAAGAAGAACTATTCATGCCTTTACTGGCTCAAGTCAGCCTGCATCCTTATCAGTGGATAGACTGGTTAAGCAATGCACTAAACAGTGAAGTAGGGCAGGCGTTATTAAAAGCGGAGAAAACCAGCATTATTCTGGGCGCTGATGTCCTTAATCATTCAGATGCCGCTGCCGTTTATGCTGCAGCACAGGATCTGGCAGAAGCAACTGGCAGTATTCTTGGTGTTTTGCCGCAAGCAGCGAACAGTATTGGTGCTGAAATAGTGGGCGTGGCGGCTAAAACGGCCGAACACAGTATTGCCGCGCAAATTACTCAGCCGAAACAGGCCGTGATGCTGCTGAATGTGGAACCCGATATGGATGTGGCCAATGGTGCTGCCGCTATTGCTGCGCTGAAGCAAGCACAGACAGTCATGGCATTCACCGCATATGATAGTGCCGTATTGCGCGAAGTGGCCGATGTGATGCTGCCGATCACCCCATTTACCGAAACTTCTGGCAGCTTTATCAATATGGAAGGTCGGCTGCAATCGTTCCATGGTGTGGTACAGGCGTATGGAGAAGCCAGACCATTATGGAAAGTACTGCGGGTACTTGGCAACGTCCTTGAACTGCAGGGTTTTGAGTATGAAAACACGCAGCAGATTCTGGCTGATGCACTGGACAAAGACCAGTTATCTGCTTTGCTGAATAATCAGATTCAGCCGGTTGCCACTAGCAATCCTGCTATCAGTCTGGTACGAGTAGGTGGTGTCAGCCTGTATGCCACCGATGGCATCGTGCGCCGTTCAGCTCCTTTGCAGAACACAGTACATGCTGCCGTTCCTGCTGCGCGAGCACACAGCCATACGCTTAGTGCACTGGGGCTGACAAATGGCGATACGGCATGGGCGAAACAGAACAATGATGCGGTAGCGGTCAGCGTAGCTGCGGACGATACCCTGCCTGAAAACGTACTGCTGCTGCCACTGCATCAGAGTAACTGGCAGCTGGGTGCTTTATTGACCACTGTGGAATTGAGTAAAGGATAATCATGCAAGCGTGGTTTCAACAATTATTAGGCAACGACTTCGGTTTACTGGTGTCTGTAATCGTCAAGATTGTCATCATCATGTTGCCGCTGATTATCACCGTTGCCTATTTGACTTATTTTGAGCGTAAAGTCATCGGTTACATGCAGTTGCGCGTCGGTCCGAATGTGACCGGACCTTATGGTTTAATCCAGCCTTTTGCCGATGTATTAAAACTCTTATTTAAAGAAGTGACCCGCCCGTCACAGGCCAATAAAGCTTTGTTTTATATCGGCCCGATGATGTCGCTGATGCCGGCTTTTGCCGCTTGGGCAGTGATTCCGTTTAGCGAAACTTGGTTTCTTACCCGTATCAATGCCGGCCTGCTCTATATTCTCATGATTACGTCATTGTCGGTATATGGTGTCATCATTGCGGGCTGGGCATCCAACTCCAAATACGCCTTTCTTGGCGCCATGCGTGCTTCTGCTCAGACCATTTCCTATGAAATAGCCATGGGATTTGCCCTGATTGGGGTGATTATGGTATCCGGCAGTATGGATTTTCACGATATCGTCATGGCGCAAGCCAAAGGTATAGCTGGTGGTTCCATTTTCTCGTGGAACTGGCTGCCACTATTTCCGTTATTTGTGGTGTATCTGATTTCGGCCGTGGCCGAAACCAACCGCGCCCCGTTTGACGTGGCCGAAGGTGAATCAGAAATTGTTGCCGGTTTCCATGTTGAATATTCCGGTTTCGCTTTCGCCTTATTCTTTCTGGCGGAATATATTTTCATGATTCTGGTGGCCGCGTTGACAGCTTTGTTGTTCTTTGGCGGCTGGTTATCACCCTTTCCGCAAAGTTGGGGCTTCATTGGTACTCCGAGTGTATTGTGGATGTTCCTGAAAATGGCACTGGTGCTGTATTTCTATCTGTGGATACGGGCAACGTTTCCGCGTTACCGCTATGACCAGATTATGCGTCTGGGCTGGAAAGTATTGATTCCGGTCACCATTGTCGCCGTGATTGTTTTAGGATTGTGGATGATTTCACCCCTGTCTTTATGGCGTTAAACAGGGAGAGGCACTGAATATGGCAAATATAATTAAAACTTTTCTGATGACCGAGTTGCTTGCGGGCATGAAAGTGACGTTAAAAAACTTTTTTGCACGTAAAGAAACCATTTATTTTCCGGAAGAAAAAACTCCGCAATCAGTTCGTTTTCGTGGGCTGCATGCACAGCGACGCTATCCCAACGGCGAAGAACGCTGCATTGCCTGCAAACTCTGCGAAGCTGTGTGTCCGGCTATGGCAATTAATATCGAGTCAGAAAAACGTGAGGATGGTACACGCCGTACCACCCGCTACGATATCGATCTGACTAAATGCATCTTCTGCGGTTTCTGTGAGGAAGCCTGTCCGGTAGACGCCATTGTCGAAACCCGTATTTTCGAATATCACGGCGAAAAACGCGGTGACTTATATTTCACTAAACCTATGTTGCTGGCCATTGGCGATCGCTATGAAGAAGACATCGCCAAATGCAAAGCCGCTGATGCACCCTATCGTTAAGAGGTGATCATGAATTTACCCTTAATTCTGTTTTATGTATTTGCAGCGGTTATACTGCTTGGTGCCATTAATACTGTAATTGCTAAAAATCCAGTACATGCAGTGCTGTTTCTGGTGCTGACCTTCTGTGCCAGTGCCATGATGTGGATTCTGATGCAGGCTGAGTTCCTAGGCATCGTGTTGGTGGTGGTGTATGTAGGTGCAGTGATGGTGCTGTTCCTGTTTGTCATCATGATGCTGAACATCGATATCGAACAGATGCGCGCCGGTTTCTGGCGTCATGCGCCGATTGCTGCATTGGTGGGGATACTGACCGCCGCACTGCTCATTGTCATTCTGGTCAATCCACAACTTGATCTGGCACATCTCGGTAGCGACAATCCACTTCCTGCTGACTACAGTAATGTACGCGATCTGGGTATGCAGATTTACACCACTTATCTGCTGCCGTTTGAACTAGCAGCCATATTGCTGGTATTGGGTATGGTGGCTGCTATTGCTCTGGTACACCGGCAAACCCACAACCCACGTCGTACCAATCCGGCCGAGCAGGTTAAGGTACAGGCCAAAGACCGCTTCCGTATGGTGAAAATGCAGCCTGAAGTTGCTGCATCAGCTGACGATAACAAAGAAGAAGCATCAGAAGGGGAGCAGAAAGCATGATTACCTTAACTCATTATTTGGTACTCAGCGCCATCTTATTTGCCATCTCGGCCATGGGCATTTTCATGAACCGCAAAAATGTGTTGGTTCTTCTGATGTCCATCGAACTGATGCTGCTGGCAGTGAATTTTAACTTTGTCGCCTTTTCCCGTTATCTTGGTGATAGCGCCGGACAGATTTTCGTGTTTTTTATTCTGACTGTGGCCGCAGCTGAATCCGCTATCGGACTGGCGATTATGGTGCTGATTTTCCGCAACCGCCAGAGCATTAACGTACAGGATCTGGACAGCCTGAAAGGCTGATGGTTGAGAGGAACGAGAGAAAATTATGAGTGTTTATCTGATTATTGCTTTGGCTCCGCTCATCGGTTCCCTGCTGGCTGGATTGTGCGGTAAGCTGATAGGTCGAAAAGGGGCGCACAGTGTCACCATTGCCGGCGTTGCCTTATCCGCCGTATTATCGGCGTGGGTACTATACGGGTTTATGACAGGCGGCCGTCAGCCATTTGATGAAAACGTCTATACATGGCTGACCATGGGCGGGCTGGATTTCTCGGTGGGTTTTCTGATTGATACGCTTACCGCTACCATGCTTGTCATCGTAACCAGTGTCTCCCTGATGGTGCATATTTATACCATCGGCTACATGAGTGACGACGATGGTTACCAGCGTTTCTTCAGCTATATTTCCCTGTTTACTTTCTCCATGCTGATGCTGGTGATGAGTAATAACTTTATCCAGCTGTTTTTTGGCTGGGAAGCCGTAGGTCTGGTGTCTTATCTGCTGATTGGTTTTTACTACAAACGCGATAGCGCCATCTTTGCCAATTTGAAAGCCTTTCTGGTCAACCGTGTTGGTGACTTTGGTTTTGTGCTGGGTATTGGCCTGATTCTGGCATATTTTGGCGGCAGTTTGCGCTATGCCGACGTATTCCAGCACATCGATCAAGTAAAAAACGCCACCATTGAACTGATTCCCGGCCATCCATGGTCACTGATTACCGTGACCTGTATTCTGCTTTTTGTTGGTGCCATGGGTAAATCAGCCCAGTTTCCATTACATGTATGGTTGCCGGACTCAATGGAAGGCCCGACACCAATATCTGCTTTGATTCATGCCGCTACTATGGTGACTGCTGGTATTTTTATGGTGTCACGCATGTCACCACTGTATGAATTGTCTGATACAGCACTTGGTGTCATCATGGTTTCCGGTACCATAACCGCACTGTTTATGGGCTTTTTAGGCATGATTCAGCACGACATCAAGCGTGTGATTGCTTATTCTACCCTGTCGCAGTTAGGCTATATGACCGTAGCACTGGGTGCCTCTGCCTACAATATTGCTGTCTTCCATGTGATGACCCATGCTTTCTTTAAAGCACTGTTATTTCTGGCAGCCGGTAGTGTGATTATGGGTATGCATCATGATCAAGATATGCGCCACATGGGTGGACTGCGTAAATACATGCCAGTAACGTGGATTTGCATGTTGATTGGTTCTTTGTCTCTGATTGGTACACCATTCTTCTCCGGTTTCTATTCCAAAGATTCCATCATCGATGCGGTGAAAGCTTCAACACTGCCTTTCAGCAGCTTCGCTTATGTGGCACTGGTAGCCAGTGTATTTGTCACCGCTTTCTATTCATTCCGTCTGTATTTTCTGGTGTTCCACGGCGAAGAAAAATGGCGCCAGAGCGGGCAGGACGAATATCATCATGGCGAGGAACACCATGGTCTGCGTCCGCAGGATAATCCACATGAAAGCCCACTGGTGGTGACTATTCCGCTGATTTTACTGGCTATTCCATCAGTGTTTGTCGGTATGTGGGCAATCAAACCCATGCTCTTCAGCGATTTTTACCATAATGTAATTTTCATCAACAGCGCCGCCCACCCTGCATTGGCCACCGTGGCAGAAGAATATCACGGTATTTTTGCCATGGCTCTGCACAGTCTGACTACACCAGTGTTATGGCTGGTCATTGCCGGCGTAGTTCTGGCATGGTTTTTCTACATGAAAAAACCACAGATTCCGGCGCGGATTGTGTCTTCCATCCGTCCGATATATACCTTGTTGGACAACAAATACTATCTGGATGCACTTTACTACAACGTTTTTGCCAAAGGCAGCCGACTGCTGGGAACGCTGTTCTGGAAAGTAGGTGATGTGCTCATCATTGATAAATTAATTGTTAATGGTGCTGCGCGCGTTGTGGCCACAGTGGCTGCACTGGTGCGACGGATTCAAACCGGCTACCTCTATACTTATGCAACTGCTATGGTGCTGGGCGTGTTTGTGCTGGTGGCATGGACATTCTGGCCGTTGCTGAAAACCATGTTCGGCGGTTAATTCAAGGCATTCAACTTAGTATTTTTAGGCTATAAATATGTACGATTACTTACTCAGTTTGGCGATTTGGCTGCCCGTGTTGGCCGGTATCGTTGTGCTGGCCACCGGCTCAGACAAGCACGCTGGGATAGCCAGAGTGCTGGCCTTAATAGGTGCGCTGCTATCCTTTCTCATCACCATACCGCTGTTTTGCAAATTTGATCGCTTGAATGGTGGCTTTCAATTTACAGAATTTCATGTCTGGATAGACAGCCTCAACATCAACTATGCCTTGGGCGTGGATGGTCTGTCTGTGCTGTTTGTGATTCTGAATAGCTTCACTACCTTACTGGTGGTGCTCGCTGGCTGGCAGGTGATTCAGAAACGACCGGCACAGTATATGGCCGCGTTTTTAATTATGTCTGGTTTGATCAATGGTGCTTTTGCAGCCATGGATGCCATTCTGTTTTATGTGTTCTTCGAAGGAATGCTGATACCGATGTATCTGATTATCGGTATCTGGGGAGGTCCGCGACGTGTCTACGCCTCCATCAAATTCTTCCTCTATACCCTGATGGGTTCATTGCTGATGCTGGTGGGTTTTGTTTACCTGTCTAATCAGACTGGCGGCTTTGCTATCGAAACATGGCACAACATTAAACATTTGGCCATGACTGCACAGGTGCTGCTGTTTATCGGTTTCTTCCTGTCTTTTGCAGTGAAAGTACCTATGTGGCCGGTACATACATGGTTGCCTGATGCCCACGTGGAAGCACCAACTGGTGGTTCCATGGTGCTGGCGGCTATTACCCTGAAAATTGGTGGATATGGTTTTCTGCGTTTTATGCTGCCGATTCTGCCGGATGCAGCACGCTATTTTGCTCCAGCGATTATTGTGCTGAGTTTGGTTGCCGTGATTTATATCGGCATGGTGGCTCTGGTGCAAACCGATATGAAAAAACTGGTGGCATATTCTTCCATTAGCCACATGGGGTTTGTGACCTTAGGCTTTTTCCTGTTTACTGGCGGTTACCTGAATGACTGGGCGTTTAAAGGTGCCATCATGCAGATGCTGTCGCATGGCTTTGTTTCAGCAGCCATGTTTATGAGCATTGGCGTGATGTATGACCGCATGCATACCCGTGATATCTCAGCTTACGGTGGCGTGGTTAACAGTATGCCGATATTTGCCTCATTCATGCTGCTGTTTGCCATGGCAAATGCCGGTCTACCCGGTACATCCGGTTTTGTGGGTGAATTCATGGTGATTGTCGGTGCGGTAAAAACCAATTTCTGGATTGGCGCACTAGCGGCACTGACTCTGATTTATGGTGCTGCCTATACTCTGTGGATGTTTAAACGGGTGATTTTTGGTGCCATCAAAAACCCCGAAGTGGCGCAATTAAAAGATGTAAATAAACGCGAACTGCTTATTCTGGTGATTTTGGCCGTAGCGGTACTTGGTTTTGGTTTGTATCCCGAACCCTTTATCGCCGTTGTGCATCAGGCAGCTAATGATTTAATTGTCCAAGCGGCACAAAGCAAACTGTAAGGAAATGTGAATGAACTGGACAGATTTAACAATATTTCCCGCTGTACCGGAACTGGTGCTAACTGGCGTACTGTTTGCCGTACTGCTGGTGGATTTATGGCTGAATGACCGGCAACGCTGGATAACCTGTGCCTTATCTGTTATCGGCCTGATTTTGACCGCTGCTGTGCAGTGTCTGGTGTGGAAACAGCAACCTCAATATGCCTTCCACGACATGTTTGTGCTTGATGGTATGGCACAACTGGCCAAATTATGTATGTATGGATTGGTGATAGCCGTTTTTATCTACAGTCAGGCTTATCTCCGTGCCAGAAATATTTATCAGGGTGAATTTTACACTTTGACCTTGTTTGCTCTGTTGGGCATGAACATCATGGTTTCTGCATGCCATTTCTTAACCTTATATGTTGGGTTGGAATTACTGTCACTGGCATTGTATGCGTTGATTGCTCTGCAGCGCGATAGTGGCCGTGCAGCTGAAGCAGCGCTGAAATATTTTGTGCTCGGTGCTCTGGCTTCCGGTTTGCTGTTGTATGGCATTTCTCTGGTATATGGTGCAACAGGTACTCTGCAGTTGCAGCAAGTACTGGCTGCCAGTCAGGAAGGCACTAATCCATGGTTGCTGAAACTAGGTGTAGTATTTATTGTAGCCGGTATCGTATTTAAGCTGGGTGCTGTGCCTTTCCATATGTGGGTACCCGATGTGTATCAGGGCGCACCAACTGCTGTAACTGCTCTGGTTGGTACGGCGCCAAAAATCGCTGCCACGGTGTTTGCTTTCCGTATTCTGGTGTATGGTCTGCTGACGCAATGGGAAAGCTGGCGCGATTTGTTGCTGTTATTGGGGATTGCTTCTTTGTTTATTGGTAATCTTGCTGCCATTATGCAAACCAGTATCAAGCGTATGCTCGGTTTCTCAACCGTTGCACATATGGGTTTTATTCTGCTGGCGCTGTTGGCTGGTGAAGTTGGCTGTACTGCCGCCATTTACTATGCCATCACCTACGCTTTAATGGCTTCTGTGGCCTTTGCCATTTTGATGTTGTTATCTAACAAAGATATTGAATGCCAGAATATCAGTGATCTTGCCGGTCTGAATCAGAAAAATGCCTGGTATGCATTCCTAATGTTGCTGGCTATGTTCTCTATGGCTGGTATTCCACCCTTAATGGGCTTCTATGCCAAACTGGCAGTCATCAAAGCATTGCTTTCTAGTGGCTATGTATGGGTTTCTGTGTATGCAGTGGTGATGTCATTAATTGGCGCGTTCTACTATCTGCGTGTGGTGAAAACCATGTATTTCGATACTGCGGATTCTGTGGCTGCACCTGTATTTAATATGTCCCTGCTGGGTAAAGTGGTTTTATCCATCAACGGTTTGCTTTTGTTGCTATGGGGTGTAGTGCCGGATGGCGTGATGGCATGGTGTGTACAGGCTTTGATGCATAGCTAAGGTCTTTTATCTATTTGACAGCAGCCTTTATGGCTGCTGTTTTTGCTGTTGCATGAGCATTTATTAAAGTAGATAAGAGCAGGTAAAATGGTTCATTCAAATATGAAAATAATAATGGCATGGTCAGTATGAATCTTTCAGGTTTTGATATTCGCCAGACACAATGTGTGGTGGTAAAAGTGGGCTCCAGTCTGGTAACTAACGGTGGACAGGGTGTAGACCAGACGATGTTGAATAACTGGGCACAGCAAATTGCGCACTTGCGTGCGCGTGGCATGCAGGTAGTGCTGGTTTCCAGTGGGGCCATTGCTGAAGGTATGAAGCGTCTGGGCTGGACAGTACGACCTAAAGCACTCAACGAACTACAGGCTGCGGCTGCAGTGGGTCAGATGGGACTGGCTCAAGCCTATGAAGAGGCATTTGTGTCACTGAAGATTCAGACCGCTCAGATATTGTTGACGCATGATGATATGAGTCACCGTACTCGCTATCTGAATGCCCGCAGTACCATCCGTACCCTACTGGAGCAAGGGGTGGTACCCATTATTAATGAAAACGATTCTGTCACCATAGATGAAATTAAGCTCGGGGATAATGATACGCTCGGGGCGCTGGTGACCAATCTGATTGAAGCAGACATACTGATTATTCTGACTGATCAGAATGGTTTGTATGACCGCGACCCACGCCGGCATACCGATGCAAGTTTTATCCATCAAATTGCTGCTGACCATCCTGAGCTGGAAAGGATGGCCGGCGGTGCCGGCAGCAGTGTGGGAACCGGCGGCATGTTTACCAAGGTAGTGGCAGCCAGACGTGCTGCTTTGAGTGGTGCGGCCACCCTGATAGCTAACGGACATGCGGACAATGTATTAGTGCGGGTAGTGGATGGAGAACAGATAGGTACTTTGTTTACGCCAGCTGCAAATCGTCTAAGTGCACGTCAGCAATGGCTGTTGGGGCAGGTGCAGCTAGCAGGAAGTGTTGTGGTAGATGATGGCGCAGCCAAGGCGCTGACTGTACAGCATTCTAGTTTGTTACCCATCGGCTGTATGGCGGTAAATGGCCATTTTGAACGCGGAGCTTTGGTGGCTGTTTGTAATCAAACAGGCCAAGAAATTGCTCGAGGATTAGTAAATTATAGCGATCATGAAATCAGTCGGTTGTTGCGGCAGCCATCACAAGCAATTGAGGAAATATTAGGCTATGTGGCGGAAGAAGAATTGATTCATCGCGATAATATGGTGTTAAGACGCAGTTGAAGAGGATTGTTGTAGCTGTTCTGTATGAAATGTTTTGCTCAAGTAGGCAGTAATATTTATGTGTTTTGGGGTGATGAGATTTTATATTCAAATACCGATGAAATTTAGTTGCTAATCACAAAATGCTGTTATGAAACATAATGTTATCAGTATTTAAAATAAATCATTACTGAAGTGATTTACGTCTATGCGTTGTTTACCTTTTGTTTTTATTTTTGGTAAAACTTAATAATATTCAGCCATTTCCTACTTTGTTTTGAATCGTTTTCATGCTGCGATGGATTTAATTTATAAAAAATAACGGCACTTTGAGTATAAAGTGCCGTCTGCACGATAATTTTTATTCATCAGTGCAGCTTTATAAATACGCCCGCACCTGCTCCAAATTTGCCTTGAGTGTTGCCTGTAGCCGCTGCTTTAAAAACCCAGCTTCCTTTATTGCTGGCCACAGAATAACCGACAGCATAGCCTGATTCACCACGATGTGTGCCGAAACCCATTGTGAGGCCACCATCACCGGCATTCATCGGCTGCGGCAGATTAGCCATAGCGATGGCAGAAGCAATAGCTGCATTTGAGTTATCTTCAATATCATTGATTTTACGATTCAGGTGACTGATATTGTGGCCGATTTTATTGAGTGCATGATTCATCTGACTTACATTAACGGCATCTGTGTCTGCAACGCCGGCTGCTACATTGCTGATTTGTCTCTCGTGGCCGACGCTGCCAATTGAGACACTGTTATTGCGGGTGGCCACTGAACTTTCGCCCAGTGCCACAGAATTTTCTGCTCTGGCCTGTGCATGATTGCCGATTGCTGTGCTGTGGTTGCCAGAGGCTACGGCTCCTGAGCCACCAGCTACAGAACCAGGAGCAGATGGTTGTGGTGCGGTAGTTGTCTCGTTTTGGTTTACCTGAAACATACCCGCGCTGCCATTATTCAGTTTGTTGATATCATTGCTGATGTTAGCCGGATTTTGATTGGATACAGTTGTGACCTGACTAATTTTACGATCAGTATAATCTTTTGCTAAAGACAATATGTTATCCAATTGTCCTGTGTTTATGACGGAGCTAGTTGCTGCTTTAAGCTGAGCAACGGTGGCTGCATCGCTGTCTTGCGCGCCATCGGCTACGTTTTGGATGCGGCGTAGTTGTTCTGGTGTGCCAATGGAGACTACTCCCCTGACTGATGAAAGGGGTTGTTTGGTTAGATATGCATCGCCTAATGCACTGCTGGTAACGGAATTTATACCTAAGGCGATGCTGTTTTCTGTTAAGACTTTGGCGTTCATGCCTAGCGCAGTACCACCTGTTTTGGTTGCAGAGGCACCATTGCCGATGGCAATGGCATTCTCTGCTATTGCCTGAGCATTTTTTCCTATTGCCATTGAGTCCAATGCTAAGGCTTTAGAAAATGCACCCAGTGCCAAGGTGTAATCTTTTGCGGCTTGTGCTCCGCTACCCATAGCAATGGCGTCCTCACCTGAAGATTGGGTGTTGTCTTCGGACTGAAACTTTACATCTTGATCAATTGTCGAAACATTTTTGATATTGGCTGAACCGATGGCTATGGAGCGAAAGCCGGTTGCTGTTGCGGAATGTCCGATAGCCAATGTTCCTTTATTTGTGGCCGCGGCTACATTTCCAATAGCCTGCGCAAAGTCTGCAATGGCCGCGGCCTGACGGCCGATAGCCAGCGATGTATTACCTGATGATAATGCTTCTGGACCTATGGCTGTTGCAGAGCTTGCAGACGCTTTGGCGTGACTTCCCAGTGCTAATGTAAAAGGAGAATAGGCGGATGCGCCAAATCCTATTGCTGCACTGCTTCCATAATCTTTGCCACTGATTTTGTTGTAAGGATTGTTTCTCTCTGCCATGGCCCACCCCTTCACTAATTTAGATTCTTTATCTGAGCCGTTTGCTGCTAAACTTGCGCATCCTATTGCAATATTGCCTACTTCTGTTGGTATAGTATGGTTTTTGGCAGGGGTGACATTGTTTTCACAAGCATCTATTGCAGCTGCTGTATCTCCGATTGCAGCAAAAATATTATTTGATAGGCATAATAAAGCGGATAGGCTTATTTGTGATATCAATGGGCGCAAAGTAGATTTCGGTTGTGTATTCATGGTGATTTCTCCGGTTTGTATCAATGTTGTAAGTATTAAGCTCTAAAGTTTTATATCGAAATATTTGATTAGAGGTGTTGTGTTTTATTTATTCCGATTGATTAATATAATATTGATTATTTGCAATATTATCGTCTATTAATGTCTGTTTTTCAGATGGAATTTAATTTTTATTTTGGATTCCTTAGACTTATTATGCTAAATGATTATTTAAACAGATTATTCATTATTTATGATAATATCATTATAAATATTACCATTCAGCTTTGAATCCTAAAGACCCGTTAAAAGGGGCTTTTATCTGTGCATTTCCGCCGTTAGATTTTGTATGGCCAAATTCTCCGTAAAGTCTCATTTTATTGGAAATTTCGTAGCTGCCTCCAATCGCCATTTCAGTACTGCTATGCGCCAGACTGGTATTTAATGTGGTTGATGCTGTACGAGTAGTGTAAGTGGTGTAATCGTCGCCATCCGGTGAATAGATAAAATTGATTCGTGCATAGGGATGGAATATGCCTTTATTAAACTGAAAATCACCATGCATGCGGCCACCGATACGAAACAGCCAAACATTATTGCTGTTCTGGCTGACGGTTGTGTTTCCGCTTATCTGGCTGTCATTCAGGTGCAACCACTGGCGCATAATCTGTGTCTGGGGCTCCAGTTTCCATGCGCTGTGGCCGACTGTAAAAGGTTTACCTATTTCAACTGATGCTGTGATGCCATGTCCTTTTTGTTTGCTGGCCTGATTACCAGTAGGCCTGATATCTGCCTGATGCTGTGCGCCCTGTAAAACGATGTCTAGATAGCTGCCAGTATTGCTGGTGTAGGTGCTGTAGGCGCCCAGGAAATAAGATTGAATGTCGTTTTTACCTACATCCCCATTTATACCGCTGGCAAAACCGGCTACATTCAGATGACTGTTCAGATACCCGAGGTATCCCCCTGTATGCCAGTGAGGATTGTCCCAAATATCGCTGCCCATTTGTAAACCATTATAGTGACCGCTGGTATGTGGACTGGTGGTTCCATTCTGTCGAATATCAGTACGGCTTGTTATTACTCGTCCCCAGCTTCTGCGTTGTTCTGCTGTTGGTGTGGTGCCTGTACGGCGATGCAGGTTTGCCAACATAAGGCTGTCAGCTTGAAGCAGTTGTGCAGCGGTTGAAGAGTTAAGCGGTGTTTCTTTGCGGTAGGTTGGTTTGGTGATGACTGGTTTGTTATCAGGGTGATTACTTACTATGGTGGTTTTGTCGTCTTGCTTAGGTGTGTCTTTAATGCGTGAGCGCAGATACCAGTTGCTATCTTCTCTGGTCTGATCGCCACTAAATAATCGGTATTCGTAGGCACCGGCATCGACATGGCTGCCAGTCAGTGTGAATACAGGTTCATTTTCTGCATCCGTAATGTTGGTGCCGGCTACACTGATAATTTCAATACCTTTGCTGTCACCTGTGTCGGCGCCGAGACCTTTGATATTGTTAATCTGTATACTGGTTGTGCCTGAGGCATTGCCGCTGATGGCTAGTTTATCGGTAATACTTTTATCATTATTCAGCTCGGTGTCGAGGATGAGTGTGCCTTTGGCGCCGTTATAGTCACCAGTGATTGTAAGATTATCTCCAGTATGCTTGTTACCTAGGCTGATGATGCCAGCATTGGTAACATTGCCGTTGATGATGATGGAATGAGGTTCAGACAGGCTATGGTCTGAGGATGCTTCTGCGGAAAATCCGTTAAATGTTAGTTTTCCGCTGCGATTGATATTCAGCTGATTGGTTGTTAGGTCGCCAGTAAGATTTAGTGTGCTGTCTGTTTGTGACTGGGATTTCCCTCCGATGTTGATGATGCTCCAGTTGCGAAGGGCTGTATCGTTTTCTTTTCCTTCGCTGCTTGAGGAACCAGTAAGCCATCCGTTGATATTCAGTGTATCTATATCTTTCACTCCATTACCGTTTAGCCCATTGGTATCTTTGTTACCCGCATCGAGAACTGTAATAGTGCTGGTGTCGCCCTGATTTATGGTGAAGGTGTCATTGCCGTCGCCAAGTAGTATTTGTCCGCTGACTTTGGCTCCATTATTCAGGATAATGTTTGTATTGGTGTTATCGTCTTGTATGGCAATACCTGAATTTGACTTTATTACAGCATTTTTATCTAAAAGGATGTTAGTTGTTGTACTGGGTTTTCCGCTGATATTGATTGCGGATCCTATATCACCTTGAATTTGGCCATTTGCTTTTATTCGGATGTTTCCAAGTCCATTATTGATGATGTTGATACCATTCAGGTCACCAGATATGTTGCCATTAATCTGATCGATATTGATGTCTTTAGCGCTGCCGCTGTTTTGAGCTATGATGGCGTCGTTGCCGCCTTTAACATTGCCAGCAATTTCAATATTAATGTCTCCAGTACCGATATTGACGGTATTGATGCCATTGTTTGCTCCAGTGAGGGTACCGCCTGAATGATTAATATTAATATTTTTTGCAGTACCGATGTTGATGGCATTAATGCCATCCATCTGATTACCGGTTACATTGCCATTTGTATTGATAAAAATTGAATTTTTACCACTATTCATAGCACTGATGGCAGTACTTGCGCTTATATTTTTGGTATTGATTGTTAATTGCTGTGTGTTGTCGCCGTTTGTGGCGTTGATGCCATTTTGCTCAGCTGTGATGTTTCCTGTATTGATGGTGGTAAAACCTGTTCCGTTATTAAATGCATTTATACCTACGCCGGTATTAATGTCTTTGGCTTGAATGAGAATATTTTTTGTATTTTCCTGATTTTCAGCGGTTATACCGATGCTGCTTTGGTCACTAGAATATATGTTGCCACTTTTGATACTGATGGAGCTATTTTTACCTCTGTTTTGTACTGTGACGACATTACTACTTTCACTGGACTGAATATTCTGTGTATCAATGGATATGTCCTGTGCTAATTCGCCTGTTGTGACGGCAATAGCGGTGCCAGTTGCGTTAATGTTTCCTGTTTTGATATGTGTGAAACCATTACCTTCATTATTGACGATTAAGCCATCACCTTGATTGGTAATATTTTGGGTTTTGATATCTATGTTAGTTGCTGTGTCGTAATTGTTTGCTTGTACAGCAGGGCCACTGTCATACTGACCGATATCCATATCTCTGGATTCGTCAATAATTAACGAGTTAAAGCGGTTGTTGATGACAATTCGTTCCGTGCGTTTTGCCTGATTGTTTTCTGCGTAAGTTGCGCCGCTTACGATTCCACTGAAGGTTTTATTGATTGCTTTCTTTTGATTATCATTGCTATCAGATTCAGAAACGTCGGTATCTGTATTCTGAAGACGAAATGTAAAAGGTGATTGGTTTGCAATGGTTTTTGTTGCGCATGTCATTGTTTCTAAATTTTGAATCTGACAGGCAGCGTAACTGATTTCGGGACAGATCAGTAAAAAGGATAGAATAGTTAATTCAGCGATGGTTTTTTGTCCAAGTGCGGATTTTAGATATGTTGTTATTGTTGAGGAGGGGATCTGATTATTCCAGATGGGATGGTGTTTACTTTTCATTGCTCTGGTTCCCAAATAAAAAGTAATCTATTGTAATCCATTGAATTAACAAAAATATATAATAAAAGTTTAAAACAAACTAATATTACCTAAAAACAACACTTTATCAATGAATGTAAAGAATATTTGTTATATGAATTGGATGATTTTGTCTGTGGAGGATTCTTCACAAGAATAATAAAAAATAAAGGGATTTATTTATCAGATATTTTTTATTGAATAATTATTTTATATTTAATAGAAACCACCTTAATCATAGATTAAGGTGGTTGTTTATATAATGCTAAAAGTAATGCTGGAGCGTTGGGGTTACCAGTCAATTTTTAAGCCGGCTGAAGCATTGACGGGTACTTTTACTTTGGCATTGCCTCCATTTGACCAAGTATGGCCGATTTCTCCATAAATTTTTACAGTATTGTTGATGTCATACGCGCCACCCAGGGCGAGCTCTGTACTCCGATGTGAGGCACCGGCATTAAGTGTGGTTGTTGTGGATATGGTTCGGTAGCTGGTCTTGTCTGAGCCATCAGGTGAGTAGTAGAAATTAACCCGTGCATATGGATGTATTAAGCCTTTATTGAGCTGATATGTTGCTGCTAAACGTCCACCCAGACGGAATAACCACGCATTATTATGCTCCTGACTTACTGAAGTGTGACCACTGATATTGCTATCATTTAGATCCAGCCACTGATGAATAATCTGTGCTTGCGGCTCAATTTTCCAGTTGCTGTTGGCCAGTGTAAATGGTTTGCCTATTTCTATTGAAGCGGTGATACCGTGTCCTTTCTGTTTACTAATAGGATTGTAATCTGGTTTGATGTCTGCACGATGACGTGCTGCCTGTAATACAAAATCAGCGTAAGCTCCGTCGGTACGGGTATAGTTGCTATAAGCACCGATAAAATAGGATTTGGTGGTGTTTTTGCCTACTTTGTCATCTACGCCGCTGGCAAAGCCATCTACATCCAGATTGCCATGTAGATAGCCTATATAGCCACCGATACGCCAGCCATTGCCTGTCCAGACATCACTGCCAAGTTGTAAACCAGCATAATTGCCGGTACTGCGGCCTTCGGCCGGACCGTTTTGCTGAATATCAGTACGGTTTGCAAGAACTCTACCCCAGCTCATGCGTTCTTCAGGTATGGGTGTGGCACCAATACGCTGATGCATATTAGCCAGCATTAGGTTATCTGCTTGTCGTAACTGTGTAGCTACTGTAGCCAGTAATGGCACTTCTTTGCGATACAGTGGTTTGAGTTTAGATGGTTTAACGGTTGTGCCGCCACCAGTACCGCCACCACCAGTACCGCCACCACCAGTACCGCCACCACCAGTACCGCCACCACCAGTACCGCCACCACCAGTACCACCATCCCCAGTGCCACTACCGCCAGTACCGCCATCTCCAGTGCCACCACCGCCAGTACCACCACCGCCAGTACCACCACCGCCAGTACCGCCACCACCAGTACCGCCACCACCAGTACCGCCACCACCAGTACCGCCGCCGCCAGTGCCACCACCAGTGCCACCACCATCTGAAGGATTGGTTTGTTTTTGCGAACGCAGATACCAGTTGTTGCCGTTTTGTTGTAAATCGCCTTTGAATAAATGGTATTCATAAGCTCCTGCACTCAGGCGATTACCGTTCAGTACAAAAGCGTCTTGTGTGCTGCTTCCTTTTACTTCGACAACTTCAATACCATTGGTGTTGCCGGTATCTCCACCCAATCCTTCGACTTTGTCAAATCTGATGGTGGTGTTACCTGAGGCATTGCCCTGAATGATGAGTTTGTCGGCAGTATTGTCTGGAGTATTGCTATCTCTTTGGGCAGAATTAAGTTTTAGATCGAGAATAAGTTTGCCGTTATTACCCTGATAATTTCCGCCAATAGTAAGATTGTCTCCGGTGTAGGTGCTGTTCAGGTTGATGTAGCCTGAATTTAATACATCACCTTCAATGCGTGCTTGTTTAAGGTCAGGAATGAGTCTGATGGTTGTGCCGTCACCGATATTGAGCTGATTTGTGTTCAAATCACCACTTAGATTGAGTGTACTATTCTGTGCCAGATTGATTTTCTCCCAGTTTCGAATGGCAATATTCCCGGCTACACCATTATTGGTGCCTGTTGTTGAACCGGTTAATGTCTGACTAATATTTAATGTATCAATCATGCCATCATTGCTGCTGGTATCATCGCCACCATCCATAACCGTTATTTCACTGACGTTGGTGCCACGGTTTACGTTGAGGATATCACTGCCATTACCCAATTCAATTCGGCCACTGACAGTAGAACCACTTTTTAGTGTCACGTTGGCATTACCTTCCTCATCGCTGATTGCTAGCCCAGATGTAGCGGAAACGCGGCTACCAGTATTAAGCGTGATAGTAGTGGTACTACCGGCTTTGTCATGGCTGATAATACCTGCGCCGTAGCCACCGGTTATCTGGTTTGCTAAGGTGATTAAGGTATTGCCGGTACCGGAATTGCGTGCTTCGATGCCACTGATACCTCCGGTGATTTTGCCACCTGACTGTATAATATTGATATCGGTGGTTTTATTGCCATTCTCAGCCCAGATACCGTAGCCTTTCGTAGCGGTCACTTCTCCCTGCGAAATAATATCTGTGGCATTGCTGCCATTATTTATGGCGTAAATACCGTTATTTCCGGCATGAATAAGTTGAGATTCGATGCGTAATCCAGTGGTTTGATTGTTGTTTTCAATCCGGATGCCGGTATTTTCGGTTGCTGTGATGGTTGCACTGTTCTTGATAACTGTTGAACCGCTACCATTGTTGCTTGCATAAATGCCGTTGTCAGAGCCAGAAACGACATTGGTGCTGATGGTTAGGTCTCGTGTGTTACTGCCATTATTAACAAAGATACCATTACCGGAAGTGGATTTGACGGTTGCACTGGACGTAATTTCGGTGGAATCGTTTCCTGAATTGATGGCATAAATGCCGTTGCTGGTGCCCTGTACATTTTTACTGTTGAGGGTTAATTTCTGGCCGTTGTGGTTGATATGTACACCATCACCATTTTGGGATTCTACGTCTCCAATAGTGGTTATTGATGTAATGCCGTTGCCGTTGTTTTCAGCATAGATACCGTTGGTGTATCCATGAACGGTTGAATTTGTGTATGTTGTCAGATTTTTTGCTGTGGCTGAATTGTGTGCATAGATGCCATCTGTTGTTTCAGACACAACACCCTGACTAACGGTAATGGTTGTTGAACCTGTACCATTATTTGCTACGTAAATTCCTTTGCCATGTCCAGTCACGGCTCCGGCAGTAATTTGCACATCGGTGGCGGTCGGATCATTGACTGCGTAGATGGCATCATCGTTATCAGAGGTTATGGTATTGCCGGAGTTGATGATAGTGGCACCAGTGCCTCTGTTGTTGATACTAATGCCTTTCAATTGCCGGCTATGGATGGATGCTGTGGAAAGATGTACATCGGTACCGTTATGTTCTATATAAATGCCTCGTACATCGGAACCGGACATGTCCTGTGTAGTTGTCAGGGTAAAGGCGGCACCTGTGCTATCGTTTCTGGCATCGATATTAGTGATATTTTTATTATTTGCATTGACAGTTAAATCACCGGCGCCGGTCTGATTGCGTATGGTTAGGGTTTGGTTCAGTTCATCATTAGAAGTATTGATGGTTTGGTTGGCCGGATCGCGATTTTCAATCAGATTATTGGTAATAGTTGTGTCCGCAAAGGCGGTGTTATGCGAAAGGCTTTGCTGTGAAATCGTACATGCTTTGTGGTCAGGAGAAGTGATAAGGCACTGAGCATGAGCTATAGTGGGTGCGGCCAAAGTAATACCTAAGATGCTTAGTAGTTTGACTGTAGCTGTTTTGCCTCCTTTGTGGGCTAATTCTGAGGTAACTATATATGCCTGTACTTGCGCACTCCAGATAAGCTTGTAGATTTTATTCATTTTGATTAACTTTAATCAGGTTAATAATAATTTCGTATTAACGACATATATCTTAAGAACTGGCTTTAAAATGAATAAGATATAGTTCGGATTTCATTCGACTATAAAATATTACCTAAGTCAAAAAATTAACTTTATGATTAATATAAGTATTGTTATACGATGTAAAAAATAGTGTTAGAGATAATTTTGATAGGTCAGAAGCTGTAGGGTGACTGGAAAATGCTACATGCCGGTGAAAAAGAAATTAGCTAAATAATTTAATATATGCGTATCTGATTTTTAGATGTGTATTTTATTTATGCTGAAATAATAAAATAAAATATTTCTGGTTTGATTAGGTAAAGAATGTCTAAATATATACAAAATAAGCAAATTTTAAATATTTATTTATTTTAGACCTGTTGCAAATTAGTTTCACTTAGCTTCTTTTTTATCATTCAATTTGAATAAATTATGGCTAATAAATCATCGATTTGGCTTATTATGGCTAATTATATTAGTGTGAACGATGGATTTTATTGAGCATATTTTAATTTTTAGTGACGAGGAGATGATTATGGGTATTAATTTATTGGGAGCTTAAAGCATAGGTTAGTTATTTGTGATACAGGCTATTGAAATAAAAATTTTTCAGCTTTGGATAATTTATCAGGAACTAATCTCTCTACTCTGCCATGGGATAGTATAAATCCGCCATACTGGCTTTTTACGTCTTAAAATATTTTTCTGACTAAGCTAAAAAATTGAAATATTATTGCTTTCATCTAAAGGTTTCTAAGTTTTTCAATCTTAAGTGGCAGCCTGCAATGCATTTATCTGACAGTTTCACAACATTCTGGCAAATCTATCAACTGATTGATAATTAAATATTAAAATGTAATTTATCCACTTGACGGTAATCATTTGCGTGGATTGTCATTTTAATTATGCATTTTTGCTGCAATATCCGCTGATATTGTGTTAGCATGAAAAAGGTTACTCCAATTATTAACCTGTGCAGCAGAATCTTTTCTGGCACAGGTTTTTTCTTGCTGATAGGTTGTATTTTCTGATTAATTTGCTAATCTGACACGGTAACAATTTATCCGCTCAGGAAAATATATGGCAGATGTAATGGTTCTAGTAGTAGAAGATGAGGCAGCCATTGCCACTCTGATTCAATTTACGCTGGAGCAGGCCGGATTTGCCGTGCAATGTGTACCTAGTGTGGAAGAAGCACAGCCATTTTTACAATCCAGACTGCCAGATGTGCTGCTGCTGGATTGGATGCTGCCGGGTATTTCCGGTATCGATTTTATCCGCCAGCTACGCCGCGATTCCAGAAGCCGTGATTTACCGATTATTTTGCTTACTGCACGCGGTGAAGAAACGGATAAGGAGCAGGGGCTGAATCTGGGCGCTGATGATTATATTACCAAACCTTTTTCACCGCGGGAGCTGATAGCGCGTATCAATGCATTGTTACGCCGCCGGGCTCCACAAAAAACCAGTACCCCATTGTCGGTACAAGGGCTGGAGCTGGATCCGGTACAGCAGCGGGTGCGGGTTAATGGTCAGGCAGTTGCTTTTGGTCCCAGTGAATTTAAATTATTGCATTTTTTTATGACTCATCCAGACAGAATCTATACCCGTAGCCAGCTTTTAGATCAAGTATGGGGAGACCATGTTTTTGTTGAGGAACGTACGGTAGATGTGCACATTCGTCGCTTGAGGCGTGGACTCGAGACTGTAGGCTATGAGCACCTGATACAGACAGTACGTGGCAGTGGCTATCGGTTTTCCTTGTAGTCATTCATACTGAATCTTTCTTCAGGCAGGATGGAATTTATTTATGCCAGAACTGCGTCGTCACCTTTATTTAATACTGATTACACTGATTGTGGTTGTTATGCTGTCACTGCTAACTGGTGGTGTGCAGTCTGTAGTGATCAGTCTGTGTATTCTTTTTTTCTTGTGGCTGGTGGGGTACTGGTATCATCTAATTAAACTCGTACGCTGGCTGGAACGGCCAAAGCTTCGTAATGTGCCACAAGGTATTGGTATTTGGAATACTATTTTCAATACTTTAATGCTACAGGCCAAAAGCCGTAAAAAACGCAAGCAGAAGCTGGGAGTGGCTTTACTACGGTTTAATCGTATTGCTGAAACCATACCCGAAGGGGTGCTTATACTGGGGCTGGATGGCCGTATTCAGTGGCTGAATCATATGGCAGCCATTCATTTAAATCTTGATACCGAGCGGGATATTGATGGCAATTTGGCTGAATTAATCGCTAAAGCTGATTTTCAACAGTTTCTCCATGAGCAGGATACTGAGTTTGCCAATATCAAGCTTACTTTTGACGCAAATGGCAGCGGCTTACCAAGAATACTGAATATTATTCGCACACCATTTGACGAGCAGGCAACTCTGATTATCACGCAGGACATTACAGCGGCAGAGCAGCTAAATGCGACACGTACCGCTTTTGTGGCCAATGTTTCACATGAACTGCGCACTCCTTTGACAGTTATTAATGGTTTTCTGGAAACACTGACGGATATGCCCGAATTACCACAGGAGCAGCGTCAGTCATTTATCGAACTGATGAGTAAAGAGGGTGCGCGTATGCGCAACCTGCTGGCTGATTTATTAACCTTATCACGTCTAGAAAGCCAGACCGATATTTCTTCGCGTAGACAGCCTGTCTGCCTGACGGCTTTGGCTGAGCAAGTGGTGCATGAAGCAATGCTTTTATCGGCAGAGAAGCATTCTTTTATCTCTGAGTTGGCGTCGGATATATGTGTGAATGGTATTCAGCAGGATTTGTATAATGCTTTCAGTAATCTGCTGTTTAATGCTGTACGTTATACGCCGCATCAAGGAACCATCAGCATCCGGCTATGGAGTCAGGATGTTGCGTCAGATGCTAAACAGGCCATTTTTCAGGTGAGCGATACTGGAGGTGGTATTGCCGCGGAACACATTCCTCATCTAACCGAGCGTTTTTATCGGGTCGATTCTGGCCGTTCCCGCCAGAGTGGTGGCACTGGCCTGGGGCTGGCAATTGCTAAACATGCTTTGGCAGAACATGGCGGTAAATTGGAAATTGAAAGTGTGGTGGGAAAAGGCAGTACGTTTAGTGCTGTTCTGCCACAGATGGAAATCAGCAAAGGACTTGACAGCAGCGACACTCCTGCCTAAAATGCGCGCTCTCGGGTCGTTAGCTCAGTCGGTAGAGCAGCGGACTTTTAATCCGTTGGTCGAGCGTTCGAATCGCTCACGACCCACCATCTTTCTTCTATATTCTCTATAATATTTCTTAAATGGCTATTGCCATTTTTCTTCTAACTTGGCCTGTGTGTCTATATTTTGTCATTAAGTAGTTAAATTACAAATTGTTATTGCACTAATAGGGTTGTTTCGATTCTGTATTGTTGTTTATATTTTTTACACAATTAAAGTGTTATCCTCGATCACATCTTCATTTTCTTTTCTGTTATTTTAATAGCCTTTTGGTTGCAGGCACTGTTTTCATTTTTGTTTGTAATCGTGATTTAGTCTGTATGTTAATGTAATATTAATTTACCAACATGCGTTGTTTAGTTGCTAACAAACATGTTTTTTAGTTTTTGAGTGTTTAACTAAGGAATAAACTGCATGTTTTTCTGAATAAAATATATATAATTTAAGCTTTATACCCATTATTAGTAGTCTTTCTAAGCAGGAGTTAGACATTATTTTGTATAAATGTTTTTTGTAGGGTATGCATACTGACTATCAAATACAGAGTTTTGTTTTGTACCAATAAAAGAATTGCAGTTATGTTCTGGATTTTCGATTAAGCTGAAATTTGAACAGAAATTGAGTGTTATATTACTTGTAATCTAATACCTAATATTTTCATCGCAAAATATATAAGTCGTTGCAATAAGGATGCTATATTGGAAGATGAAGCATGCTGGTTAGGTTATCACGGTAAGGTAGGAGAATTAGACGGATAGAGTATTGGATTGTTATTAGATACTCCTCAATGTTGTTTAAAGTTATAAAAAATATAAAAAAATATCTTATTCACTCTGAATGCATATTTAATATCAGAAACAAATACCAATTTTTTTTAAATTGATACAGGAATCTATGTTAGTTGCTGATTCCTGTACCATAGTTTGCAGAAAAATAACAATATAACCGCACTGAATGTTAACCGAACACAAAAATCAGATTAGATTTTGGCATACTTGATACTGTTATTCGGCTTTTTTTTGTTAATCGTATCAGCGCATGGTTAAGCCACCATCGACTGAGATGGATTGTCCTGTAACAAAAGAAGAACAGTCACTAGCTAGCCATAGCACGGCATCGGCAATTTCTTCGGGTCGACCTTGGCGTTGCATCGGTACGGTTTTAACCATTGCATCTAATGCTTCCTTTTGTCCAGATGCTGCCATTTTTTCGGACATAGGCGTGCGAATTAATCCGGGACAGACAGCATTGATGCGAATATTGCGTGTAGCGTATTCTAATGCTGCACTTTTGGTTAATCCTACTACACCGTGTTTAGCAGCATGATAATTAGCACGTTCTGCCCCACCGAGAATTCCGCCTAAGGATGAGCAATTTACAATCACACCATTGCCCTGCTGGCGCATTTGTATCAGTTCATATTTCATACATCCCCATACTCCGCGCAGATTTACACTCATTACACGATCAAAATCCTCTGCTGTGGCATCGGCAGTTTCTGCTAAAACATTTTGTATACCAGCATTATTAAACGCAATATCGAGATGGCCATAGGTAGAAACAATATGCTTTACCATTGCTTCTATATCATCCAAATTGGCTACATTGCAGATAACTGCCTCTGCTTGAAATCCATTCGCAACAAGATCCTGAGCAGCTTTGTTTACTGCCTCTGCATTGATGTCGGCAAGGACGACAGTTGCACCTGATTCTGCAAAAGCACGAGCAGTAGCGAGGCCTATACCTGAAGCAGCACCGGTCACTAAAGCAACTTTATTATCAAAGGAATAATTCATATTTATTTCTCCGGTTAAGATTTAAAGATGTGACTAATTGTTGTAAATAACTCTTTAAAAGTATGGGTTTTAATATGCAGGTTGATTCGTAACCATCCTTTGTTTTTAAGATTCCAATTTATCGTTCTTAAGTTTTAAAAACGTGATTTTTAGGTATAAAATAATATACAAATATAATATTAATATTCAGCTATTCTCATCATATATTTGTTGATGAGCATTGATGGCTGGATAATTTGTAATATGCTGAATTATAAAGAGTAAAACTAGATACTTGGATTTATTACACCTATGAATAAAATTCATTAATCAGTGATGCGCATTAGGCCAGATATAAAGCTTGGAGTTATGACTATGCTGTTGTTTAATGATTTTATTAATGCATAATTTGAAGTTTTCATCTAGTCTGGAAAGTGTGTAGAAAACAAGGCATTAGAGTAGGTGGTTATATTCTGGAAGCAGTTAGTGAATTTATAAAGATAATTGACATCCATTAAGACCTGAAGATTTTTAATATTATTCCTACATAATTACTCGTCTTTCTTTAGCAGCAAGAATCAGTGCTTGGGTATAAAACAAAACGATATCATTCAACATAATTAGTTGAAGTTTGACTATTTTTAAATGCTACATGCTATTTATGTAGGTTAAAACTGGTCTAGCGTTTCGAGCTTGCTTGTGTATATCTTTTAAAAATTTTTAAGGTCTGTAATGAATGCAAAATTTAGATACTAATATGCTTATGTTTTATTTTTATTTATAAATGTCAGTAATAGATTGAACTTTGATTAATTTAAAAAAATTCATTTTTATTCATATAAACGAATAAAGATGTTTACTACCCAGATTAGACTATTTTAAATATAAACTTTTCTCGTAGTTTATTATTCAAATATCTTATTAATTTAGAGTGGTTGGTAAATACTAGCTAAATCATCTCAATTAAATGCGTAATTGAATCGTGTTTATGGGATTAATTCATCTTTTTTATCTATTAAACTAAGTTGTAATTAAAAAGTTTTCCTCTAATTATCACAAATATAAATTCTAATAAATAACTTATACTTTAAAAATAAACTTAAATATCAATTAAAATTTAATTGATATGTATCAATAGATGTATTTTTTAAGCCAAAATATAGGTTTGATTTATAATGTAATTAAATGTTAATATAAATTGCATTATATTTATATAGTGTTAACAAAGACCAACTTACAATTATAGATAGATTGATTTATGAATAAAATATATAAACTTATCTGGAATGCCAGAGAACATGCTTATGTGGTGACTTCAGAATTGGCTCGCAAAAGTGGAAAAGTTGTAGGAGTTAAAGTACTTACCTTGCTAGGTGCACTCGCATTAAGTGCAAATGTTGCTTCCGCAGCAGAAGACTTGGTAATTTCAGATAAAGATAAAGCCAACGGAAAAGATATTGTGTTTATTAGCAATATTGATTCGGATAATGGTATAGGCTCTCCAGCCCTCCCTTTTGAAGTCTTTAATTTGAAAGATGGCCAGAATATTAGAGTAGAACTTGAGAGAAAAGGGGATTTGGGCAGTATTTGGGGGTTGAATAACGGAACTGGAGAAACCACTGTTAATATAAAAGGAGATGTTATTTCTTCAGGAAATTTATTTTTTCCTTCTTCCGAGGATCCTGCTGAATCAACAGATGAAAATTTTCTATTTGATGATGCGGTTAGCATGACTAACTCTGAACAAGCAACTAATCTTACAGTCAATCAGGAAGAAAGTAGCATCATTAAAGCTAAAAACACCGGTATTGTGGCATCTAATAATGGTACTGGTTCTACCAAAATTAATATTGCAGGAACAATAGCAGCAACAACAGCCGTCTACGCAGATAGTGGTGAAAAAACTCAAGATGTGACTATCACGCAGTCAGCTCCCAGTAAAATTGAAGGTTCAGTTAACGGAATTGTAGTAAATAATCAGGGTAAGGGAGCAACAAATATTGATATAGCCGGTAATGTAAGCTCAACTGGTAATGCAACCATTCCGGAAGATCCTGAAAATCCAGACAGTGAACGATATAATTCTGGTAGTGGTATTATTGCCATAAATAATACAAACGCTACGGACCTGAATATAACTCAGTCTTCAGCCGCCAGTTTAATTCAAGGTGGAGCAACAGGAATTACGGCATCCAATTCAGGTGTTGGTTCTACCACGATAACTACTGCTGGCACGGTAATTGCTGATGGCATAGCAGAAAATGGTATTGGTATTGCCGCTTCCAATACTCAAACAGCCAAAGCAATCCATATAAACCAGACTTCAGGAAATATTAAAGGTAAAGAAAAAGGCATATCTGCAAGTAATTTCGGCCAAGGCAATACCGAAATCACTACTGCAGGAAATGTTACTGGTAATAAAGACGCCGGTATCGATGTTACTAATATGAACTTTGATTATCCTGATACTGAAACAAGAGCAGAAACCAAATCGAAGACCGATATCATTATTAATCAAACTGCCGGAAGCATTATTGGTGGTACAGATGGTATTACTGCTGTTAATGAAACTGGTGGAAAAGTTTCGGTGACTACAGCCGGTAAAGTAGAAGGTAAAACTGGAGCCGGAATTCAGGTTGTATCAGGTACAGCACCAGTTTCAGATATTGATGAAAGCGGTGAAGATACAAGTTCAGCATTTGCTTTAAATAAAAAAGTCGCAACAAAAGCCGGTGATGAAAATGGAAAAGCATATTTAGGCGGTATCAATATTGTTCAGCAAAGTGGTGAAATCAAAGGTGTTGCTAGTGGTATAGATGCCAACAACTACGAATCGGGTGCGGTTAATATTCAGGTGAGTGGCAATGTGAGTGCAACAGGCACTCAATTTCAGGAAGCTGACAAACCAGAAACTGAATATGGTACTGGTATAGGTATTAATGCATTAAATGATGGAGAAAATACCACTGACCTAAATATAAGTCAGTTGGCGGAAAGCAGTAAAATTCTGGGCACAGCAGGCGGCATCAGTGCAAATAATTTTGGCATAGGTTCAACCTCCATCACCACAGTAGGAACAGTGATAGCTACTGGACCGGGAGAATATGGAAGTGGTATTTCTGCTTTCAATGGTGAAATGGCCAATGCCATCACTATTACCCAGACCAGAGGTGAGATTAAAGGAGACCAGAACGGAATATTGGCAACCAATACAGGCAAAGGTTCAACAGTAATTACAACTGCAGCAAATGTAATAGGAACCAAAGGCGCTGGTATTCAAGCAAACAATATAAACTGGAGTGACACGGGTGCTAAGACAGATATCAAAGTAGATCAAACTGCCGGAAATATTACTGGTGGTACAGACGGTATCACTGCTGTTAATGCAACTGGTGGCAATATTACAGTTGGTGTTGCCGGTAAGGTGACGGGGGGTAGTGGTGCAGGTATTGCTACTAATATTCCAAATGGTATTGTTTCTTATACAACCGAAAAAACTGCAGGGATTAGTAATATTACTCTGAACCGTGGTGCAGATGTTTTTGCTGTGTCAGGGGTAGCGATTATAGATGGTGATAATGATGCTAATGTTATTTTAAATGGTGGTTCTAAAGTAGCTGGCCAAATTAATCTTGGTAAAGGCAACGATACGCTCACTATCAATAATGGCTCAGATATTTCTGGAGTGACTGTGCTGGATGGTGGCAACGATAATGATACCGGGCCAGATAGCAGTACTGATAAACTGTATCTCAATACCAGTCTGCGTGGTTCTTCAGAAACTTCTCGAAATGGAGAGGTAGGCATTATTAACTGGGAAGATATTAATCTGGGAGAATCAGCTAAACTGACATTAACAGGCAATCTGAATACCCAAAACCTCAATATTGGTTCTGGATCCGAATTAAAGCTTGATAATGTTTCAAATAGTGCTACGGAAGATTCACCGCACGAAGTGGCCGTAAAAGGTAATGTTAAAAATTCTGGTAGCATTAATATGGTGAACGGTAATGGGGGTGACCGCCTCACTATTCAGGGTAACTATCACGGTAATAAAGGCAGTAAGCTGCTTATGGAAGTGACGCCAAAACAGAATCAGGCTGATAAATTACATATTACGGGAGATGCCACGGGTAGGACTGCGATTGATTTCACTGATGTAAGTGGGCTGGGAGCCAATACTGCCGGTACAAAAGGGGTTGAAATCGTTTCAGCAGATGGCAAAGCTGATGGTGAAGTGTTTACCTTGCTTCGTGATCATGTTGATGCGGGTGCTTATGAATACCGACTGAAAAAAAGTGAAGATAATAAATGGAATTTGTTATCTGAAAAAATTCCTGATACTGGAAACAAAACAAAACCCAAAACTGCATATCGTAAGGAAGTACCATTATTAAGTGCTGTAGGGGCTCAACTGCGTCAGGCTGATAGTCTGATGCTAGCGGATATGCATAAGCGGATTGGTGCGACACCTGCTCCAGATGAACGCAAGGCATGGGGCCGAGTGATTGCGAATCGCAGCGATATTCGTCAGAGCGGTGTAGCTCATGTTCGCAGCAAGGGTAATTACGCCGGTTTACAACTAGGCAGTGATGTTTGGACCAGTAATGGCCTGAGAGTTGGTGGCTATCTGGGCTATTTGCACGGTAATCTGGATGTAGATGGTTTTGCCAGTGGAGTAGATGGCAAAGTTGGTAAAAACAGCACCAAGTCCTATTTCCTAGGCGCATATGGTAACTATACCCGAGATAGTGGAACCTATCTGGATGTAGTGCTGCAGGGCGCACGCCACAATGCTGATATCAAGCCGGATAATGCATCAGACAGTAAACAGAAAGGCCACGGTATCACGGCTTCTGTAGAAGTAGGCCAGCCATTTGCACTTGGCAGCAGTAGCTGGAAGTTCGAACCTCAGGCACAAATTATGCATCAATGGTTAGATCTGAATGATATTGATATCAGTGGTAATACCAAAGTTAAGCAGGATCATGACAATGCATGGTTATTCCGTTTGGGTGGACGTTTAGAAGGAAACTATCCGGTAAATAAAGGTGTACTACGACCTTATGCGCGTTTAAATTTCTTCTATTCTCCTAATGGTGCAGATACCAGCAGTTTTGCAACTAAAGCTGCCTCTACAACATTGCGTACTGGTGCTTCTCATGCTAATACTGAAATGGCCATCGGAGGAAGCTATGAAATTACTGATAAAGTAAAAGCATATGGCGAAATCGGCCATACCTGGTCTAATGGTAATGATGCACATGTGAAGTCACCGGTTAATGGTTCAGTGGGACTGAGGGTAAACTGGTAACTATCATTGATTTAAGTACATGAAGTGAGTAGGACTGAATCGCAGATTGATTCAGTCCTTTTTCTATTCTATGATTTTTTTGATAATTTAATTAATAAAGTATCATAACAATATAGGCTTGAATAATACTACTGTTAAACAATATTTTTGGTAATTCAGGTTGATAATAATTTTTTAACACCTATACGGCATATATCGAAGGTATGAATCCCGTTACTAATGAATTTATGCGATAAAATTTAATTAAAATTAAGTATGTAGCTTTAAACGTCAATCGGTAAAGAAAATATAAAATTTACGTTTCTTCTTCATCCCATTTTTGCAATAACTCGAGTGGTATGGCATTGATTACTTCGGAAAAGCGTTTACCTACCATGCGTTCTGCTTGACGCAGGAGGGGGATAGTAGGGCTGCTGGGCTCGTTGGCTTCAAACCAGTGACGTATATTCTCAATGCGCTGAAGGGCGTCATAACGGTCGGCAATAGCTACAGGCATCAGTTCTTGTAAAACATCATTTGTAAGGGATTCGTGATTAAGAGAAGAATCTACATCTTCTTTTATAATTTCAGGTGCGTTATCAATATGGGTGTTGTTTTGTTCTGGTAGGTTATTTTCTTCGGGTGTTTCTCTTTTGGGAGCAGATCGGTTTTCATTATCCTGAAAATAGCTCAATATTTTTTTCAGCGAACTAAAATCCGGTGCATTGAGTTTTAAATTCTCATCGGCCCATGTTTGCAATTTTTCTACAATTGGTAGCACTTCATCTAGTGCTATCAGCGCCGGTGTATTTCGCAGACGCAAATCAAGCAATTGCCGTCGTACGGAGTCTGGAGCCAGAGCATCAGCCGGACGGGGAATTGATAAAGAGCGCTCTACATCCCGAATTTGTAATCGCAATGCCGCATTACTAGACAGGACAATCCCGCGAATATCTGCCATAACACCTTGCGGGTCTGTCAGACCGGCAAGCGCATTACTGCGAACCAGTGCCGCATCCTCTTCATCACCATTTTCATCTGATTCAATCTGTGGATATATTTCCTGTGAATAAGTGGTGCAGGCCTCTTCAAGTAAACTTAATCCTTCAAGAAGACCTTTGGCTCCGTTTAACTGGATTCTGCTGCGCAGAAAGATAATATAAATTCGGATGTCTTTAGTCCGTAGCAACAATCTTAGTGCATCGCGTTCAACTTCATTCCAGTTAATTCCTTCCGGTTTGTTAACGAAATCACCATATTGAGCTTCAGGTTGTTCGGTAGATTTAGAAAGTAACAGCAGAAATTCTGGGTCATATTCGAGATTACTGCCACATGGCTGTTCTGCAGAAACGGGAGCAAGCAAGTCTGCATATTGGTGTTTCTGTTTTATATTTTTATTGCTCATCTTTTTCTCACAACTGTCTGATGCTGGAATATTGTTCTGGTTCATACGTCATACCCGCCACTGGAAGATCATTCATAGACTGACCCAGCCAGGTAGTCCATCCTAAACGCTGGTCAGAACTCATTTGCGCTGGAGGGGCTGAACGCGGATTCAGTTGTAGTTGTATTTCCCACTCATATTCATATCCGATAAACGCCCTAACCCATTCGATTAAGCGTGGTAAGTCGCGTCCGTTAGGTAAAAAATGTAAGTAATCATCCAAATTCAATGGGCCAATAGTTAAGCGGAATTTATGCTGTCGATCTGGTACCATCTGTCCTACTAATGCGCCTTCTCCTATCACTGATGCGGGTCCGGGTATACCCAGACGGGTACGTTCTTCGGGCGCAACGGCAATCCAGTGTAATACGTATTCTTCAAGGGTAAAGGGTACGCCAAAATAATGAGACAGTGTTGATGTCATTCCATCTGGATTACGGGCTTCGCGCACTAAATGTGCTCCTGCCGCTAATCTGGGATGAGATGGCAAGGGGCTTTCAGCAAATTCTTCCAGGCTCTGACCACTAAGGCTGGCTATAAAAAAAGAAAATTCTTCAGCGTCCTGTCTATCCAGTCCACCGCCAGCAGACTGAGCGCTTTGCCACGCACTATAGAATTGGGTCAGGTAGCGATGGTGAAATAGATCAGCAAAATCTACTAATGTGCTGTCACGGGTACTGTCGCGTCGGCTCAGGGCAATTTCAGTATAATGCATCGGCAAAGGACCATTGGCTCCCCACAATCCCAATCCGAATAATTGAATACGAAATTTTCCTTCTGATGTTAAAGAAGTTGAAGCAATTTCGCGTGGAGCAAAAATCAGTGATGGTGATTGTCCCAGCCGAAACGGTTCTTGCTGTGGTCGTACAGCATCACCTATTGGTAGCTGAAGCGGATATTGAGCACCAAAAAAACGCATCAGACTTAAATACCCATAACGCCATGGCTTCTCGCTAGCCTTATGCAGAATGTCTTGCCATTTTTTTTTATCTGTATTGGGCGAACTGTCCATCTCTTTCATTAGATTGCACCCCTACCGCCCATCCGTACTGGCCAAAGCGCAATCTGACCACGCTGGATACTATGCAAAGCAGTTTGTGTGAACGTATTGATGGCAACATGACGCGATAAGTAGTGCTCCATTACTAATCCAAACAGATAAGGACTAATGCCGGAAAATCCGTCTTCGTCAATTGTCAGCTCGCATTTGACACCTCTTCCGTATACCAAAGGACCTGCACCAGGTAAACGTCGGGTTACTGGTTCAGTTTTGACTCCTATCAAACTTTGTATTTGGCGCAGTTGTGGGCTGTCATGTGTTGGTACAAACAGTCTTAGCATATCCCGTAATGCCTGACCCCCTGGGCGATGAGCCATATCAGACAATGGTAAATAATTGAAAGACAGTTGCCTTATAAGACGCCATGCCAGCTCCCGTTCTGCAAATGGCGCCAGCGGTGGGCGTGGTGCACGGATGAGTCCGATACTTTCAACTGGTACGGAATCATCAATGGAAAGATCATCAATACCATTGCGTGGAACCAATGTTGCCAGATCACGATTGGTTAACCATGCGGTAGCCGAAAGATAACGCAGATATTCAGGATAAGGTGCTTCATTCTGGTCTACCAAAGACAGAAAAATTTCTGTCCCAATATAACTAGTACGGGTACCATATTTTCGGGCATTGTCGGATAGTTTGCGTTGTTCACGACGTAGGGAGAAATATCGGCCGTAATTACCTTCGTCGTTATTAAGAGAGTTATAAAGCGGGCGAAAATTTAGTTCTTCTGTAGTCTGTGGTTTCAGTCCGTGGACAGTTTCAATTGTATAAATTTCATAATCAAGTGGCCGAGATCTGTCCGCAACCAGATGTAACTCAGTGCGGGCTGTATCCAGTTCTATCCTGTCTGTACGTTTACGGAAAAGATTAATTAGTGGTGTACAAAACAAAGCAAATTGTTCTGTACTGGTTTGATTAATTAGCCAGCTATCCGGAATGCGATCCAGCAGAATGATAATTTCAGCTACATTAGCATTGATTTTGCTCAGACCATTGGATAGACCTGTCGGTGTAAAAAAATAAAACCGTTCTGGACAGCTAAAATATTCATGCAACAAATTATGTCCATGGAAAACATCCCATGTAAGCGGTAGTAACCCTTCTCCCGGTTCTAACCCTTCATGCACGACCGCATTTTTTACATTAATGTCTAATGCTCCCGTGAAACTTCCCGGATAACCGGCTACCGTTGCAACGGCACTGGTATGCAATAATTCAAACAGATGAGATGCAATTCTGTCTTCACCACACAGATAAATAGGTAAGCGATCCAAACCTTTAATCTGATTAAAGTTGATTTCACCAAATGTGCGTAAGGTCAGACGTAAGGCACCGGCTACTTTAGTGTGAGCCGGCAGATAACGGTTGAGCATCGGCATGTCAGGCGGTGCCCCGGTTAATCTGGCTTCAATGATCTGGATTGGCCATAATGTAACTTCCTGACTATTGCGAAATTCACAAACTGTGTTTTCTCCTACTGGAATACCGGCACGAAAAGTAGAATGTCTGGGTACCTTAAATCCTTGGTGGAAATCACCTTCCGAATGGCTAGGATGAAGCTGTGCTACCGCCATTGATGGGGTGGGTGTGACATAATTCGGATAAATGACTTCCAGCAGACGTTGGGTAAATCGGGGAAATTCAGCGTCTATTTTTAATTGTGTGCGTGCTGTGAGAAAACAGAAAGCCTCTATCATCCTTTCTACATAGGGATCCGCTATTTCAATACCCTGCATACCCAGACGTTTTGCAATTTTGGGGTGTTGCCGCGAAAACTCAGCGGCCATTTCACGCATGAAAGTGAGTTCTTTGTTGTAATAGTCTAGTAATAACGGATCCATGATTTTTCTATCAGATAATACTTATTCTGTTGGTTTCAAGATCAAATGCACTTTGGACAACAAATGAAGTAGGGTATGGTTCAGTGAGAATGCGTCCGCGTATTTCAAATAATAAGACATTGTAATTTAATTTGGATTCATCTTTCATTAATGGAGCAACACCTAATGAAGAAGCCTCCAATCTTGGTTCAAAACGCATAATTGCACGCCGAATAGCTTTCTCAATATCAATCCATTTGTGCTCATGCATATATTGACCAGCAATAGGAGGCACACCATAGTTGACTACAGAAGCAGCCACCTGTGGATACAAACGTAAATCAATCTCGTCTTCCAGATTAGTGGTATTGAGTAGATACATCAGATCTCGCTGAACTATTTCCCGTAACCGTTCAGAAGAAACTGTGTAATTTTCAGATGTTTCAGTCTTACGAGTGGGTGCATCATCCCGTAGGCGATCAAACAATGTAGGTAAGAGATGTGCCTTCGGGCGTAAAGGGGGGAATTGTTCAGCCATTTATTACCCTTTATCAGTCACAAATTCACATGAAGTGATGTCAAGAATGCCGATATCTCCGTGATCTGTTTGCCAGGTTTTTTGCCCTAAAGCCCTTACAGAGGTTTCCCCATGCTCCTTCCAGATAGTTTCACGGCATAACATCAGCGATTCACTTTCTGATTCCGAACCACAGCAGCGACCAAGCAGAAGCGCGTGATGTTCTGAACCATCTGTAAGTGTTATTGAGGCGGGTTTCCAAATTAAATCCAGAATAGAGTGGGGACGTGTGGAAGAAATAGAGCTGATCTGTTCAAATGGAAGCCATGTATAGATACTACCGATTACCAGTTCAATGGTTGGGCCAAGCCATGTATCACTATCTGCAATCCATGCGAATTTACCACCTGGGTCGATAGTACCGGAAACATCTTTAGCTAAGCCCAATGCTGCTTTTCTCATTTCATCTGCTTTTGTCTCATTGTCAGCCTGATTTATAGCAATTGCATCAATTAATAAATCTACCCATTCGGGTTGCTGCTGGATGAATCCCGGACGTTTTTGACCAGAAAAACACTCCTTGCGATATATTTCACATGCAATTAATCCTCGGAAAGCTTGGGCCTGTTGGTCAAAATCAGATTGCATCTGAGCACATGTTTGTAATTGCTTCAGCGCCCGCTGCCAGTCTCCCTTCAGACAAAGTAATTGAAATAACAACCAACGCTGGACATGGTCTGTAGGTTTAGTTTTGATTTGTTGTTCAGTTTCATGTATTACATCAGTCAGAGATCGGTTGGCTAACCATGCTTGCAGCGTTGAAAAATGTTCATCATTTCGGTGTGTGTTGCTCATCCTCAAAATCCTTTTGGTGACTGTCAGCAAATTGTGACATGCGATAATGACTGTCTACGCTAACGGCATGATGCTCTTTTCTGGTTAATGTGGGTGGCATATGTGCATGACTATTCTGCTGTTGCCAGCCCGGAGCGAATAAATGCAAAATTTCGGGTATTTCTTCTGTTTTGAACAGCTCAGCTTCTCTGAGGCTGTCAAGGCCGTTAAAGACATCATCAATGTTTAGTGGCCCAGAAACAATGTCCTGTAAGGTCATTAACGGGTCCAAATTGCCTGAGAGATCGGTTAGATTAACAGTGGATGCAGAACTACTGACATCATTTTTTAGTAATCTTTCCTGCCAGAAATGCTCATTTACTGATAGCTGTGGTGTGTCAAGTGCCTGACGATATTCGTGTAATAAATCCAGAAAAATGGCCTCAGCAGGAGATTCTTCTAATGTCGAATCTTTTGTCTGATATTCAGTACTTTCCAATAGTTCATAAGGCAGGCTTGGCATCACCAGACTGAATGGATTTTCATCTTTCTGCTGAGAAAGCAAATGTGAGTCAAACCATTTTAAATCTAATGGCATAATTTTGTAATCGGCATTGTTTTTGTTGAGTGTTTCAGTTTCGATCTCTGAAGTAAACTGTTGAGCGGGATTAATTTGCCAGATTGATAATCCCCATTCAAAAATATCGCCATCATGCAAAAGACACCAATTATCTGATGCAATCGGCATTCCATTTACTGCGCAGTGAACATTTTGAGAAAGGTTAAGTAGTTGCCAGCCGCTTGCTGACTGACGAATACTTAATGCTAGATTTTCTGTTGCAGGTGATTCTGTTTGAATACTATAAATCGAGGTTTCGGAAAAAAATGCAAATTTTTTTATTTCATAAACCTGACCAACTTTAATTCCACGGCAGTAATCAAGACTTAATAGAAGTGAATTTTCCATAACGTCTTTCAGGTAGTAATTGTTTGTTCTCTGCTAGACCTGAGACCATGAGTTAACTTTCTACAAAAGCTATTGGTAATCTCTGCACTAATATTTATTAATAATATTGTATTTCTGTATAAATGTGTTAAGCAATATTACAGTAATTCGGGATGTATGCATGAATTATCCTTGTTTATAAAAACAAAATCAAGAATTATTCTTGCATCCTTAAGTTTTACATGTTAAATTTTAAATTAACTTCATAATGTTTAAGAAATGTTATAATTTTAATGAAATTTTAGGTATGTTGTTTGTTTTCTCCTTTTAAAAACAAAATAAAGGATACTGGTAAACAAATATGGACATTTCCCGCCAAGCTCTATTTGGTAAACTTAATACAACACTATTCCGCTCTATTGAATCGGCTACAACATTTTGTAAATTACGTGGAAATCCTTATGTTGAGCTCGTGCATTGGGTACACCAGCTCATGCAGGAAAATGATGGCGATGTTATTCGAATACTGCGGCATTATGAAGCGGATATCGCCAAAATTGAGCAGGATATTTCACGTAACCTGCTTTTGCTGCCATCTGGAGCAAGTTCAATCAGTGATTTTTCCCACCATATAGATTTAGCAATTGAGCGGGCGTGGGTTTACGCTACTCTCACGTTTAAAGATTATAAAATTCGAGGAGCTTGGTTATTTGCCGCTTTGGTACTGACGCCTGAATTGCGTCGTGTATTGACAGGAGTTTCTGGCGAATTTACCAAAATTCCTCAGGAAGAATTAGCAGAATCATTACCTGAAATAATTAAACAGTCCCCTGAATCTCAGGATCGTCCTTACGATGATGCTGGCTATGCAGCTGCCATTCCTGGTGAAGCCAGTCAGTCGTTAATGGATAATAGTCAAGATAGTAAATCTGCTCTGGCAAGATATTGTACAGACCTGACAGAAGAAGCAAAACAGGGTCGGATAGATCCAGTTATCGGTCGTGAGCATGAAATACGCACCATGATAGATATTTTGTTGCGCCGTCGTCAGAATAATCCTTTATTAACGGGAGAAGCCGGTGTAGGCAAAACCGCTGTAGTAGAAGGATTTGCTTTGGCTATTGCCCACGGGGAAGTGCCACCGAGTCTTTCAGAAGTAAGATTATTGTCCTTAGATGTGGGTGCATTACTGGCTGGTGCCAGTATGAAGGGTGAATTTGAATCACGTTTAAAATCAGTATTGGAAGAGGCTAGCCATTCAGCAAACCCAATCATAATATTTGTTGACGAAGTCCACACTCTGGTGGGCGCAGGAGGAACTTCTGGTACCGGTGATGCAGCAAATCTGCTAAAACCTGCTCTGGCAAGGGGTACTTTACGTACCATTGGTGCTACAACATGGAGTGAATATAAACGGCATATTGAAAAGGATCCAGCTCTAACGCGCCGGTTTCAGGTTTTACAAGTAGCCGAACCGGAAGAAGCTGCGGCCATTAATATGGTCCGCGGTCTGGTTTCAACATTTGAAAACCATCATGGCGTAATTGTGATGGATGAGGCAGTGAGAGCTGCAGTTAAATTATCCCATCGTTATATTCCATCACGCCAATTGCCAGACAAAGCCATTAGCCTTCTGGATACAGCGTGTGCAAGGGTTGGTCTGTCGTTGCACACGCCACCCAGTACCGTGCAATACCTGCGTCAGCAGCTAAGCGCTGCACAAACTGAACTGGATCTATTAAGTAAACAACAACGTATTGGTTTGTTTACAGGGGAGTTGACTGAAGTAGAACTGCGTATAGAAGCACTTTCAGTTGAGCTGGAAACCGAAGAAGCACGTTGGCAACAGGAGCTGCAAGCTGTAGATAAATTAATAGCTGCACGTGCATGCTGTCAGAACAATGATGATAAGGCTCTTTTGGAGCAACTGTCAGAAATTGAAACAGCTTTACGAGCGTTACAAGGTGATGTCCCAGTAGTTTTTCCAGAAGTTAGCGAAAGCGTTGTGGCTGCAATTGTCTCTGACTGGACTGGTATTCCGGTTGGTAGGATGGTCAAGGATGAGGTGGGAGCCGTACTGAATCTTTCTGTTAATCTGGCGCAGCGTGTAGTGGGGCAGGATGATGCGCTTGACCAGATCGGAGAACGTATCCAGACCGCACGCTGTGGTTTAACAGATCCTAATAAGCCGGTTGGCGTCTTTTTGCTGGTAGGCCCTTCTGGTGTTGGTAAAACTGAAACGGCGCTGGCACTCTCTGAAGCCATGTACGGTGGTGAGCAAAACCTGATCACCATCAATATGAGTGAGTTTCAGGAAGCACACACTGTCTCTACTCTTAAAGGTGCACCTCCAGGCTATGTTGGCTATGGTGAAGGTGGCGTCCTTACCGAAGCGGTACGTCGACGGCCATATAGTGTGGTATTGCTGGATGAGATAGAAAAAGCCCATCGCGATGTACATGAAATTTTTTATCAAGTCTTTGATAAAGGCATGATGGAGGATGGCGAGGGCTTAAATATTGACTTTAAAAACACCGTCATTCTGATGACCAGTAACGTAGGCTCTGATCTGGTTTCTCAATTATATGATGACCCAGCACTCGCCCCGGATTGGTCAACGCTGAAAGAAGTGCTGATGCCGGAGTTACGTAAACATTTTCCGGCAGCATTTATTGGTCGGTTAACCATTATTCCTTATTTGCCATTAGCAGATGAAGCACTGAGTAGTATTGCTCGCCTGCACCTCAACCGTATCGTACTAAGAATGCGTGAACAGCACGGTATTGCATTAAATTATGACGAGGCATTGGTAGAGCATATTGTACAGCACTGCCCCATGCATGAAACAGGTGCTAGATTACTCATCGGATATATCGAACAGCATATTTTGCCAGCCCTTTCACGCTACTGGCTTCAGGCTTTAACAGAAAAAAAAGCTGTGGAATCTATCAATATAAGTATTGACCCTAGCCATACTGAAAATCCAATTATTTTTTCGGTTGTACCTGTCTAGTCAAACATCGTAAAGCAGTAACCTTAATGACCGGTGCAGACCGGTAGTGATTGATAAAAGAAAAGGAAGCAGAAATGGCGGTATTTAACAACAGTGCCCAGAAATTTATTCAGCGTAATCGTGCACCAAGGGTACAAATAGAGTATGACGTAGAGATTTATGGTTCTGAGAAAAAAATTGAATTGCCATTTGTAATGGCAGTGCTTGCTGATTTATCCGGTAAACCGGCAGAAGACTTGCCGCCGGTTGGGGAGCGTAAATTCCTAACCATTGATATTGATAATTTTGATGAGCGAATGAAAGCCATTCAACCACGTGTCGCTTTTGCTGTACCGAATACCCTATCTGGTGAAGGGCAGCTGATGGTAGATATCACTTTCGAAAGTATGGAAGATTTTTCTCCGGCAAGAGTGGCTCAGAAAGTTGATGCACTCAAACAATTACTGGATGCACGTACTCAGCTGGCAAACCTACAGACTTATATGGATGGTAAATCCGGAGCAGAGAATCTGGTTAACCAGCTGTTACAGAATCCTGGTCTTCTACAGGCATTAGCCAAAGCACCTAAACCCCAGCCTGCAGCAGGAGATAACCAAGCTTCAGCATCTGCTGATACCGAATAATAACCCAAGTTCAAAGTCTATTTGTACGTATTGATTGAGGAGCATTCATGGCTACGCAGTCCCAACAACAATCAGATGTTGCACTGGCAGAGCGCCCAGTTGCACAATCCGAATTTAGTAATTTACTGACCAAAGAATTCAAACCAAAAACTGATCAGGCAGCTAAAGCAGTTGAACAGGCAGTGAAAACATTAGCCGAACAGGCTTTGTCACACTCAGTTACCATCAGTGATGACGCCTACAAAAGTATCGAGGCTATTATCGCTGAAATCGACCATAAGCTTTCCGAACAAATTAATCTCATCCTGCATCATGAAGCTTTCCAGAAACTGGAATCATCTTGGCGTGGCTTGTTTCATCTGGTTTCTAATACCGAAGTGGATGAACATCTGAAAATACGTTTCATGAATTTGTCTAAAAATGATTTACGACGCAGCATGAAACGGTTTAAAGGTATTGCTTGGGATCAAAGTCCGTTATTCAAACAGATTTATGAAGAAGAATATGGACAATTGGGTGGGGAACCCTATGGTTGCATGATTGCAGACTATTATTTCGATCATACCCCACCGGATGTTGATTTATTGGGTTCGGTAGCCAAAGTGGCTTCTGCTTCACATATGCCGTTTATTGCAGGTGCTTCACCTTCTGTGCTGCAAATGGATTCATGGCAGGAACTAGCTAATCCACGTGATTTAACTAAAATTGTTACCCAGAATTTGGAATATGCTCCGTGGAATTCTTTACGTGCCAGTGAAGATTCACGTTATCTTGGTCTGGCGATGCCGCGCTTTCTTGCTCGCTTACCATACGGTATTAACACCAATCCAGTCGATGAATTCGATTTTGAAGAAGATACAGACGGGTCTGATCACCGTAAATATGTGTGGAGCAATGCAGCTTACGCAATGGGTGTCAATATCAACCGGTCATTTAAAAATTTCGGTTGGTGTACCATGATTCGCGGCGTAGAGTCTGGTGGTGCTGTGGAAAATCTGCCTTGTCATACATTTCCGACTGATGACGGTGGCGTAGATATGAAATGTCCGACTGAAATTGCTATCTCAGACCGTCGTGAAGCTGAATTATCTAAAAATGGTTTTATTCCTCTGATTCACCGTAAAAACACAGATTATGCTGCTTTCATCGGTGCTCAGTCTTTGCAAAAACCTCAGGAATACTACGATCCTGATGCAACAGCCAACGCCAATTTATCCGCACGCTTACCCTATCTATTTGCCTGCTCACGCTTTGCGCATTTTTTGAAATGTATTGTACGTGACAAAATCGGCTCATTTAAAGAACGTGAAGATATGCAGCGCTGGCTGAATGAATGGATTATGAATTATGTTGATGCCGATCCGGTAAATTCTTCACAGGAAACCAAAGCGCGTCGTCCGCTGGCTGCTGCTGAAGTGGTGGTAGAAGAAGTGGAAGGAAATCCTGGTTATTACGATGCTAAATTTTTCCTGCGGCCTCACTTTCAGCTAGAAGGCTTAACCGGTTCTTTACGTCTGGTTGCTAAGTTGCCATCTGTGAAACAGACAGCGACTGAATAGCATGATTTTGATCAATACCCAGATAAGATAAAAGCTATTTATTTCTGAGCCCACATTAAATGAGTTCAGATTGATTCCAGATATCCGGATGCCAGCAAAGTCGTGAAGATTTTCAGCATTATTGAAAAGTAATAATGAAAATGAAAAGCAAAATCTTGAACAATATGTTGTTTGTATTCTGTTTTGGTTTTGTGCAAACAGCGGCTGCTTACGAACTGGTTTGTCCAGAGTCTGTTAAGGTAAAAGCTGGTATTCCGGAGTTGGAGTCAGTACCTCTTAATTGGGTGGTATCTAAATACAAAGACACATTATTAAGACTGGATGGTGCAGGAGTCTATAGTGGAAAACCTGTTGATTTAGCTCAGTTAAAACCACAACCTATTGTCGTAAAGGGTAAAAAGCATTATCCGGCTTGGGAAGTAGACAGTAAGCTTGATTTAGATGGTGCAGGTTCTTGGCTAAGCTGCTCATATAACCATAATCAGGTGCAACTGACTAGAAGCATTGATTCAACTATGAAAGTTTGCTGGGCAGTTTATTCTAAAGATTCTCAGGGCGGATTACTTGCAAAACTAAAATGTCAGTAATTCAGTTTTTCAATAAATAATTTTTCCGCGATAGTCGTGTATGACGCTAAGCGGATGATGTAGTACTTCTTTAATAGTAAACAACAAAGGAGCCAATATGGCACACGACATTTTCTTGAAAATTGATGGCATTGACGGAGAATCTCCGGATGCACAACATAAAAATGAAATTCAGGTACTAAACTGGAACTGGGGAATCACTCAGGAATCTTCTATGCAGTCTGGTAGTGGTTTGGGTACCGGTCGTGCAACGGTTCATGACCTGCAATTTGAACATTACATTGATCGTTCCAGTCCTAATCTAATGAAATACTGTTTAACTGGTAAGCATATTCCGGAAGCAAAATTAGTGATGCGTAAAGCAGGTGGAACACCTTTAGAATACCTGAAAATCACAATGAATGACCTGATTGTATCAAGTGTAATGCCTTCCGGTAGCAGCACTGATGAGCAGAATCCGCGCGAAATGGTGCGTTTATCTTTCTCTAAAGTGAAGCAGGAATATGTTGTACAGAATCAGCAGGGCGGCAGTGGCGGTACTGTAACTGCTCAATACGACATCAAGGCCAATAAAGAAGCCTAAGATTAAGTAATGCCTCATCTGTCATGTGTTTGAAGGCAAAGTGTTTTTCAATGCAATAAGGATCATCAGAGAGCCTAAAAATTCTCTGATGATATTAACTAATTTGGTCGGAAAATAGCTATCTGGCATTACCATAAATGGTGATGGAATTTGAATAAAATATATCAGTGTTATCGGGAACTATATCGAACTGGCCGCTTTATCTTAATCTGCATTTTGTTTTTGAGTGTAGTTGGTTGCCGGTCTGTGCAGGATGTAAAAGAACAAACACGTCTGGAATTGCGTATTGAAGCTGCTGAAAATGTTAATCCTGATGAAAAAGGTCGTGCTGCGCCTATTCAAGTACGCATATACGAATTAAAAAATGACAACGCATTCACATCTGCAGATTTTTACACACTACAGGATGATGATAAATCAGTATTAGGTAATGATCTGCTCGTAAGCGATGAATTTATACTGCGGCCGGGAGAAATCAAAACCATCCGGCGCAGAACCAATCCTGAAACGACAGTTATTGGCGTATTGGCTGGTTACCGCAGTCTTACGCGTTCTCAGTGGCGTGAAACCTACAGACTGGCCGATGCTCCGTATGCAACTTGGTATCGGGAATGGTGGCCACTGAAAAAAGCAAAGCTGGATATAAATATCGGACAGAGGGCCATAGTGGTCACTGAAGTGGATTAAAGCAGAGGAATTTCTCTAAATGAGTTGGTATAACCGTGTAGTCTGGAGTGAAGGGCAATTTCTGCTGCCACAGATTTTCCAGCAACAAGAACGCTATCTGGAGCATTTTGCACATAGTCGCAGTGTGCCGTTATCGCCTTTTTTCTGGGGTTTCAGTCGCTACGATATAGATCACGAAGCGTTGAATTTAGGTAAACTGGTATTAAAAGATGTGGCTGGTGTATTTCCCGACGGTACGCCTTTTGAAGCGCCTGGGCACACATTGCTGCCTCCGCCGTTGACCATTCAGCCAGAGCATCTTGAACAACTAATTTATCTTGCTTTGCCTATCCGCACACCAAATGCTGAAGAGACCAGTTTTGAAGATAATTCGGAGTCGCTTGCTCGTTTTGCTGTATTTGAAAGCGATGTGCGAGATGCAAACTCTATCGGACTTGGCGCAAAAACAGTTCAGCTCAGCCATTTGCGATTAAGGCTGATGCCGCAGAAAGCGTTGACAGATGCCTGGATAGGATTGCCAATTGCCCGTATCAGTACTTTACGGGCAGACGGTGGGGTTGAGATAGACAGCACTGTCATACCACCTGTTACTCATTATACCGCCAGTACCTTGCTGCAGACCTGGCTTTCACAGATCCATGATTTGACACATCTGCGAGCCGATTCACTTGCTGATAGACTTACAGGCAGACAAGGTAAAGGCTCAGAGGCGGCTGAGGTATCCGACTATTTGCTTTTGCAAATTCTAAACCGTTATGAACCTTTACTACACCATGTGCAGAAAGTTGGCGGCACATCACCGGAATTTATCTATCGGCAGTTGATTTGCATGGCAGGTGAGCTCTCGACTTTCGTTAGACCACATACTCGGCGCCCAATAGAGCATTTACCATATCGTCATGATGCACCTTATTATTGTCTGAAACCAGTTGTCGATGATGTTCAGCATTTGTTAAATGCAGTATTGATTCGTAGTGCGCAGCATATCCGACTAGAGGATGCGGCTTACGGAGTCAAGAATGCAGTGGTTGAACCCACAGAACTGCGTGGCTTTAATGCTCTGGTATTGGCTGTTAAGGCTCAGATACCTCCAGATATTTTGGTACATCAATTTGCTGCACAGACCAAAATAGGTCCTTCAGATCGTTTGCCAGAGCTGATTCGTTCTCATTTACCGGGGATGGCATTGCAGGCATTACCTGTACCTCCGCGTCAGATTCCTTTTAATGCCGGCTATGTTTATTTTGAGCTATTACGTGATGGTCCGTTATGGGAACATATTGCTCATTACGGTGGATTGGCCATGCACATTGCCGGTGAATTTCCTGGCTTACTAATTGAACTTTGGGGAGTGCGTGATCAATGAATGAGTTCGATACCATTCTCAATGGTACAGGTGCTAATAAAGAGCAAATACCTGAGGCTTCAGCTACGGAGCCTTTATCACAACCACAACATGGTTATGAGTTTGAGCGTCTTGCGGATACATCCTGGTTCGGAGAACAACAATCAGCCAAATTGGCAGACAATATCGATGCAGGACCAGACAGTAAATTACGTCTGGCGGCAATTGAAGCGGCTGATAATCCTCTGCTGGAAGCAGCACAGCCCTTGTTGCTCGCACTGGCCAATATGCCGGCTCAACTTGATTCATACGATAATGGCATTGAAAGTCTGCGTGAGCTGCTCATACGCGAAGTTCACATTTATCAAACTTTATGTGATCGGGCAAATTTAAGGCGTGAACACGTACTGGCAGTACGTTATTGTGTTTGCACAGCTCTGGATGAGGCTGCCAATAAAACATCATGGGGAGGTGGAGGAGCATGGGCTAGAAAAAGCCTGCTCATTGTTTTTCATAACGAAAGCTATGGTGGCGAAAAAATATTTCTATTAATTGGCCGTCTTTCTCCAAATCCAATTGAATACGGAGACGTATTAGAAGTCATCTACCGAATTTTAAGTTTGGGGTTTGAAGGGCGGTATAGTGTTCGTCCGGATGGGCGTAAACAGCTTGATTTGATTCGTCAGCAATTGCTATCCATCATCAGCAGTGGCCGGGATCCGGTTGCTCGGGATTTATCTCCACACTGGTATGCAGATGCATCTGGTAAGTTTCGTCGACTGCGTTCGTTGCCAGTATGGATCAGTGCTGTGTTTTTTTGCTGTCTGTTATTGGCCATTTTTGTCTGGTTTAAATTTCAGATTGTGGATACTGATACAAGATTACAACAACGAATTGCTGCTATAGGTAAAGCGGTGCCACCACCAGTAACGACTGGTGTATTGCGGCTGAAAGCTTTACTTAAAGATGAAATTGAACGTGGTGTAGTCAGCGTTAATGAAAATGCTCAGCAAAGTCAGGTAACATTTCTTGGTGATTTCATGTTTGTTCCGGGCAAGAAAACAGTAAATCCCAAAATAATGCCAGTACTGGATAAAGTAGCCAGTGAAATAAACAAAGTATCAGGTACTGTGACTGTAACTGGACATACTGACAATCAACCTATTCATACTGCTGAATTTCCTTCTAATCAGGTTTTATCTGAAAAAAGGGCAGCAGAAGTGGCCGCTTTGTTAGTAAACAAAGGGGTAGCGGAATCACGATTGAAAATTGTCGGTTTGGGTGATAGTGCACCAGTAGAAGATAACAATACAGCAGAAGGCCGTGCAAAAAATCGTCGTGTAGATATTTTGGTAACTGAGTGAACCAAATTTTGTATTAATTGCATTCGCTGTTAAAAAAGGTATGAAAATGCGGTTACTGAATAATATTATCAAGCTTTCTTTAAGTATTTGGTTAGGCTTATTTAGTGTTATATCTTTTGCATCTGTTTTGGATAATGATGAACCAATTATCGTTGAACAAATCAGGCAGAAGTTGGCTGAACCAGTAAATGCAGCAAGAATTTCGGATGCTCAGGTAAAAGATATTATTCGTCATAATCTTGATAGCAGGCTTGGAATATCACTGTATAATGCATTTGGCATTAATTTACAAAGCATTTCATCAGATAATGCACTTGCACCTATACAATTGGGATTTTTAGAACTCAGCTATTCAGATGAAACAGCCGCTGCACAAGCTATAAAATCACTGGGCAAAATTCGTTTTTTTAAGCACAGCAAAATTCTGGTTCCATTTTCTGAAGTCAGGATAGGAAGTAAATTGCAGATTTTATTTACTGAAAACGCCGGAAGCCGTCGCGCACAAGCAATTATTGATAAATTTTCGAAGTATGAAGATAAGAACTCGGAAACTTCAGGTTAAAAAATAGTATTAATTTAAAAAGGTTGTAGGGCATAAACCCATAGGTGGTATCAACTATATTTGTGCAGAGGTCATATACCTCAGTAAAAATTTATTATCAACCCACCTAGATAGATAGCTAAAGCAAATAACATGCAAAAAATTTTAGATTTTCTTTTTTCCCGCCGCATGCTGGTAATTATCGGTATTATTTTATTAGCACTGATAGTCTGGTTTGTAGGACCTTTGCTGACGTTTGGTGGATTGCATCCTTTTGCATCTATATCTACGCGCATTGTCACCATTCTGATTCTGTTCGCATTTCTGTTTCTATGGTTTAAGAACTGGTCGTTATCGGCTATCTGGGTTGCAGCTTTATGTGTACTGATATGGAAAGCAGCACCTCTGCTTGCATATGGTCAGACCAAACCATTTGCACCAGCATGGACTCGAGCCATGTTGATTGGCATCGTTTTGTTTTGTTATGCGCTGTATGGTTTATACCGACTATGGTTGGCTTTACGTGTAGATGAGCAGTTATTGCAAAAAATCCTGCGTCCGCGTGGCGATAAACCTGTTGTTTCTGAAGCTCGTGAAGATCAGCGTGCGGTTACCAATATTGTCTTACGTGCCGTTGAGCAGCTTAAGCAATTGCGTATTGGTAAGCCGGGACTTGGTATACGCCGTATTTTTGAAGGTAAACGCTATTTATATGAGCTGCCGTGGTACATGATTATTGGTGCACCCGGTGATGGTAAAACAACAGCTTTAATGAATGCTGGCCTGCAATTTCCACTGGCAGAGCAAATGGGACAATCAGCGGAAGCCTTTGCTGTGCCCGGCAAAGGCGGCACAGTACATTGTGACTGGTGGTTTACCAATGAAGCTGTGTTAATTGATACTGCTGGACGTTATGTTCGCCATGATGATGGCGGTTCTGCTGATACTACTTCCCGCAATGCTGAGGAATGGCGTGGTTTTCTTGGTCTTCTGCGCAAATATCGTCCGCGCGCACCAATTAATGGTGTACTTTTAACAGTCAATGTAGCTGATCTGGCCGGTAAATCTGAAGCTGAGCGTATCACTGCAGCGGCAGCATTAAGAGCGCGTCTGGGAGAGCTCCGAACCGAATTAGGTATTCAGTTTCCGGTATATTTGGTGGTAACCAAAATGGATCTTCTGCCTGGTTTCACCGATTACTTTAACTCCCTAACTACTGAGGGGCGTGCACAAATATGGGGTTTCACTTTACCGTATGATCAGAAACAGCAAAAAAATGATTTTGATAAGCTGCGTTCAAATTGTGAAAGTGAGCTGAAGCTACTAACGCAAAGACTAGATCAGGGTGTAGATAATCGTTTACAGGAAGAATACGATGTCCAGCGCAGATGTAATCTTTATGCTCTGCCACAGGAATTTGCTGCGCTTGCTGAACCATTACTAGATATTATAGAACGCGTATTTCTTGATTCTAAATTTGATGCGACCCAATTGCACAATACGCTCAGAGGTGTGTATTTTACTAGTGCAGCTCAAGCGCCAGCTCATGCTACAGCTGATCGCCTATCCCTGATGCAACGTTTATGGCGGGCTATCAAGCGTGACCCAGCATATACTGAAAAAAACAGCCTTTATGCAAATACAGTACCGCCTACAGGCAATCGCAGCTATTTTCTACATGATTTGCTGACCAAACTCATTTTTCAGGAGCCAAACCTGGTTCAACCCAATCTACAATGGGAAATGCGTTATCGCGTAATGCGATTTACCGGTCATTTATTGGTACTGATTATATTCCTTTGGCTAGTACAGGGTATGTATACCAGTTATGGTAAAAATAGTAATTATCTTGCAGCAGTTAATGTTAAAGCAGCTGCGCTTGCTGAAAAAGTGCGCGTTTATTCACGTAAACCTACTACAACAGCTGTACCAGATATTCTGAATTCAGCCCGTGAGCTGGCTGCATACCCCGGACTGGATCCGGATAAGCCGCCAACCAGTTTCCGATATGGTTTGTATAGCGTACCGCCTGTAATCAGTAGTGCCGCCTCCACTTATGACCAGCTACTGGATCAGCTGCTACTGCCACCTGTGGTTCGTGGTGTTGAAAGTACCCTTTCCAATGCCATTGCACAGAAAGATACCAAAGCAACCTATGATGCCTTACGTGTCTATCTGCTACTTAATCTGGATGCAGATCATCAGGATAAGTTTAACGCTGCTGAAATTCAGGCATGGATATTGAAAGACTGGCAACAAAACGATACCGCTGCAGCTTTTGGTGGAAGTGCCAGTATTTATGAGCATCTGGGTGCACTTTTTGATGGTAGCCGTGTCATACATTCGCCATTTGCCAAAAATGATGCCTTGATTCGTAGTGCAAGGGAGTTGTTGGAAGGTAGTACCAGTACCGAGCGAATCTACGACCGAGCCAAAGTAGCCATGAGTGATGAGGCACCAGAAGACTTTACGATTGTACGTGCAGTAGGCGCTGATGCCGGTATGGTCTTTGTTCGTGCCAGTGGCGAACCGCTTGATCGCGGTATTCCGGGTCTTTTTACTGTACAGGGTTATAGAGATTTATTTGATAAACGCATCTCTGAATTTGTTGCTGCCGCTTATGCAGATGACGAATGGGTTATGGGCAGGGAGACTGCTGCTTCTCAAAAAAAAACTGCTGAACGTGCCCAGCAGCTGGTTCAGAAGGTTAACGGAGATGATGACCCTTTAATCAAAGAGGTGCGACGGCTTTATTTAACAGAATACACTTCGCGCTGGCAGGCTTTTCTTGAAGATATTCACAGCGTGAATAGTACCGGTGCTGACAATAGTCCCAGTCTGGCTTTTGACTTACAGACATTGCGTACATTTGCTGCTCCCGATTCGCCACTGATGCGGCTTTCCAAAGCAGTTGTAGAACAAACAACGCTGGTACCACCTATGGACAAAAATACCAGCCAAAAAATTCTGGCTGAACGAGCCGAGCAACGATTATCAGGCAATACCCGTGAAGCCGTACAGACAGCCAAATTGTTGAAAAACGTACGTCCTGAAGAGCAGTTAGAAAAAACACTAGTCGATAATCGATTTGCTGCATTACGCGAAGTTGTCACCGGCGCTGCCGATATGCAAAACAGTAATGCAGGCAGCAGGCCGCAAAAACTAGACAACGTACTGAGTCTGCTTAATGAATATTACAATCAATTAATGATAGCAGATAATGCTTTAGCTGCTAACACTTTACCTCCCAAAATTGATGCTGCAGAAAAATTACGGCTTGAAGCAGTCAAAATGCCAGCACCTTTACAGAATATCTTGCTCGATCTAACCAATCAAGGGGCCCGTAAACTGAATCTGGCATCAGGAGAGGTACTTAGCCGGCAAATGGAGGCCATGATAGGCGGAAATTGTCGAAATGTAATTGATGGCCGTTATCCCTTCGTGGCCAGTAATCAGGAAGTAAGTGCGGACGATTTTAACCGTATATTTGCCAGTGGCGGACTGCTTGACGATTTTTTCAATAAACAGCTCGCATCACAAGTAGACATAACTTCTAACCCATGGCGTTATAAACAATCTGAAGGAAGCAACACACCTTTACCGGGACCAAGTTTGGCACCGTTCCAGCAGGCAAAACGCATTCGGGAAGCATTTTTTCAGGAACAGGGAGCTCGGAAAATGTCTTGGAGTATGGATATTAAAGTTGTTGAACTGGATCCCACAATTACAGATTTGATTATAGATATTGACGGACAATCACAACGTTATATGCATGGACCGGTGCGTCCACTACACATTACCTGGCCAGGTCCGAGAAACGGTTCCATGGCTGAAATAACGGCCAATCCACGCATACGTCAGGATAGCTCAACAATTATCACCAGCGGGCCATGGGCGCTTTTCCGGCTGCTGAACAAAGGCCGAATCATCAGCAGTATGAGTGACAGCCGCCATTTGGTTGAGTTTAAATTTGATGGTCGCCGTGTAGTGCTCGAAATATCTTCCAGTGTAGATTTTAATCTACAGAGTGCAAACAACCCATTACGTGGATTTACCTGCCCAGTAGGAGGTAGTACGCCATGATAGGTATACCGCGCATCTCGTCGCCTGCTATTTGGGGAAAATTACCCGACAGGGGCGATTATGTTCGCTATAGAGCACAAGGACAGGAAATTGATGAATGGCGGATATGGTTAAATAAGCAGGAATGGCTGCAGCCTCAAAAAGATAATATTAAGGATAAACATGATTGGCTGTACCTGACGCCCGATTTTGGGCAGGAAAGTCCCGTACTGCATGCTTTACCATGGAGTTTTGTATTAGCACCCGGAATATTGCCATTTTCAGGACGATCCTGGGTAATCGGGGTGATGAGTCCTTCTGCAGACAGCATTGGTCGTTCTTATCCTTTGGTGATTTATCAGACAGTCAATCAGTCATGGCTGCAACGATATCTGAACACACCATTGGGCTGGCTATATTGGCTGGCACAGTTAGTAGCAGGATATGTCAAACCAACCAAAAAAAATACAAAAGATCTAGCTAGTCAATTAGATAAATTGTGGGAAATTCATAGTCCAAAATGGGGTGGCTGGTTTGCCAGAGCACAAGTAGGAAATCAGACGGCCTGTCGCGAACTGACAGGTAAGACAAAAGAGGAAGATACCGAATTTTGCGGTGTACATTATTTGCCTTGGGCTAATTGGCCGCACGTGGTTTGGGAGTCATTGTCCGCAGAAGGGTGGTTCTGGCAGCAAGATGGAAGGGGCGGATTTCTAGATGCAAGAAGCCTAGGCAATAGTGTTTGGAAGGAATAAAAATGCCAACTAAAAAAGGGGCGTCCCGGTTATTGACAACAGGAGAAATATCTATGGTGACATCGTTATTTAAAACGGCAATCACGACCAGCGCCGTCAGAATTCATAACGATAAATATTTACGATTTCAGGACGAAAATACAGCTATGACACCCAATGGAGAATTATATTGGCCACAAACACATTTTAGAGAGGATTATTCAATTGAAACAGTTGATTATATTCACTGGTTTATGCATGAAATGACACATGTTTGGCAATATCAAATGGGAATGTCAGTTAAAATTCGCGGTTTGTTTAGTTTTGCGATAGAGTACAATTATGATTTAGAAAAAGGAAATTTATTGTCTGGATATAGAATGGAACAACAGGCATGCATTTTGTCTGATTATTATATTTTGGATCGATTTGGGTTTGATTCTTGGTATGACCGAACAAGACAAAAGCATAAAGGTGACCGTTTTACAAATAAACAATATGGAAAAGATTTTTGGATGAAAATATATAGCAACACGCTGTCACTATTTCTAAAAAATCCGAAAGATCAAAAGGCGTTATTCGAGTGAAAAGCAAATTGAAAAACTGGATATTGGTAGTGAGCATATTACCTTTAGTCACAGGATTTAGTTGTCATCGAAAAATGATGTATACGCCTGATATTACTCTAAAAAAAGATGGTCAGCCATGTATCAGTATACCCTTGCACGAAGTTAATTTTTTAAATAAAAACAAGCAGTTTGATTTAATAACAGCAGACGTATTTCAAGTAGGTGTTGGCACGCTTTGGGAAAAAAAATATTATGACTCATCAAAACCTTATAAAATTCAAGCAGGTAAGTGCATAGGTTTTGAATACCATTTTCAAAAAAATATCGTTTATTCTATTGGTTTTATATCTGCAGTCAGTGGAAGCAAGGAGTTTGAAAATGGCGACCAAAAAATATGGGCTAGAGATTTGCGAATTACAACTAATACTGATGGCTCGGCAAAACTTTTATTAGATCTTGAAGCTAGAGAAAATAATTAAATAAAAATAATCTACAAATAGTATGTTTTGAATTTTTGCTTTTCTTGTAAAAAAATTATATAAATCGAATATCTAATAGAAAATTTATCTGCAATTAAAGAGTTTTACAGATAGTTTTATTTTATCTGCATCTTTGATTTAGTCTAGCTCCTTTGGAATATCCAATAGATAGAAAAGTGTTATTCAAATGAAACTAAGATTGAATATGTACCTGTTGGTTAGTTTCATATTATTGTACATAACCGGGTGTTATTTTCATCGCCCGATGGTTTCTAAACCCGATATTGTTTTAAAAAATAATGGACAGCCATGCATTAGTATACCGGCACTACTGATAAATTTTGATCGTAAAAAACAGTTTGACATAATAACAACAGAGGTATTTCAAGAAGGTGTCGGGCAATTATGGATGAAAGATTATTTTGATCCGCTAAATTTTGGCTTACCAAAAAAATATTATGTTGTGAGTGGAGAGTGTATACGCTTTGACTATCATTTCCAGAATAATATTGTCTATTCAATCAATTTTGAATCAAGTATTAGAGGAAACGATGAATCAAAGAATATGACGCAAAAAACATGGGCAAGAGAATTTCGTATATTCAAAGATAATCATGGTAATGTGGAATTATGGTTAGATTCTGGTGCCAGAAAAAACAAATATAATTAAAAGAAAATAAATACATTAATCATGATTTTTAAATTTGCAATTATTATGTTCTGCAAAAAGCAATTTTGAGAACCAAAAAAGGTAGAGTAATCTTATTAAAATGGCATTGTCTTAGAAAATTGTATTATATCTAATATTTACGGGTTGGTTACAGCGGTAGATGTAATCGTTTGCTTTCAGAGTACTATGAAGAAACAATTATGATTAATTCTAAACATTACGCCTTATATTAATAACCATTACAATCAAAATAGAAATTTGTTTTGTGATGGTTCGGATAATTTTCCTATAAAGTGAAAATATGATGTATTAAAACTGTCGCCCAAAAAATAAGTCTGGAGAATACCTCATATACTGGCATTCAAAGATATATGATTTATAGCTATTGCCACTAGTAAAAAATACAGAATTTTGAATTTGTCATTATGACTAGATATTAATAATTATGTCAAAATCTTATTATTATGTTTGCTGTAAATTGAAAACTAAATTAAATCATAGATGCCTGTGCTTATCATTTTCTAAATCAACCAGATTTGCAGATAGTTAAGTTGTTGTAAAAGATTAATTTAGAAATCTATAAATTCGCTTTATTTCAAAAATAATGTCTTATATTGTGTAAATATTATATATAATAAGGTTTTATTTGGTTAAAAGGTGTTTCAAATATTTATGCTAAATTAATGCTGAATGATTAAACATTTTTTGCATCTTTTTTTCTTCAATAAAGGTTTTATTGTTGGGAGATTAAAGTGCGGTGTGAATATTGAATAGAGTAGTACAAACTTATTTGCAATATGAAATAGCCAAAATTATAGCCAGATGTAAATTGTATTCAGGCGGGTTAATCAGTCAATATTGGAGAGATGGAGATAGTACATAAGTTAACGGTAGACGCGTCCAGATAAAAATATTTTTGTCTTTTATGCACCGGTTTAGTTTGCTATTCAAGAAACGTCAATAATCGCACTTGCTGGAAGAAATAATCTGGTTCAGAAAGTCATTTTCTAAATAATTATTTGATTTAAACCATTTAGAATGGGTTTGCATATCATGTTGGAAAAAAGGCCGTCCGCTGAATAAGTAATCAATACTGAAACATGCGCCTATATTGCATGTAATTAAATCTATGGCGCAATAATGATGGGGAAAAACCATGAGTATAAAACCAGAGTCAGATGAACAGCTTCTGCCGGTGAATTCACTTACCCGTACACCTGGGTTTGTAAGCAACCAAACAGTATCTCCAGATATTGGAGAGCTGGTGCAAAATGGTGTTGAACAGGTGGCGGACAAATTGGCTGAAAAAGCTAATACGACTATCGCTCAAACTAAAAAAGCCATAGATACAGCTACAGATGCTATGGAGGCTATAGGAAGTATAGGGACAGCATCTCCACTGATGAAAGCAGCACAGGCAGCAGTAGCAGGTAGTTCGGTACCAGTTAGTGCACAGGATATTGTGGATGCTGTAACTGGTGGAAGCAGTGGTGGTACACGTACAGTGAATGTCAGTGGTGCTGCCGTCCCTGCTGGTATGCTTACTTTTGCCAGTATGAACGGACAAGAAACTTTAAGTGAGTTATTTAGCTACACCATTCAACTTAAGACTTCTGATAAGCTGAATATTGGCTACTTCGCACCTGGTTCTAATTTGCCATTAAAATCAATGGTAGGTAAGGATCTGACTGTTGATATAGAGCTTGAAAACGGTAGTAAACGCTATATCAGCGGGTTGGTTACGGCTGCTCGCGTTGTGGGGCATCAGGGACGGGGTGTGGTTTATGAGCTGCGTCTTGAGCCATGGCTAGAGTTGGCTACCCGTACCAGTGATTACAAGATATTTCAGAATAAAAGCGTAGTAGAGATTATCGATGAAGTTTTAAGTGAGTATCCATTTGAAATGGAAAAAAGACTTACTGAAACTTATCCGAAGCGCAATTTTCAGGTTCAGTATGGTGAAACCGATTATGATTTTCTGCAACGTTTGATGCAGGAGTTCGGTATATATTATTTCTTTGAACATAGTGCTGGTAGTCATAAACTAGTGTTAGTCGATGCTATTGGTTCTCATCAACCTTGTCCCGGAGCTGCATCTGTAAGTTTTCATCAGCAGGGTTTAAAGCTGGATGAAGAGTTTATCCATACTATTGCAGCGAAAGAATCCCTGCGTACCGGTAAATGGGTATTAGATGATTTCGATTTTCAGAAACCAAAAGCCAAACTTACAAGTACAGTAGCTAAACCACGTGAGACTGGGCATCCTGATTATGAGCATTATGAATGGCCTGGTGATTATTTTGAAAAAGACGAAGGCGAATTCCTGACTAAAGTACGTATGGAAGCGCAGAAATCTTTAGGCAGCCGAGTTTATGGCAGTGGCAATATACGTACCCTGGTTACAGGCTGTACTTTCAATTTAGAAAACTGCCCTACAGTTGAAGCAAATCAAGAATATCTGGTTGTTGAAAGTGTGCTTGTGATTGAGGATATGGGGGAATACAGTGGTCAGGGACAACATTTTGGATACAACACAAGTTTTGAACTATTACCAACCAGTGAAGTTTTCCGTCCGCAGCGTACTATAAAAAAACCACATACCCATGGCCCGCAAAGTGCCATTGTGACAGGTCCGGCAGGAGAGGAAATCTGGACAGACAAATATGGCCGAGTGAAAGTGCAATTTCTCTGGGATCGTTACGGCCAGTGGGATGAAAACAGCTCGTGTTGGGTACGTGTTACACAGCCGTGGGCAGGTAAGGGGTTCGGCGGTATGCAGATACCGCGAATAGGTCAGGAAGTCATTGTTGATTTTAAAAATGGTGATCCGGATTTACCAATTATCACTGGCCGAGTGTACAACGCTGATACCATGCCAGCATGGGGTTTACCTGACAACAAAACTCAAAGCGGAATGTTCAGTCATTCGATCGGAGGCGGGCCTGATAATGCCAATGCTTTGCGATTTGAAGATAAACCGGGGCAAGAGGAGCTCTGGTTGCATGCTGAAAAAGACCAACGTATCGAAGTTAATAATGATGAAAGTCATTCAGTAGCAAATAATCGTACAAAATCAATTGGTAATGATGAAGTCATTAGCGTAGGCAACGACCGTACAACTTTGATCAGTAATGATTGTCTTCGTGCTGTTAAAGCCAATGACACAGTTTTGATTGGAGAAAACAAATCGACTAGTGTCAGTAATGATTTTGTACTTGCTGCAGGGACAACCATACGCTTGTCATGCGGAAAAACTGTACTTGAGCTCCATGCCGATGGGCAATTTAATATTACCTGTGAAAATTTCAATATCACGGCAGCACAAAGTGGACAGATTAATACACTTGGTAAACTACTGGATTTGAATATGGATGGTGGAAGTGCTGCGGCTCAACCTGGTTCTGATGGAGATAAAGGCAATATTGATAGTGCAGTAAATCAGATATTTTCACCACCGGCATAAAATAAAAAAACATAAAGGGCAACTTAATGCAATACCAAACAAATGATACCGAATTTCAGATTCCAGACCCTGACATTAAAGATGTTTCATTAAATATTATCAAATTCAAAAATTTAGGTACATCATTGGTTTTGAGTCGCAGTGAACTTGGAGAAAAGGAAACGCTCGAATCCAGCCTAGATGACCAGTTAAAACGACTTGAACACACTGTAAAAGGATTAAAATTTCATCAGAAAAACAAAATCAGTTTCGGAAAGAATCAGAATATCGAGGCATTTGAGTTAAGTAACCAGTTTATTAAGGGCGCAGAAAAAGTTTACCAATATCAGCTGGTGTGTCTTATTCCCGGTACTCGAACCATGTTTGCGATGAGTTATGTAAAAAATACCAATTTGGGCGAAGCGGAATTAGCCCATTGGGAATTAATTAAACAAAATTTTGAATTTAAAAAATAATGATTTGAGAGAGGAGCAACCATGGGACAGGCATATTGGGCTGCCCGAAAGGGAGATAAACTTCTGCATACCTCATTACTGGCAGATATAGTAGGCGCAGCCGTGGAGTTGGCTTGTTATACTGCCATCACAATAGCAGCTAGTGTTGCAGTTTTTGGGACATTTGCAACTGCTGGGCTTGCTGGCTTTGCTCTAGGTGTTATGCTTGGTGTCGTAATGGAAGTATCTGGAGGTAACAATAAAATTTCAGAGTTAGCAGATTGGGTTAGCGGTTTATTTCCACCATCTGAAGATGGAGAAATCGAAACCGGATCACCCAATACCCAGATTAATAACCGATTAGCTGCTCGGGCTGCTGGTACCATTGACCAAGACCAAGAACTTGTGGGTGACAATGCTGAACCAAAACAACCTAAAAGTTTTGTAGACGTTGCGGCTGACTTCTTGGGTGGATTATGGGATATCGTCCAAGAAATGGTTAGGCCAACTGTAGCTTCACCAGATCCAAGGGCGGCTCCTGCAAAAGAAGATGGAATTCGTTGCTTTAAACACCCATCTTCATTTGCTGATATAAATAAAAAACTCAACCAACCACCTAGCGAAACAGATAAGCTCTGCCCAGGTTTGGCAGCTTTTGATCCCATGATGGGTGATACCAAAGCCACTATTAGCTTTACCGAATATCTGGCCGAAGGTTCCAGTAAAGTCTACATCAACAGCCAGCCGGCCGTACGCAGTAACGACCGCAGTACCTGCGAAGCCAAAGTCACAGAGAATTGTGAAAATGGTGAGAAAGTATCTAAGAACGTACGCATCGGTGGTGAGTCCATCGTCGTGCGTGAAATCAAAAGCGGCAAACATCCCGTTGCCCAGCTTATTGGTGTGATTTCTGCCTTAAGACATGCCCGCAAAATCTTTTCCTGTATATCCTGTTTTGTTCTACGCTTGGCTGGTGATGCAAGTATCAGTATTGTTACTACCAAAATAGTACAAGCGATAACCCGCGGCCACCCCGTCCACCTCCCCACCGGTGCCAAACTCCTCTTTGACACCGAAGAGCTCGACTTCACCCTTCCCGCCCATCTGCCCCTCCAATGGCAACGCTTCTACAGCAGCG
>NZ_JAFNPH010000020.1:0-757 GCF_026535865.1 Snodgrassella sp. B3800 | reverse complement strand
GCATGGTTCAGGTCCATGTGCCAGCAATGGTGTGGAAGTTCGAGTCTTCTCCTGGGCACCAGAATTCCAAAAAAAAGATATCCAAATTATTGGATATCTTTTTTTTATGTCTCAATATTCGATTATATTGCTGGGTACGTAACCCAATGATGCTGTAGCCTGATTCTGATATTATTTATGTTAAAATATTCTGTTTGCGATTTAAAATAATCAACAGTATTACTGTAAAAATTCATTTGGTTGCAAAAAAATGAAGTAGCATCAAACACATATCATAATATAATAAAGTACAAAATTATCTATAAAACAATTATTATAGATTATAAAAACTTTTAACAGAGATACTTAATTTTTATTTAAAGCGTATTAAATAAAAAATAATAGGCTTCACGATAACCAGCTAATGTGGAAAAATAAAAAATTTTCCGACTAGGATGAATGCAAGACGGATTTGAAGTACTATATTTTTACAATTTATATTTTAATTAAGCATTAGATACAGATAATTAATTAAGTGTCTTGGAATTTTGTAGGTATTATCAAGCTGAACAAACTTCCCTTTGATAATCAATCTCAGCCAATCCATAAAGATAATACTCTTGACAATTGCTCTTGAGAATATATAATGCACAACTTCTCTGATGTGACTCACAGCGCTTAGTGTTGTGAAAGAAGCCCAGGTGGCGGAATTGGTAGACGCGCATGGTTCAGGTCCATGTGCCAGCAATGGTGTGGAAGTTCGAGTCTTCTCCTGGGC
>NZ_JAFNPH010000005.1:0-142854 GCF_026535865.1 Snodgrassella sp. B3800 | reverse complement strand
AAGTGATAGTCTTCCTGTCGCTGGCCATCTGCTTCGGTCCAGTGATGGGTGACGCGCCAGGCGGTTTCGGCGGCATCGGCAAAGTGAGTCCACTGGTAGTGGCAGTGCAGGCCGGTGGGCAGGCGGTGGTAGATGAGGCGTCGGCCGGTGTCGTAGGCAAAGGTGCGGGTGTGCCGCTGTTCGGCATCGATGACGTGTCGGAGGTCGCCCTGTGCGGTGTACTGGTATTGTGCCAGTACCCGGCTGTGGCCATTGGCCAGTTGTTGTTTGATGGAGGTGACGCGTTGTGGGTGCCGGGGATGCTGATAGTGCAGGGAGAGGCGGGTGCTGCGGTCGTTGTCGGTGATTTCGATGATGCGGCTGTGGCTGTCGCGGTAAAGAAGGAGGCGGTTGTCGTTGCGATCTTGAAGTGCGGTGAGGCAGAGGCGGTGGGGTTGGCTGGGGTCGGGCTCGAAGAGGCGGTAGAGGCCGTCGTCGTCTTCGATGACCCAGCGGTTGTGCCGGCCACGGCGGATGGTGAGGTTTTCGTTGATGCCGCGCATGCCTTCGCCGGGTTGTAAGGGGTCGATTTCGAGGCGGCGCCCTTGTTCGTTGATATAGACGGCGGCACAGGAGCCATCGGGCTGGGGGGAGATTTCGATTTCGACTTCGAAGCTGACGCTCCATCCGGCGCCGAACATGTTGTGGGAGCGGGTGTCGACGCTGCTGTAGAAGCGTTGCCATTGGAGGGGCAGATGGGCGGGGAGGGTGAAGTCGAGCTCTTCGGTGCCGAAGAGGAGTTTGGCGCCGGTCGGGAGGTGGACGGGGTGGCCGCGGGTAAATGCTTGTGCTATTTTGGCAGAGGCTAAGCTGGTGCCTGCATTACTGGCGATGGCCAGGACAAGACATTTGATTTTGGAACAGATTTTGCGGGGGCGTCTTAAGGCTGAAACCACACCAATAAGCTGGGCAACCGGATGTTTGCCGCTTCTGATTTCACGCACGACGATGGGTTCGCCACCGATGCGTACGTTGCTGGATACTTTGACGCCGCCGGCATGGTCGTCGGTGACTTTGGCTTCGCAGGTGCTGCGGTCGTTGCTGCGTACAGCCGGCTGGCTGTTGATGTAGACTTTGCGGGAACCTTCGGCCAGATATTCATCTGTGCCGAACGGATGCGGATGTTTGCGGCAAAGTATTTTGTCGTCATCTCTGGGTTCTGCTCTGGGATCGGGTGAGGCGACTGTTGGCCGAATAAATTCCTGAGCGATTTCTCCGGCTGCGATAAGTATACCTGCTATATCGGCGAAGTTTTCGGGCTGCTGTGGTTCTTCGCTGCTGTCACTTAGTTCAATGCTTTGATCTATGGCACCTGCGGCGCGGGCGGAAGCTTTGCTGTTGGTGCGGGTATTGGGCGAGCCGGTTTTGATTTTGCCATCTTCGGAGGGCGGAAAAAGGCTACTGACCCAGTTGGCGAGGTTGGATACGACGGTATCACCACCTGAAATGGCCATGAGTACGCCGACAAGGACACTTAGGAGTAGTCCGCCGGTGGTGATGGTGCCGAAAATGGCAAAACCTACTGCGGCGGTGATGGCTGCATAGCATGCTATTTCTACAGCCGCACCAACGATGTCTGCGAGCATGGAGGTGTGTAATAGGATGTCCCCTTCGCGGGCGGCCCAATACGCATTGCCCATTCGTTAAGCCCCTTGATGAAAATATAGATGTGTATTGCTGTGTTTGTTTTTTGAGTTTGATGCTTTGTTTTTTGTTTACAATAAAGCTGTAAAATGCATTGTTAAATTAACGTTTAATTACATTTTATCATGTTTGATATTGTGTATAAATAAGAATGGTGTTGGTATATGGATAAGATTACTTCTAAAAGCCGGCAATTCAGTATTCGCACTTTTGCTAATTTGTTTGGATTAACTCCGGCGACTGTGCGGTATTATGAGAGTTTGGGGTTGATTTCTCCTCAGCGTAGTACGAATAAACGTCGGTATTTTACGCAGAAGGATGTTGAGTGGATGCAGTTTGTGCTGCATTTGAAGAATACGGGTATGAGTATGGCGCAGTTACAGCAGTATGTGTTTTTGCGCAGTCAAGGAGATGAAACGATTTCGGAGCGCTTGGAGTTGTTATTGCAGACACGTGCGGCGTTTATGCAGCAGCAGGCTGAGCTGGAGCAGCATGTACGGATTTTAAATGATAAGATTGACTGGTATCAGCAACGTAAGCGAGGTGCTCTGGGGGAGCAGGTAAGCTTTGCAGAATATTTAAGCAATATTGGTCATCATCTTTGAATGTTTGTTTGAATGAGGATGAAAGGTAAGAAGCTGATTGTTGACTGGATGTATCGGAATCTGATAGATAAAATTATAAAAATTTAAATGGTTATAATAATGACTGATATTATTTACCGTAATGATGTTAAGCCGTCACTGGCTGAAGCTACTGAGCTCTATAGTCACTGTACATTGGGCGGGCGGCGGCCGATTGGTGATGAGGAGCGTTTTCAGTTGATGCTGGATAATGCTAATCTGATTATTACAGCATGGGACAAGGACAGGCTGGTGGGGATTGCACGTTGCCTAACTGATTTTGTTTATGTGACTTATCTGGCTGATCTGGCGGTGGACGAACGATATCAGAAGCAGGGAATCGGTAAACAATTGATTCGTGAAGTTCAGCAGCATACGCGTGCTGATGCGCAGGTTGTGTTGATTGCAGCGCCACAGGCAGTTGATTACTATGGGCATATTGGGTTTTCTGCTCATCCTTCGGCATGGACGTTGAATAAGCAGTTGAAATAATGTAAATACGTTTCCTATGCTGTGGTCTGTGGATGACGGCAGTTAGTTTAGCTGGCGGGAATGGTTCTCTGGAATGTTTTATTTTTGATGATGTCTATCTGTTTTGTTACCGTATGGGTATACAAAGAAAGTGAAGAGTAGTTTTAGATTAATCTGGATGGTTTGAGTTTATTTTTAGTTTTTTTGTCAGTTGCTATTTTTTTTGTATGTGCTGCTAATTGATGAAATTAGGGTAATTCTGAGGTGTGGCTGTTTATTTGGAGTTGGGTTTGCTGCAATTGGTCTGATTTTCATGATGGCAGGATAGGAATGAGCTGGCCAAGTCTGCGCAGCAGCCGCAGCAGGTAGCGACACCAAGTTGTGCTTGTAAGTCTGTCAGACTGCTTGCACCGGCAGCGACAGTTTCTTTTATCTGGCGATCAGTGATGGCATTGCACAGACATACATACATGATTTTTTCCTTTGAGTGCAGCTTCTTTTTTTGTGGATAAAGATGATAGTGGATTTCATTATTATTATCAAGTAATGTGTGGCAATGAATTATTAATTCTGAATTTATTTGGACAGGTAAAATAAAGCCGACTTTAAAAGTCGGCTTTATTTTGGTTCACTGGAATAATTAGTTGTCGTGCGTATCCAGTGTGTCTATTTCGGTATTGCTGTTTTCTTCTGCTTCGGCAATCCGCTCGAGGCTAACCAGTTTTTCGCCTTCATCGAGGTTGATGAGTTTGACGCCGGCAGCAGCACGGCCGGTGGCGCGTATCTGATCTACTTTGGTACGGATGAGTACACCACCGCTGGTAATGAGCATCAGATCGTCGCTGTCGGCTACGAGGGTAGCGGCAACCATGTCGCCATTTCGTTCGCCGGTATCGATGGCAATTACGCCCTGAGTACCACGGCCAGAGCGGCGGTAGTCGTCTACGATGGTGCGCTTACCATAACCATTGGCAGTGGCGGTGAGTACCAGTTTGTTGCCATCTTCTTCGGCATCGTAGGCCAATAAGCTGATCACCTGATTGTTTTCGGCCAGTTTCATGCCGCGTACACCGCGAGCGCTACGCCCCATTGGGCGGACGTTGTCTTCGCTGAAACGTACGGCTTTACCACCGTTGGAAAACAGCATGATATCGTGTTTGCCGGCAGTTTTAACGGCGCCGATAAGGTGATCACCTTCGTCGAGTCCGAGGGCAATGATGCCGGCGGTACGCGGACGGGAGAAATCGATAAGCGGGGTTTTTTTAACGATACCCTGTTCGGTACACATGAAAACGTATTCGTTTTCGCTAAATTCACGTACCGGCAGTATGGTGTTGATTTTTTCGCCTTCTTCCAGCTGAATTACGTTGTTAACCGGACGTCCGCGGCTGTTGCGGCCGCCTTCAGGCAGTTTGTACACCTTTATCCAGTGGCATTTGCCTAGGCTGGTAAAGCACAGCAGGTAATCATGGGTGTTGGCAACAAATAGGGTTTCGATGAAGTCTTCATCTTTGGTGGCAGTGGCCTGTTTGCCACGGCCACCGCGTCGTTGTGCCTGATAATCGTCTGCCTGCTGAGTTTTGATGTAGCCGCCGTGGGTGAGGGTAACCACCATGTCGCGCTGTGGTATCAGGTCTTCATCAGCGATGTCGCCACCGAAAGCGTTGATTTCGCTGCGGCGCTCGTCTCCAAACTGTTGCTGAATGGCGGTCAGTTCGTCATGAATGATTTGGTTGATACGTGCTGGCTTGGCCAGAATGTCAAGCAAATCTAGTATGTTATCGAGTACACTTCTGTATTCTTCAACAATTTTATCCTGTTCTAGTCCGGTAAGGCGTTGCAGACGCAAATCCAGAATGGCTTGTGCCTGTGCATCAGACAGGAAGTAATCATTGCCAATTAGTCCGGTATTGTTGGGTGCATCCTCTGGTTTCACCAGCTGCACATCGATGTCGCTGCGTGCCAGCATGTCGGCTACGAGACCAGAACGCCACGGACGTGAGGTTAAGGCTGCTTTGGCTTCAGGTGGTGTGGAAGAAGCTTTAATGAGGGCGATGATTTCGTCAACATTAGATAAAGCAACGGCCTGTCCCTCAAGGATATGTCCACGTTCGCGAGCTTTGCGCAGGGCAAACAGGGTACGACGAGTAACGACTTCGCGACGGTGACGCAGGAATTCGCTCAGTATCTGTTTGAGATTGAGCAGTCGTGGCTGGCCGTCTACGAGCGCTACCATGTTGATGCCGAAACTGTCTTGTAGCTGAGTTAATTTGTATAGCTGGTTAAGAACGACTTCAGCGTTTTCGTTGCGTTTCAGCTCAATTACCACGCGCATGCCGGATTTATCGGATTCGTCGCGCAAATCAGAGATGCCTTCAAGCACTTTGTTGTGTACGAGTTCGCCGATTTTTTCAACGAGTCTGGCTTTATTGACCTGATAGGGAATTTCATCAATGATGATGGCTTCACGGTCGTCGTGCTTACCAATGGGCTCGATGTGGGTTTTGCCGCGCATGATGACGCGGCCACGGCCTGTACGGTAGCCCTCACGTACTCCGGAAAGGCCGTAGATGATGCCGCCGGTAGGAAAATCCGGTGCGGGAATCAGGTCGATCAGTTCGTCAACGCTGAGGTTTTCGTTGGCCAGCAAGGCTTTGGCGCCGCCGATTACTTCGTTGATGTTGTGAGGCGGGATGTTGGTGGCCATGCCAACGGCGATGCCCGATGAACCGTTCACCAATAAGGCTGGAATCCGGGTAGGCAGTACAGCCGGCTCGTTTTCGCTGCCGTCGTAGTTTGGAATAAAATCGACGGTTTCCTGATCGATATCAGCCAGTAGTTCGTGCGCAATTTTTGCCATGCGGATTTCGGTGTAACGCATGGCAGCGGCACTGTCGCCATCCACGGAACCAAAATTACCTTGTCCATCCACCAGCATGTAACGCATAGAGAAATCTTGTGCCATGCGGACGATGGTGTCGTAAACAGCGGTATCACCGTGCGGGTGGTATTTACCGATAACATCGCCGACGATACGTGCTGATTTTTTGTAGGCACGGTTCCAGTCGTTGTTGAGTTCGTGCATAGCGTAAAGAACGCGGCGGTGAACCGGTTTGAGGCCATCGCGTACATCGGGAAGGGCTCGTCCTACAATTACGCTCATGGCGTAATCGAGATAGGAACGGCGCATTTCTTCTTCTAGAGATACTGCTATGGTTTCTTTGGCAAAAAGTGCATCTGACATAATGGCTTTATTACTATAGAGAGCATTGTTTATTTTACCATAGCGGCTAATGGTTTCTGACTATTTTTCTTTTTGGAGTTGTTTTGCTGTAAAAAACCTTGTTGTTAAAGGGTTTAAAGATATGCCCACAATATTTGTGGATAAATCTGTGGAAAATGAAAGTCTGGCTTGCATAATTGCCTATAAATCAAGACTTGCATGGGCTTGCCTAAAAAATAAGCCTAAAATAAATTTCTTTTAAAATCATATATTTAAAAAATATGTTTGTAAAAATTAAAGCAGTTCAGATTTTTTACAGACTTTAGCATGACTGGTTTAATTCATGTGGATAAAATCGTTTTGTCAAGCCTGTTTTTATCTTGACAGATGGGAAATTGGCGATTTTCTGCTATGGATCCGGACTTTGGGTAAGGATTTTTTAATGTGTAGTAAGAATCAATCTGCAAATACGCTTCCGGATGATTTGGTTGCTGAGGCGTGGGTATTTGTCCGAGTAATTGATAATTTTGGTGATGTGGGCGTGGGCTGGCGTTTAAGCTGTCTGCTGGCAGAGTATTTGTGTCTACGGGTGCGTCTGTGGATTGATGATGTGAAAGCTCTGGATACGCTGGTACCGGAGCGGGAAGGGTATTTGCCCCATGTAATGGTAGAAGTCTGGCAGGATAAGCAGCTGATGCAGCGACAGCTGGCTGAGGCTAATGATCCGGTACTGGTAATAGAAACTTTTGGTTGTACGTTACCTGACGCAGTGCGGGCACGAATGAGCCGGTGTCAGCCTTTGTGGCTAAACTGGGAATATCTGACGGCTGAAGACTGGGCATTGGATTTGCATGCTATGCCGTCCTTACAGGCTGACGGACTGAAAAAGTATTTTTGGTTTATGGGTATGGATGCAGCCAGTGGCGGCTTGCTGCGTGAAAAAGATTATCTGACTAAACGTGCTGTATTTAGGCAGCAGCCACAGTTACAGCAGGCATTCCGACAACATTATGGTTTGCCTGAGCAGCATAAAGGCCAGTTGTGGCTGGTATTTGCCTATGCTTCAGTGTGCTGGCCACAATGGTTGAACATGTGGCAGCAGGGTGGTACGCCGGTGACGTTGTGGCTGGCTGGTGGGCAGGTGGTGGAAAGTTTGCGTGCGGCTTCGATTGTACCGACAGATGCCTTGCGTGAAGATGGTGCCATATATGAGTTGGATAATGTCACATTGGTGCGTATTCCGTTTGTACCACAGGCGGCGTTTGATCAGCTACTGTGGCTGGCTGATGCGGCAATTGTGCGGGGTGAAGACAGTTTTGTGCGTGCTTTATGGGCCGGTTTACCTTTTTTCTGGCATATTTATCGGCAGAATGAGAATGCGCATGTGCAAAAACTGCATGCTTTCTGGGCAAAGGCTACGGCAGGATGGCCAGTAGAGCTGAAAAGGGCGTTTATGGCTTTGTCGGATGATTTAAATGGAGCTGGCAAGCTGGATGAGTTAAGCCGTGTGGTGGCGTGGCAGAATTTGTATGGCAATTGGCAAAGTTGGGTAAAAGCGGCAGCAGCGTGGTCTGAAATGCTGCATGCGCAGGACAATGCGCTTGAAAAACTAGCCAGATTCTGCCATCTTCCGCTAAAATGATGTACTTATTATTTGCTGAACATTTTTGGAAGTTAGATTAAAGATGAAAACCGCACAAGAATTGCGCCCGGGTAATGTATTTATGGTGGGCAATGATCCAATGGTGGTGCAGAAGTCCGAATACAATAAATCCGGTCGTAATGCTGCCGTGGTGAAAATGAAACTGAAAAATTTGCTGACTGGTGCTGCTACGGAAACGGTTTATAAAGCCGATGAGAAGTTTGATGTAGTGGTACTGGATCGTAAGCAGTGTACTTATAGCTATTTTGCTGACCCGATGTATGTGTTTATGGATGATGAATTCAATCAGTATGAAGTGGAAGCTGAAAACATCGGTGATGCCATCAAGTTTATTGTGGATGGCATGGAAGAAAAATGTGAAGTGACTTTCTATGACGGCCGTGCTATTTCAGTGGAGCTGCCAACTATTATCGTGCGTGAGGTGGAATACACGGAGCCTGCGGTAAAAGGTGATACTTCTGGTAAAGTGATGAAGAATGCCCGTTTGGTAGGTGGAGCTGAGATTCAGGTAGCTGCTTATATTGAAAATGGCGATAAGGTGGAAATCGATTCGCGTACTTTTGAATTCCGCAAACGCGCCTAACTGATTTTCTGGCTGGCAGGCTGTCTGGAGAAATTCAGGCAGCCTGTTTTATTGTTTACTGCGCGGTAACAGGCTGCTTGATGGCTGTGATGGTTTGCTGTCTTTTATTGTTTGTATTGTTTAAGTTTGTAGGTGAAAGATGTTGTTTGAACTGAATCTGCATGGACGTGGTGAATTGTGGGCTGAATGCCGCAGGTTGTTGCGTCTGGCGTTGCCGATTCTTGTGGCACAGGCAGCGCAGGTGGGTGTGGGAGTAGTGGATACGGTAATGGCTGGCCATGCCAGTGCCAATGATTTGGCTGGGGTTGCTCTGGGCTCGAATGTATTCATTACGCTTTATATTACGTTTCTGGGGGTGATGACGGCTTTGCAGCCGATTCTGGCACAGTTGTATGGCGCCGGTAAAATCACAGAAATCGGTGAGCAGGGACGGCAAGGACTGTGGTTCGGTTTGTTTCTGGGCATATTGGGCATGTTGCTGCTGTGGGCGCTGATTAAGCCGATGCAGCACTGGCTGAATATGGGCACCTATGTGGATGGTGTATTTGGTCAGTTTGTGTTCTTTATTGCCTTGGGTATGCCGGCAGCGATGATTCATCGAGCTTTTTATGCATTTGCCTCTTCTTTAAACCGACCAAAACCGATTATGGTGGTGAGCTTGATTGCGCTGCTGCTGAATATTCCACTGAATTATATTTTTGTTTATGGCAAGTATGGAATGCCGGAGTTGGGAGGGGCAGGCTGTGGTCTGGCTTCGGCTATTTGTTTTTGGTTTAATGCTATTGTGCTGGGCATTTACGTTGTTCGTCAGCGGTATTTTGCACCGTTTGCGCTGTTTGCTCGATTTGAACGTCCGCGCTGGCGTGTACAGGCCTCGCTATTGCGATTGGGTATTCCGATTGGGATGTCGTTTTTCCTTGAAGTGAGCTTGTTTACATTTATCAGCTTGTTGATTGCGCGTTTTGGTGTGACTCAGGTGGCGGCTCAGCAGGTGGTAATCAGTATTACGTCGCTGATTTATATGTTGCCGCAAAGTGTAGGTATTGCACTGGCGGTGTGTGTGGGACAGGCAGTAGGTGCGCGCAAATGGCAACGCGCCCGTTTTGTTTCTGGTGTGGGTCTGAGTATGGGACTGCTGGGTGCGTGCTTTACCGGTGTGCTGTTGTTATTGTTTCGACATTTTTGGGTGGGTTTGTACACAGCTGATCAGGAGGTCGTATTGCTGGGCGGTACACTGCTGATTTTTGCGGCCGTTTTTCAGTTATCCGATGCTACGCAGACGATTGCTTCGTACGCCCTGCGCGGCTATAAGCTGACCAAAATTCCGATGCTGATTCATGCGTTTAGTTTTTGGGGTTTGGGTCTGGGTTTTGGATGTCTGTTTGGCTTGTATTTCGGTATGGCTTTGTATGGTTTCTGGCTGGCTTTGGTACTAGCGCTAACCGGTGCGGCGGTGGCTCTGGTATGGTATTTGCACCGGCAGAGTGAGCGGTTTGCGCTGATGCAGGCGGAAAAGGAATCATGATGGATGTGACAGAATATGCTGATTTACAGCCGCTGCATACTTTTGCGTTGCCGGTACGCGCACGCTGGTTGGTGTCGCTGACTGATGTTGAACAGTTGCCGAAAATCATGGCTTTACCCCAATTTGAACCCGAGCGCGTGCTATGGCTGGGCGGTGGGAGTAATATTCTATTCTGTGCTGATTATCCGGGGCTGGTGGTACGTGTAGCCAATCGTGGTATTGAGCTGGTGGCGGATGATGGAGACCGTGTGGTGGTTGAAGCAGCCGCGGGTGAAAACTGGCATGATTTTGTACAATATACGCTGGCTCAGGGTTGGTGCGGACTGGAGAATCTAAGCCTGATACCCGGTACGGTGGGGGCAGCACCGGTACAGAATATTGGCGCCTATGGTGTTGAGGTGCAGTCGTGTATTGAGGCGGTGCAGGTTTACGACTTTAAAACGAATGAGCTGTGCTGGCTTGACTGTGATGAGTGCGGTTTTGCTTATCGCGACAGTATTTTTAAACATGCTGAGGGACGTTATCTGATTGTGGCGGTGCGGTTTGTGCTATCGCATGTGTTTAAAGCCCAGCTGCGTTATGGTGATTTGGCACAGGTGGCGTCGGAACTGGCACAGGGACAAGCTTTGACCGCCAGTATAGTGGCACAGGCTGTGTGCCATATCCGCAAGCAAAAGCTGCCTGACCCGCAGGTGCTTGGGAGTGCCGGCAGTTTCTTTAAAAATCCAGTTGTGCCAGCTACACTGGCTTCTAGCCTTTTGAAACAATATCCGTCCCTACCGCATTACCCGCAGCCGGACGGACAAGTGAAACTGGCAGCTGGCTGGCTGATAGACCAGTGTGGCCTGAAAGGATTTCAGTTGGGTGGTGCTGCGGTACACGAGCGGCAGGCGTTGGTTCTGGTAAATAAAGATCATGCCTCTGCCGCTGATGTGGTAGCGCTGTCTGAATATGTGCAGAATTGTGTGGCACAGCGTTTTCAGGTGCGGCTGGAGCCTGAGCCCATATGGCAGCCTCAGTAACGGCGACCAGTAGTCTGATAAAAATGCCGTTAGTATGATTTGTGCGGTAAGAGACAGCATAATCTGAAAGAAATGAATATGGTGAAAGAATCACGCCCTAATACTTATAATCGTATTATTGATGCTAGTCTGAAGCTGTTTAATGAGGAGGGTGAACGCAACATCAGTACGAATCATATTGCTTCTTATTTGGGCATTAGCCCGGGCAATTTGTATTATCATTTTCGCAATAAAGATGAAATCATTATGCAGCTTTTTAAGCGCTATAGTGAGGAATTGCTGTGCTATCTGCAGCAGGTGGAGACGCCGCAGGATACGAATGCCATTAAGAATTATATGTTTGGTGTGTATGATGTAATGTGGCGATACCGTTTTTTATTTAGTGATTTGAATGCAATGCTGTCGCGAAGTGCTGAGCTTCTGGGTGAGCACAATAATTTTACCCGTGTAAGGGTGTCACCGCTGCTGCAAAATTTGTTGCAGCAGCTGACAGATACCGGCTTTATTCAGACGGATGAAATTGCTCGTAAGGAAATGGCTGTAAATATCTGGCTAATTACAAAATATTGGTGTGATTATGACAGTGCGCTGTATGAACGTAAGCTAACTGAGGACTCTAAATACCGCGGTACTCATCAGACGTTGACTTTGCTTCGTCCGTATGTAGCGCCGGCCTATCGGGAAGAATTTAACCGGATGATGGCTGATTTGCGCAATCACATATAAGATAAAATCAACCCCATTCGGAAGAATGGGGTTGATTTTTTTATATTATCCGAAACTTAGTTTTAGTGTTTTATTTGCTGTGGCCAGTGAAATTTTTCAGAAGCATGAAACGGTTTCTGTTATTGGGGGTTAGGAAGAGGTGATCGGGCGGCTGTCCCCCATTTTGATGCTTTCAAAACATTCGGGTAATACTCCATGCCGAACTCTGGCTGCGGCCAGTAGTTGGGGTGGTTCATCCAGCGGTTCATCGGCCAGTTCGAAAGCGCCCCAGTGCATGCCTATGGCCTGACGGCAACGCAGAATATTAAATATGGCTACAGCTTGTTCGGGATCAATGTGCTGATTATGCATAAACCAGCGAGGTGCATAGGCTCCGATCTGGATAGCTGCCATGTCTGTGGAGGTAAAGTGCTCGGCAATCTGGCGGAACATGATTTCACTGAAACCGGTGTCCCCACTGAAATAAGTATTGCTGCCTTCAGGTGTTTGCATCATCCAGCCACACCATAAAGTGTGATTGCGGTTTAACAGGCTGCGCTGGCTCCAGTGATGTGCCGGTACGGCATGAAAGCGGATATTATGAATGTTTGTTTGTTCCCACCAGTCTAGTTCTGTTACGTTGTTAATGCCCAATTGCTGTAGTTTTCGTTTTAGTCCTAAGGGGACGACTGCATTGATATTGGGAAAACGTGCGGCCAGTTTACGAATACTGGCTGTGTCTAAGTGGTCGTAATGGTTGTGAGAAATGGCAATGACATCTATATGAGGTAGCTCAGCAATGCTTGCAGCTGGCTGTGTACGGCGTTTTGGTCCGGCAAAGGATACAGGCGATACCCGTTGCGAGAATACAGGGTCGGTAATAATCATGCATTGATTTAGGCGTATGAGCAATGTGGCATGACTAATCCACCATAGGCGATTGCCGGAGAGGGTGAAATCTGGTGACTGCATCCACTCACGGGCAAAATGTGCATAACCTTGCTGTGGTGGCTTGGGCAGATGGTGGATGTGTCTTTCTAAGCTCCAGCGATAGACGTCAAGCTGTTTGATGGTTGTTGGTTCTAAATTACAGAATCCGTAAGGTGTATGATGCGGTTTATTTGGATTGTAGTAGGGGTTTTTTCTTTTAAATAGCATTATTTGCCTTCTTTATGCCAGTCCAACACTGTTTGTACCATAATGCCCTTATTACAGGTAGAACTTAAATCAGTGCTTGCTCTGCTGGTGCTACAAGCACTGAAATAAATCGCTGCTTTAAGTGGTGAAAGTTATTGAGTGGCCAGTATTCTGTTCATTTCATAAAAATCACCACTCATCTGTGACCATAGTTTTTGGCGTGTTTGATTAAATTGTTCTTCGCGAGCAAGCAGTTTACCTTCGGTATATGCGGTATATTTTTTGGGTACGTTTCCATCAAACCAGTAATAAGTCTGCGATGAAGTTGTTTTTGCACGGTAATTGCGATTTAGGGCGTACAGACCTCTGGTGTGTACTTCAGCCATCATTTCTGCTTCATTTACAGTTTTGACACTATATTTTTTGAAATAGAAATCTTTATACACATCTTGATTGACCATATTACCGTGTTCATCTGCCACCTGTTTTGATCCTACACGCAGATTTTCATGGAGGTTTTGGGTTTCAATATTTTCTTTATACTGTTGAAACTGGCCGTGGTTCATGCTTACATCAATCACTAAATTGGCGGCACTGGCATTATCGACAAAATTAACATAATTTTTTTGTAATGCGGAACGTATGTTATCAGCCAGATAGCTGTTGCCGCGGACGAAAATCTGTATTTGTCCTTTTTGCGCATACATACTTGCCAGTTTGGTGGAATTTTTATAGGTATTGCCATATGGGCTGTATACCTCGCTGGCAGCACGGTATAAGGTAGCAGCTTCGCGATATTCACTCAGACGCTTTGCGCGGCGAATTATGGTTTGTGCCTGCTGGTAATGTTTTTCTGCTTCAATGGTGCGCCATTTTTTTTCATAAATGTCTGCTTGTTTGGCGCTGTCTTTATAATTGCCTAAAGGCAGATACACTTCGTGTGCTTTGCGAAAATTTGCGGCAGCCTGTTTATAATTACGTTCACGTATATCAGCCTGTGCGTCTGTGTAAAATTCCTGTGCCGCAGTTTTATAATACATATTTTGATTATCTTCAGCACGTTTAAAAATATCTTGATAATTGAAATACTCATAGCCCTGCCGATATAATTTTGCTTTGCGCAGATAATCATCACTGTATTTAGGAATAATAGCGTTGGCTTGCTGATAAAACTGTTGAGCCAGGGATTCTTTTATTCCGTTTAAAGTGTATAGACTTAGATATTTTTCTATAAATGGACTATAGCTTTTATCTTCGAGCTCGGTTTTTAGTGTCAGTAGTAGCTGATAATTTTTAATCCGTTTATTATAATCAGATGGTGTAGCTTGCTGGATATTTTTCTGAGCCATGGCGATCAGTTCTGCTACTGTTGTTTGTAAGTACTGAATGTCTTTATCTTTCCATGGTTTATTTTTCTGTTGCAGCTTTTTGCTTTTTGCATTGAAGTTATTAGCCAGAATTTTTACTCCTCCGATATAATCACCGGATTTGAATTTATCTTCCGGTTTTACAGATACTACACAGCTTGCCAATATCAGACACAGAAAAGCCAATAGTATTTTTCTCATTTATTTCTTTCCTCGGCTACGTAAACAAAAAAAGATACGATATAAAATCAGCATATTAACATTATCAATACAGAAGCGTAAGGAATTATAAGTCTACCGATTATGCAAATTTGAAATGATATTGATATGCTTTTATTCTATTTGTCTGGCTATTGCTGTGTAGTGAATCGAAAGCTCTAAGCACCCTGACTTTTTTCAACGCTTTTTTAGGAGAAAAAATATTTTATTAATAGATCTGACTAGCTTTGGATAATTGAACAGGAATGATGTAAGAAAACCTGAACTGGCTGTTAACAATTCAGGTTTTTTTTTGACCAGTTAGCCAGATTCGATGCCTTGATTTTCAGAAGTTTTGTTGCTGGCTGTTGTTTCAGTTTAGTTTCGTGGCGTATATGCGTAGACGGTGCTGTTTTGCCAAGCGCCTATATAGTAGCGATTCTGATGATAAGCTAATGCCACAGCTCTTGGTATTGAGTTAACTAAAGTGTTTACGGTTTTTGTTTTGACGTCTACTGTACGCACCATGTCAGCCCCGTTGTCAATCACAGCAACGACGTTTGGAGAAACAGTAACAATGCCTACGCCTGGACGGTTGAATTCTTGACCCAATTCTGTCTGGCTGCCATCTGGTGAGATTAGGGTGAGGCGACCGCTATACTGGGAAACAACTAAGCTGTTATCCGGTAATTGGGTGACGCCCACTGGTGTGGTTAAACCCCGGGCAATGATTTCTTTGCGGCCGCTGTTTAAATCCAGTGATACGATTTCTCCAGTGGAACGGTTGGTAACCAACAATTTGCCAGTGTTGGAAAAAGCAATACCTGTAGGGGTATGGTAGCCATCTGAAATTTTTTCAGCTTTACCGTTGGCATTGATTTTTAAAATGTAATCTCCATCGTAGGATGATACATAGATATTATCTTGTGCATCAATAACAATACCAGCTGGTGCTTCAATATCGGCATAAACGGTATCACGTTTGCCGTTGGTGTTTATTTTAGTGATTGAGTTACCTGACCAGTTTGTAACGTACATTGCGCCTTTAGTGTCGAAGGCAATTCCTGTGGGGGCATTGAAAGAAGAGCTAATGGTCGTTAATCCTTCAGTGGTGCGTGCGCTGGTTTGCTCGGTTGTTAATCTGGCCATATTATTCCTTCCGTATAAATATAGTGTGCATAATGTAAGAAAAACAAAAGCCATTGCATAGAAAAATTTTTTTTTCAACATGTGTACCCTAGTGTGAGCTGAATGAATAGTGGATGGGCAGTATTTTATTAAATGCGTAAAGATTCGGCTGTTATCAGTGTTTTCCATCAGGCAGTTGATCATTGCTTTTCAGTCTGAAGTGCATCATTCTGTTTTTGTCTGACGGTAGAGTCTGTTTTGATTATTTAGTTTTTAATGTCTCCTATGGTTCATGTGAATAAATAATTTAAAGATGCGATTGCTGAATTAAGCGTACTTAAAAATCAGGAAATACAGAAATACGAAATTAGCGATATGAAATAAATATCAGGGATTGGAAGCGCATTGTGCCGGAAGAGCATATATAAAAGTTCGACTGGTTAACACAGTATTAGGCATAGCTATGCTGGCAGTTTGTACAGTTTGCTTGGTTCTAAAGTGCTGTTGTCGCGATAGTTGTGTTACTGCTGCCATGCCTGATAAATCAAGTGTTATTATGCTTATGATGTATATTCGGCTGACTTATGTTTTTTCATGCAAAAATTGATGTATCTCGGTATGCAGTGCAGCGAAGTAAATTATAATCGTTAGCGATAAAATAAATGCGGCGTTTGCTGCTGGTGTTAGTTCAACGAAAGGGATTTTTATGTCGCAATTTTTGCTGGTGCCTACTGGATCACAGGCTGGTTTGACCGGTGTGGGTCTGGGTGTGGCGCAGATATTTTTACAAGCCGGACAGGTGCCGCTGTACTATAAACCAGTTACCGCAAGTACAGCTGCGGATAATACCGTTGCACTGGTGCAGGCGGTATTGCAGCAAACTTTGCCTGAACCACAGTCGCTGAATGCTTTGGATGAGCGGGTATATCAGGGACAAGCAGATGATGCTGTGGAAGAGTTTGTTGCTGCTTTTCATCAGCTGGCTGAGGCAAAACATGATGTGGTGGTGATTGAAGGTGCGGTTCCGGAAGCGGGTCGCACTTATCTGCCGGCACAAAATGTGAAAATTGCGGCAGCGCTGAACGCACGGGTAATTCTTGTGGCAGCGATTGCAAATCGTACTCCTGCTTTGGTTGCAGCGCAGTTGTTGCTGGCTGCGCATGATTATGCGCATGGCCACACAGAAATCAGTGGCTTTATTCTGACTGCTGATGCCGAGCATGCTCCTGCAGCTGGGTTTGCTGCCGAGGTACAGTCTGAACTGACCGCACATGGCTGCAAAATTGATTGTCTGGGTGTGGTAACTGCTCTTCCGGCTGAAATTGATGTGGCTCAGGCTAAGGATGTAGCCAGTGCAGTGGCTGCGCAATTGAATGCTCAGCTACTGAGTGCAGCACAGGCTAAACCATTGACAGAGCATCTTGCGCCGGCAGCATTTCGCTTTCAGATGATGGCGCGTGCCCGTGCGGCCAATAAACGTATTGTGCTGCCGGAGGGCAGTGAACCGCGCACGGTTGCCGCAGCGGCCATTTGTGAAAATAAAGGAATTGCGCGCTGTGTGTTGCTGGCTAAAAAAGAAGAAGTGGAAGCAGTAGCACGGGAAAAAAATATTCAATTACCGGCTTCACTGGAAATCATTGATCCAGACACAATCCGTGAACGCTATGTTGCACCGATGGTAGAACTGAGAAAAAGCAAAGGTCTGACACCTGAACAGGCCACTGAGCAATTGCAGGATACGGTAGTGTTGGGCACGATGATGCTGGCAACAGGTGATGTGGATGGTCTGGTGTCTGGCGCAGTACATACTACGGCCAATACCATTCGTCCGGCTCTGCAATTAATCAAAACAGCTCCGGGTGCCAGTCTGGTATCCAGCGTATTCTTTATGCTGATGCCGGATCAGGTGCTGGTATATGGTGACTGTGCTGTTAATCCGAATCCTACTGCCGAGCAGCTGGCAGATATTGCCATTCAGTCTGCCGATTCTGCTAAAGCATTTGGTATTGAGCCTAAAGTGGCGATGATTTCTTATTCTACCGGTTCATCCGGAAGTGGTGCTGATGTGGAGACGGTGACAGCAGCTACTAAGTTGGCACAGCAAAAACGTCCTGATCTGCATATTGATGGGCCATTGCAATATGATGCGGCCAGTGTGCCTAGTGTGGGCAGACAGAAGGCGCCGGACAGCAAGGTTGCTGGGCAGGCTACTGTGTTTGTATTCCCGGACTTAAATACCGGTAATACTACTTATAAGGCTGTGCAACGCAGTGCGCATGTGTTGAGTGTGGGGCCGATGTTGCAGGGTCTGAATAAACCGGTAAACGATTTGTCGCGTGGCGCACTAATTGAAGATATTGTGTACACCATTGCTTTAACGGCTATTCAGGCAGTACAGATGGGCTAACCCATATTATTCTTCGGCAGATTATTACTGCTGATAGACAGGCAGATGATATGACAATCATCTGCCTGTTTTGTATTTTATGGCAATAAAATTAATTATTTTATTTTTTATAAGCAATTTAAAATTAAATATTGATAATAAATGGGATGATTATTGTCTTTTGATACGATAACTTTACGAACTATTGCCAAATCTGTGTTAATAAATTACAGTCTGTAACTGGACATAACGTCTGATAAAATAGCCAAGAATACAAAGGGATAATCTTAAATTAGAGGTATTATGCAGTAATATACTCGCCTGCAGTTTTTTTGCAGGCGGTTTATTTTTTCAGGGCTTAAAACACTACTGCGATATTGGCTGGCTGCTGAGAGCATGAGGCCTTGTCTTTTTTTATGTTTTGTTGTTTTCAACCTTGGATTGAGTCTTTCGGGGAGATAACGATGAAACTTATTGCATTCATTGCGCTGGTACCTGAGTGGATCAGCGTATCTTTTTATGTTTTATTTCTGTAAAATAATTCTCAAATTAAAGTAATGTTTTTACAATAATATTTAACTTGATATTTTGTGTGATTGAAACGGCTAGGATTAATGTGTTTTGTTTAGCCAGCGCCTGTGATGCTCTTCAGTTTATTCTGCTAACGATGGACGAAATAAATCAGGTTTGAGTAGATTTTGGCTATTGGTCTGTGTTGAAGATAGGTTTTGTCAATCTGGACTAGTTGCAGTGATATCAGGATAAGATTATTTTTTTAACGTTAGTTTGATATGCGGTTTGTGCGGTTTGATTTCTTTTGCTGATGGCTGGTTAGAAGCGGCAATTTGTTTGCGTTGTGTTTCAGACAGCAAGCCGGACCAATCACCCTCAAGATACCATTGTGCACCGAAATCCTCGCACGGATGTGGAATGCGTATACTACCATTGCCGCATTGTAAATCATCGGCACGACAGTATTTATCACAGCCCCAGCAGATTCGTTCGGGGTGTTTAGGATGCAGAGGGAAAACCTTGGCCATAGTAAAGTCTATTGTTGGGGAATATCTGCGGTTATACCCGCTGAAGCCAGTTTGTTCAAGCGGAGGAGGACTGGGTGCTGTGTAATGTTTTGTCGGGAAAATATTTTTGCCAAAACAAAATATGCTTGATTCAGGAACAGATAAAGATTCGGTTTAATATGACAGGTGCGCAATGAAACAATATGATGTTGCAGTTTTGGGTGGTGGGTTGCTGGGACGTCTGACTGCGTGGTTACTGGCAGAGCAGGGCTCTAAAGTGGTGCTGTTCAATGCCGGTAATCGAAATGGAGAAGGCAGCGCTGCATTTGCGGCAGCAGCGATGCTGGCGCCTACAGCTGAAGCGGTGGAAGCCACGCCGCTGGTGGTTCAGTTGGGATATTCCAGTTTGCCAATCTGGCGTAAGTGGGTGGACATATTTCCAACTCCTGTATTCATGCAGCAGAATGGATCATTAATTGTCTGGCATCCACAGGATCGAGAGCTGGCTCAGCAGTTTACACGAGATTTGCAACGGGCTCATCAGGATAGCAGCCGCTGTCAGCATTGGCACAGTCAGCAAATCGATGCACAAGAACCGCAGCTGGCTGGCCGTTTTCAGCAAGGACTGTTTTTACCAACAGAAGGCCAGTTGGATAATCGTCAGACACTGCTGGCACTGGCAGATATGCTTGAGCGCCGGCAGGTAACCTGTTATTGGGAACGCGAAAGTGAGCCGGCTGAATGTGCAAAATTGGCTGAATGGACGCTGGATTGTCGCGGTTTTGGCGCTAAAAAAAGCTGGAACAATCAGGCAAATAGCCGTCTGCGCGGTGTTCGGGGAGAAGTGCTGCGTATTCATGCTCCAGATGTGACACTTCACCGGCCGGTACGGGTGCTGCATCCACGCTATCCTATTTATATTGCGCCGAAACAGAACCATTTGTTTGTGATTGGTGCTACTCAGATTGAAAGTGAAGATGACAGCCCGCTGAGTGTGCGTAGCGGGCTGGAGCTGATGTCTGCTCTGCATTGCGTTCATCCGGCTTTTGGTGAAGCACGAATTCTGGAAAGTCTGGCGCAGCTACGCCCGACACTCAATCATGAAAATCCGGAAATACGCTATGATGCACAAAATCGTTTGGTAGCTGTTAATGGATTGTTTAGGCATGGGTTTATGATTTCACCCACTGTTAGTCTGGCTACTGTACGGGTTATCCAGGCGTTGATGCAACAGCAGCCACTTCCAGATGCAGACGCGCGCTATGACATACACGTTGTGCCGGTAAGCCAGAATGGAGAATCAGTAAAATGAAATTATGCGTTAATGATGAGATAATAGAGTTTGATGGCCGCACGCTAGGGGAACTGGTTGTGCATATTAATCCTGAAACACCGTTTGCAGTGGCCGTAAACACTGCTTTTGTTGCCCGTAAGGAATATGGTGGCTATGTCTTGCAGGAGCAGGATAAAGTGGACATTGTGAGTCCGGTAGTGGGCGGTTAGTATGGTAGCAAAATGGTTGTCAGCAAACCCTGTATGCATACAGGGTTTTTTGTTGCTCGTCTTTGCCCGTGCTGGCTAAAGCTGAAGTAGGTGTTCTGTTCACTTTTAAATAAAGCAGTAAATTTCAGGCTAAATATTCCATAAAAGTAATCATATTTTATTTTTCAGTAATATCAATATGCTGATTAATCTTCAAGGCTGATATAATAATTGATATCGTCATATATACGGGTTTGGAGAACGCAGAAGGGTAAATTTGCTTGATTTTGCCTTTAATCTACATTTACACTTGCGCCCCTGTTTTACATGAATAATACAAATCAATAGTTGTTGTTAACATATCAAAAGGGCGTTAATTATGTCTAATCTGTTTGCTCGTACCGAACCGGCCAGCCGCAGTTTTGGGGTTGCTTTTTTTGCCGGTATTATGGGGGGGCTGATTTCGGCTTTTGTGAAATCTGGTACTGAAGGTATCATGCCACCGCGCACACCAGACCGTGTGCCGCCTCCGATTCAGATGATTCAGGATATGGGCATTGATATTCACAATATGGTTTACACTTATTCCGACCAAGTAGTGAACTGGGGTGGCAGTCTGATACACATCCTGTTTTCAATTGTCTGGGCTGTCATTTACTGCATGGCAGCAGAAATTTTTCCTAAAGTAAAATTATGGCAGGGTATGGCCTTTGGTATTGGGGTAACTATTTTGTTCCACGGTATTATGCTGCCAGTCATGAATTTGTCGCCTGCTCCGTGGAATCTGCCTTTTGATGAGCTCTTTTCTGAGCTGATTGGTACCTTGCTGTGGATGTGGACTATTGAAATTTTTCGCCGCGATTTGCGTAACCGTCTGACTAAAAAACCAGACCCAGAATTTCAGTAGACTAGAGTAATGATGGCCGGATGCTGAATTTCTTGATATTCCGGCTATCAGCAGAGATAGTTTTTTGTTTTTGCCCATGTTTATCCACATAATGAAGTGTCAGTGTGACGCTTGATACTGGATAAGTGTCATGGGCATTTTTATATTTGTGTCTGACCTCTGCTCTGTTGTGCGGTTTATTTCTAAGCTTGATTATTTTATGCGTAATGAATTATGAAAATAAGATAAATACTCAATCGATTGCCTGCTTTTTCATTTTGTACTAACTGATTTTTCCTATTAATTGAAATCAGATGCAAAGATATTGTTCTGGTTATAAAATCTAGTCTTTCTTCTTCTGGACAGTGCTTGGCGGCTGTTTGGACAATATTCGATATTACTGTTTTGCGGAAAGAGAGCTGATGGCTTTACAACTATATAATGAGCAGTTTGAAAGTCGTTTGCTGCTGGGAACCGCTGCTTATCCTAATCCGGAAATACTGCGGGCAGCAGTTAGAAAATCTCAGCCGGCAATGATAACAGTGGCTTTGCGCCGGCAGGGTGCTACTTCGGCAGAGCATGGTCAGGGTCTGTGGGGATTACTACAGGAACTAGATTTGCCTATTTTGCCTAATACAGCCGGCTGCCTGAGTGTGCAAGAGGCAGTAACAACAGCACAGATGGCACGCGAAGTTTTTGCCACAGACTGGATTAAGCTGGAGCTGATTGGCGATGACCATACTTTACAGCCGGACGTGTTTCAGTTGGTACAGGCGGCCGATATCCTGATTAAAGATGGGTTTAAGGTACTGCCCTATTGTACGGAAGATCTGATAGCTTGCCGCCGTTTACTTGATGCCGGCTGTCAGGCTTTGATGCCTTGGGCAGCACCGATTGGCACCGGACTGGGACCCGTGCATGAATATGCCCTGCATGTGCTGCGTGAACATTTACCTGATACTCCATTACTTGTGGATGCGGGGCTGGGATTGCCTTCACATGCGGCCGCTGTAATGGAATGGGGTTTTGATGGGGTGCTGCTGAATACTGCCGTTTCACGCAGTGGTGCTCCGGTGTTGATGGCAGAAGCTTTTGCTCAGGCGGTAAAAGCCGGCAGACTGGCTTATGAAGCGACACCGGTTGTACCGCGGCATAGTGCACAGGCCTCTACGCCACAACTAGGTCAACCTTTCTGGCATTATCCTGACTATAACGATTAAAAATAAAGTGTGTACGCACGTTATTTTTATTATTCTGTCCTGTTTTGGTGTAGTGGCTGCATTAAAACAGGACAGATTTTTTGTCGTTAATGGTTGTGCTTTGAATCGGTATAGGAAATGCGTTTTTTCAATTGCTGCCGATACAGAGGCAGGAACAGGGTTAGCAGGATAAACCAGACCGGAGTGGCTACCAGTCCGGTAAGCGTATCTTTGTCCTGACTAAACAAATACAGCACAAACGCAAAAAATATCAGACACACATAACACATCGGAATGCCAAACGGCATTTTATAAACGGAGTGCGCATGTGCTTCTGGGAAAAGGCGACGATAGCGTAAATAGGCAATTAGGATTACTGCCCAGACAAAGATGAAGCAGATGCTGGAAACAGTGGTCACAATGGTAAACACTTTCATGACATCACCTTCGGCATAAAGCAGAAAGACGCCGATCAGCAATAGTGCACAAGAATATAACAAACCGTTTTGCGGTACGCCGGAGGCCGACAAACGGGCAAATACCTTCGGACCTACCCCGTTGCGGGATAGACCGTACAACATGCGGCCAGTGGAGTACATACCGCTGTTGGCTGAAGAAAGCGCGGAAGTCAGTACAACAAAATTAATAATTGTAGCTGCCGCGCTGATGCCAATGAGCGTAAACATGTTAACAAACGGGCTGCGGTCTGGTGCCACCATGCTCCATGGTGTGACAGTCATGATGATTGTCAGAGCCAATACGTAGAAAATAATCACACGTACTGGTATTTTATTAATGGCTGCCGGTAGTGTGGTGGTGGGATCATCAGTCTCTGCTGAGGCGGTACCAACAAGCTCTATACCAACAAAGGCAAAAATAGCAATTTGAAAGGCAGCAAAGAAACCAGACCAACCATGAGGCATCCAGCCACCGTACGACCACAGATTGCTGATTCTGGCTTGAATACCGTTGGAACTGACAAAACTGGTTATGAGCAGATAGCCGCCACAGCCAATTAAAGCAAGAATGGCCAGAATTTTAATCAGCGCAAACCAAAATTCCAGCTCGCCAAAAAGCTTCACTGATAGCAGATTGAGCGTTAGCAGAATGATGATGCAGATAATACCGGGTAGCCACAGGGGTACCTCCGGCCACCAGAATTGGGTGTAGCCGGTAATAGCGACAATATCGGCCATGCCAATCACCACCCAGCAAAACCAGTAAGACCACCCAACATAATATCCAACAGTAGGGTTGAGGATATCAGTAGTGAAATCAACAAAAGATTTGTATTGCAGGTTATGCAAGAGTAATTCACCCATGGCCCGCATGACAAAAAACAGAAATGTACCGATGATGATATAGGTAAACAGTACGGAAGGGCCGGCCAGACTGATGGTGCGGCCGGATCCCATAAACAAGCCGGTGCCGATTGCTCCGCCGATGGCAATCAGTTGTAAATGTCTGTTTTTCAGAGTCCGTTTTAATTCGGGCGGCCGGTTCATGTTTTATCCTCTATAAACTTGAAAACAGGAAGTAAACTCATGGTGTGATTTTGACGGATGAATGTAGAGTAACGGGTTATCTTAAGCGGATGTATTTTCATCACTAACAGGCTGTATCACAGCCGTAGCAGTACGTTATTTGTAGGATACAGCACCCAATGATTGGGTAGCGTAGACAGCCTGATGCCCATTACTGTATCACAGTTTTTTACAGTTGCTGTCAATATCTCAATGTAGTGGTTGTATATGGAAAGATGTTGTATTAATGTTGTGGTTTCAAGGTATATTGTATGCGTTTCAGGTTAACTTTAAAAATAATAATTAAACTAATTTTAGGGAGAAATACTCCATGCGCGCGATCCTGACTGGATTGGTGGTAGGCTACGGCTTTATGGTGATGTTTATCAGTACGGCTATAAAGGGTGTCTACCAAATTAATTTTACCGGTCTGGTGCATCATTATGGTGTTGGTATTGAGGCAATGGCTCTGGCTGGCGGTTTCTTTGGTTTGGCGCAAGGGGTGTTTTCAGCAATGGTCGGAAAGCTGTGTGACCGTTGTGGTGCCAGCTATGTACTGTTGTCCGGCATGTTGTCTGCTGCGTGTGCATTTTTGTTGTTTTCTTCTGATAATAGTTTTTTGACTTTTTTGCTCGGTTTTCTGCTGTTCGCCGCATATGCAATGGCGGCTTTGACTTTTGTACCAGTCAGTATTCTGATTGATATGTATGTGATGCCAGAACGGCGTCAGCTAGCCTATGTGCTGGCCACAAATGGTATAGCCGTAGGGCTGATGGTTCTCTCGCCGATTTGGATTTATCTGGAAGGCTATCTTTCATGGCCCATGCTGTGCTCAGTGCTGGCTGCAATATTTGCCTCTCTGGCTGTTATACCAGCGTTGCTAAACTGTCTCGGACGGACTCCGGTGAAAATACCAGTAGCGTTACGTGCTGTAACAGCTCCTTTAACCCCGCCAAATGCACAGGCTGTCAAACAAACCACGCTTGCGTCTCTGCCGCGCTACTGGTATTTCGACCGCAGATTCTTACTGGCTGCACTTGCTTTTTCAGGCTGTGGTACGTCGATGATTTTTATAGATGTGCATTATGTACCCGCTATTCAGGAAATATTGCAGCATCGTACCACTGCTAATCTGCTGACCGGTTTTTCGCTTAGTCTGCTTGGTTTGTCTGAGGCACTGGGAAGTTTGCTGATTGGCTATATAGTGTCGAAAAAAGTATCGCTGCCATTGCTCTTGGGTATGTTGTTTCTACTGCGCTGTGCCACACTGATGGCGTTGGTATTGTGGCCTGAACCAGTGATGGTGCCGTTGTTCGGTATATTTTTTGGCATTACCTATATGGGTACCGTGATTATTATCTCGCGTCTGGCAGGTACTATTTTTGGATACCGCTATAAAGGATTTATTTTTGGTGCCTTCTTCCTAATTCATCAGCTAAGTGGTTTGCTTACAGCATGGCTGGGCAGTTTGCTGCGGGTTTATTGTGGTAGCTATTTTCCGGTTATCTGTTTTGTTGCGGTATGGCTGGCCTTATCAGCAGGAGCGTCTTTACTTCTATCGATTATGAAAAATAATCCAGATGCCGGTACAGGCTCTGGGAATGATAGTCGGTTTCAAGTTAAATACGAATAATAGTTCCTGTCTGGAATGAGACGGTCTTGATTGTGGCCTTGTTAGCCGTAAAATAGACACAACAGATTTAAATAGTAAGAGTGTAGACAATGAGTGAAAATAAAGTGGTTCATTACCTGAAAGATTATCAGGCTCCCGATTTTGCAGTGGCAGAAATTGATTTGACCTTTACGATAGAGGAAGCTTATACCCTTGTGCGCAATCGCATGATGATTGTTCCGCATGAGGTAGGTAGACCATGTGTGCTGGATGGCAGTGCTGAATTATTGCAAATTGTGCTGAATGGAAAATGTCTTTCTCCGCATGAATATGCGATAGCCGATGAAAAACTGACAATACATACGGTACCGGATACTCAGTTTGAGCTTGAAATTACCACTAGATTGTATCCGGCGCAGAATAAAACGCTGATGGGGTTGTATGAATCTGGCGATAATCTGTATACCCAGAATGAGCCGGAGGGTTTCCGTAAGATTACTTATTATTTTGACCGGCCGGATGTGATGAGTCAGTTTACCACTACCATTATCGGTGATAAGCGGCGCTATCCGGTAATGTTGTCTAACGGTAATCTGATTGACAGTGGTGAATTGGATAACGACCGGCACTGGGTTTGCTGGCGTGATCCGTTTGCTAAACCCAGCTATCTCTTTGCTCTGGTGGCCGGACAATTGGCGGTGTTGGAAGGTAATTTTACCACTCGCAGCGGGAAAGAAGTGGCGCTGAAATTTTATACCCGTCCGGAAGATCGGGAAAAAGCAGGTTTTGCGCTTGAATCTTTGAAACACGCCATGCAATGGGACGAGGACCGCTTTAATCTGGAATATGATTTAAATATATTTATGGTCGTGGCTGTGAGCGATTTCAATATGGGTGCCATGGAAAACAAAGGCCTGAATATATTTAATACTAAATATGTGCTGGCTAGCAGTGATACGGCTACCGATGCTGATTTTGAAGCCATTGAAGGGGTAATCGGTCATGAATACTTTCATAACTGGACCGGTAATCGTGTCACCTGTCGCGACTGGTTCCAGCTCTCTCTGAAAGAAGGGCTGACTGTTTTCCGCGATCAGGAATTCTCTGCTGACCGCGCTAGCAGAGCGGTGCGTCGTATTCACAATGTTAGGGTATTGCGCAGTATGCAGTTTGCTGAGGATGCCGGCCCAATGGCGCATCCGGTACGGCCGGCTTCGTATGAGGAAATGAACAATTTTTATACGCTCACAGTATATGAAAAAGGCGCTGAAGTAGTACGCATGTATCATACTTTGCTGGGCGAAGAAGGTTTTCAGAAAGGTATGCAGCTTTATTTTCAGCGGCATGACGGTCAGGCCGTGACTTGTGATGATTTTCGTGCGGCGATGGCGGATGCCAATGGTGTGAATTTAGACCAGTTTGCATTATGGTACAGTCAAGCTGGCACACCGCAGATTAAAGCGCATGGCGACTATGATGCACACAATCAAACTTTCAGCCTGCATCTGCAGCAATTCATTCCGCCTACTCCGGATATGGCCGATAAACAGCCGATGGTGATTCCGGTAAAAATCGGCTTGCTAGACAAAAATGGCGCATCTGTCGCTTTTAAAATGGCCGGTACCGCAGATAAAACTGAGGAAACGGTTCTGGTATTCAATCAAACAGAACAAACGTTTGTATTCCATGATGTAGCGAAGGAAGTCGTACCTTCATTGCTGCGCGGATTCAGTGCACCGGTACGACTAGACTATCCTTACAGCGATGCCGATTTGATGTTACTGCTGGCACATGACAGCGATTCTTTTGCGCGCTGGGAAGCGGCACAAACTTTGTATCGTCGTGCATTTGCCTCCAATCTGGATGCACTGGCTTCTGGCCAGCCGCTTCCGCAACATGCCGAACTGGCACAAGCGCTAACTTCAGCTTTGAATGCCGATATTGACCCAGCGTATAAAGCGGTCTTGCTACAGGTGCCGACAGAAGCAGAACTATGGGAAGATGTGTCTTCAATTAACCCTGAGCAATATGTATGTGCGCGTCAGGCTTTGTTGCAGAGTCTGGCCAGCTGTATGCAGGATACGCTGACACACTGGCGTGAATGGGCGGATGAACAGGAGCGTACCAGCCGGCATCAGGCACCGCAGGAGTATCATCCTGATCTGGCTGGTGTTCGTAGTTTGCGTAATACATTACTGCAATGGGGTGTATTGGCCACTGCAGATTTGCTACACAACATAGTAAACGAATTCAGCCAGCGTGCTACCAATATGACTCATGAATATGGAATGCTTGCAGCCATAAATCATTTGTCTGATGATAAACGCAATGACTTGCTGAATCAGTTTGGCCGGCGGCATGCGCAGGACGATCTGGTAATGGATAAGTATTTTATCCTTATCGGTAGTAGTCAGCGTCCAGACACATTGCAGCAGGTTGAAAAGGCTTTGCAGCATCCGGCTTTCAGTTTGGAAAATCCGAATAAAGTGCGCTCATTATTAGGCAGTTTCAGTCGTAATATCCCTCATTTCCATGCTGCTGACGGTAGCGGCTACCGTTTCTTGGCGGATTATATTCTGCGTATTGATGAATTTAATCCGCAAGTGGCTTCGCGGCTGGTGCAGGCATTTAATCTGTATGACCGGCTAGAGCCCCGGCGCAAAACGTTGATGGCTGAACAATTGCAGCGCATTCAGAAACATGAGGGTTTATCTAAAGACAGCCGTGAGATTGTAGATAAAATTTTGCATAGCTGAAATATGTAAATTTATTTTGCTGCTGTATATTTTTTCAGAGCACTACTGCTGAACAGTAGTGCTCTTTATTATTGGTGTATAAACAACAGAACCATAAATTACGCTGGATTTGAGTGTAAGGCATCAGCTTTCCAGTAGCTGTTTGCCCAGATAGTCGTTGTCTCTGGCCATGCCAGGCAGGACAAAGTAAAAGCCTCCACCAAAAGGTTTGATATACCGTTCGAGGGGTTCTCCGTTCAGGCGGTTTTGGGTATCGATAAAGCCTTTTTTCAGGTCGTTCTGATAGGCTACGAAAATCAGTCCCATGTCTAGCTGACCGCTGGGTAAAACGCCAAGTGAATAGCTGAAGCTGCGTCGGCGCAGTTTGGCTACGTGCCGCTCGGGAATACGTGGTTCGGCACGACGCATATGTGAATCAAATAAGATACGGTCGCCATGCGGGTCTCGTTTCATTTGCGGATCATCCATCTCATGCTTCATGCCGATAGGGGCACCGCTGGATTTGTAGCGGCCAAAATCGTTTTCCTGATCTTCTAGCGGTGTTCTATCCCAAAATTCCAGATTGAAGCGAATCAGGCGGATGGCCTGATAACTACCACCCAGACACCATGCTGGTTCGTGATTATTAGCAGTGACCCATACCAGCTCGTCCATCAGTTTGCTATCGGTAATGGCTGCATTGCCGGTGCCGTCTTTAAAGCCAAACAGATTGATGGCGGTGCTGTGATGGTCAATATCCCTTGCCGGTAAAAATCCGTCCATTTTCCAAAGTGGTACCATATATCGATTACAGTGATGGATGATGTCGCGCAGAGCATAGATGACACTTTCACGGCTGTTGGCGCAGAACTGGATTGATAAATCTCCGCCACACCAAGATTTCTCCAGCCGGTCGTTGGGGAATCGTGGCATGGGAATCAGTTTTTTTGGTTTCTGCTGAGCCAGACCGAAGCGTTGATCGAATAGGCTGGTGCCAACGGCAACAGTGATAGTGAGGGAATCGGGTGCGAGATTGTTTCCAAGCAGACCGGACTCGGGCGGAGGAAGCTGGTCTGTTTTGTCTGCGCTTAAGGTCTGAGGACGGGTAAGAAAGGCAATGCGCTGAGATATAAGCTGGAGTAATTGTTGCAGCTGAGTTTTGTCTCGTGCGGTAACGTTAAAAGCGACAAAAATAGCCTCTTTGGTATCTGGTGTAATCACTCCGGCCTGATGTCTGCCCCAATAGTCTACGGCTTGATTGTAATCGTGGCTACAGGTTCCAGCAGCGCTAGCTGTGTTGCTGATACCTAATCCTGTCATTCCTAAGCTGCCGGCCAGCAACATTTTCATGCCATGGCGACGGGCAGGACTAGCCGGATTGTCTTTTGCTGTGGTAGCTGTTTCAGATTGGTGAGTTAAGGTATTTTTGTTCATAACTGATATCAATGAGGATATTTGTAGTAAACCTTTACGCCCAGCTGCGCACGTAATTGTGCCAGCCTGCTGCTTTGGAGACTGAGCAGAGAATAGAGGCGGTCGTGGTCTGTTTGGCTCAGCTGACTGAAGCTCTGAAACTGATTATTGGGTAATTGATAGTGCTGTAGGACGGCAAAAATCTGCTGATATCCACTATCAAGTGACATGCGTTGTTGTGTTGAAATAAAGGGAGTCAGATATTGAACGATTTGTGCTGAGCCAGTTACATTGGCCTGAATATCGGCCAGATCGCTGTGACTGTATTGATTTTCTTTACCGGCCAGCTTGGTTTGCAAAATCATTTCTAGAAAATCGGCTGAGGACTGGACAATTTTGGCGATATCCAGTTCATCGGCAGCTACGCGTTTTTGTAGGTCGATGATTTCGTATTGCAGATTGGCAGCTTCAGCCTGTGCCTGTTGCACGTCTTTAAGCACAAATAAATCATATTCCAGACGATGAAAACCGCTAAAAGCAGGGTCGTTAATGCCTTGCAGATAATAGTCGGCACGCGAGTTGATGTTTTCATCGGCATTGCCAAATAATCTAACAATAATTCGGATCTGTTCGTAACTTTGGTGTGCGCGGACATAATCCAGCTGAGCCTGTGCCAATTGTTTGTTACGGCAGGCTGCGACGATGGCGTCAAGGTATTGCTGGGTAGTTTTCAGCTGTGTAACGACCTGTTGCTGATAAGCCTGAATGGCTGCATGATATTTTTGCGGGGTGGGAATGTCGCCTTTGGCTGCAACGGCATTGCTATCGTCGATAATGGGGGCTAATAATCCATGTGCCTGAGAAAGAGACGGCAGTAACAAGGCACACAGATAAAGAGTGTGAAACAGACGCCGTGTCATTTGGTTTTTTTCCTTAAGAACAAAAGAGCCATTATTAGCCAGAATAAACCAAAGGTGATCACGCTGATCCACATAGGCTGCGAACGATATGCAAACAGTGATGATGCAAAGCTACCGAAAAGGCCGCTATCGTCAATGACATGAGAGGTATCCCAAGCCGGATTGATGAGAAAATCAGGGATGGATACGTCGTGTTCGAGTAACATATTGGTCCCGTCTTCAACAGCTTTCAATAATAGTGAAATGGAGAGAAATAACAGCACAACACCGGTGATGGTAAAGAATTTTTTCCATTGGATGAAACGGCTGGTGAGGATAAATACATAAAAGGTAAATGCGGATACAATGATGCCGATTAGTACGGCCATGAAGAAGCCGGTGTAATTGTGGCTATTGAGCTGCATAATCTGACCGGATAGAAAAACGACTATTTCACTGCCTTCACGGGCAATAGCGATGGCAATGATGAAGAGTGCTCCCCACCATGAGTTGCGTGCTACCTGCTGTGCCATTTCTTGTTCGAGTGTGGATTTCATACTTTTGGCATGGCGGTTCATCCAGTACACCATTTGTACAATTAGTATGCTGGCTATTGCGGACATGGCCATCATAAACAGGGTCTGATGGTCATCGCTGAGCTCTTTGAAGACGCCATTGATAATTAAAGCGAGTATGACTGATATCAGTACACCAAGCCCTATGCCTCCAAACAGATAGCGCATGCCGTTACTTCTGTCGGGGTTGCGGTTAATCCATGAATAAATAATGCCAACTACGAGCAGTGCTTCGAAACATTCGCGCCAGACAACAAAGATGACTTGTCCCATTATATATCCTGTTGTTATTTTACGATTAGCTGCCCTTTGGGCTTATTCAGATGAAAGTCGTCGAAAAAGATATAGGTGCCGGGTTTTTTAGGCGATATGACTACTACTGAAGAGGCGCCGGGTGCCAGTACTTTTTCTTTAACTAGCTGGGTGCTTTCAAATTCCACCGGTCCTTTGCCAATGTTGGTGACCTTGATGCGGATTATTTTATTGGCCGGTGCATTGAGGGTGAGAGGCATCATGTCGCCATCTTTCATTTTTAATTCCAGTGTGACTTTGTCTTCAGCGCTGGCTAAACAGGAAAGCATGAGGCAGACTGAACTGAGCACAATAAGAAAAATTTTTTTCATGATGTTTGCGCTTGTGGCTATGGTGTGCTGATGAAAAGCAGGAAGGGATTATTCTGCCGGTTAGGACCAGAATAACCCCGTCCGTACGACTTAATTTATTAATAGCTGCCTTTGCGGCCTACACCGGTGTAATCAAAATCCCAGCTAACTTCAAATGGTTTGAACCATGGTGCTACGCCGGTTTCTTTATCAATATGACGTGCCATTTGATTGGCAGTAGGTGGGGAGATGCGGTAGGTAACACGGTATTTACCATGACCATCCAGTTTGATGTTGTCGCCATAATGTGGACCGTCATTGGCCACCATAGACATAAATTTACCTGAATGTTCGAATTTGCCTTTGTTCAGCTTGGTGACGGCATACTCTACATTTAGGTTGGGAATCCAGTCTCCTTCAGCAAAGCCATTGGGGTTGCCTTCTGTGGCATGAATATCGGCTTCCATGTGGACATCGGATTTGCTGGCCGGCAGATGCATATTGCTGTGATCCATTCCATCAGTATCCATGGTGATGGGGGGTAGGTAGACACCGGAAATTTCCATTCCATTTTTGATAATGGGTTTACCCATCGGATATTCTTGAGCAAAGGCAGCCATGGACACTAGGGCTGCGCTGGCAATCGCAATTTTTTGTAACAGCATGTCTGGTTTTCCTATTTATAGTCATGCTGAATCGGTATGAAACAGCATGACTAGATTAAATTGATAAGTATTATCAATATACTCTTTTTACGAATGTTAGAAAACCATTAAATTGTGTTTTTTTGCGCTGGTTTAGTGTTATTTATTGCTATGCTGAAATGTCTGATTTTTGATGGTTTTTTATTAGACTGGGCTGGTTTCTGTATATTGCTGAATAACTCTCTATATGATGATTTGATTGATAAATGAATGATTTGTGCTGAATCATTTATCTTTCGGAGCTTTCAGCAGTCTCTGTTTAACCGGCGTTGGTGTGAAATTGTGATTTTGTGATGAAATGGTATAAATAATTATTGTTGCAGTGTACACAAGCTATTGATATATAAGTTAAGTAATGTTAAATTATCGCTTCGGCCGGATAGGGTGCCGGTGAAGGATTTGCCGGTAGCGTCTATAGATCATATTTGTGGTTTAACTTTCGGAGATATGTTCTGGCTGAAATCTGTGCAGTCTGATGTGGCTGCCTATGGTGTGGTCACCATAGGCAGGATGTGACTAGGATTTTTGTAATACTTGCCAGATTTGTTGCGCGATGGGTTCGATGCCGTTCCACAGCAAAGGATTCCAATTGCGCTGTTTGCAAAATGAAAACACCATGGTTTCGGCACTGAGGATACTTTTACAGGGCCTGAAAACCAGCAATCCGCTGTCCTGCCAGTCTGAATCGGCTCTGACGATATAGGGCGACAGGATATAGGCGGTATATTCGGCTGCTTCATCTGGTTCATTGAGCCATGGACTGCCGATTGGTGTGGTTTGTTGTAGATAGTAAAGGGCATAGGGATGCTGCAATTGTATGTTGTCGTGCAGTGCAGTGGACAGTGTGTTCTTGTCTGGTGCAAGAAGTTTCATTGTCTGTCTCCCTGTGCATGTTTTATGTCAAATACATTATTTGTATTTGTCATGTAATATATCTGTGTGTCTTGACGATATCTGATTGTGTGGTGTGTTTGCGCAAACAGGTGATGTGGCAGATTGTGATGGGGGAGATTCGCTTTGTAGATGTTCATATTATTGCCTTTCTCTTTGGTCCAGAAGCCGCAAATGTGCTGTCAAACACAGATGGCGGCAGACAAATGGCAGGGTTGACAGACCGACAAAGAGAACCGGCAGGCGCGAAGCCTCCCTGCCACTGTCCACCATGAATGAGGAGGAGGCAATGGATATTTACAGACAAAAAAGCTACTCCGTGGGTGAGTAGCAGGATGTCTGCCTCTTTGATCAGCCTGTCAAAGCTGGTTGCGCTATTGAACGCAACGTCTTTATCTTGCCGTTAAAGCTTGGTACTGTCAAATATTGCCGTGTACCAGATGTTCCGGTTGTTTGCTGTGTGTTTTCAATCGGGGTAAAAGAGGAGTTTTTACCGTTTTTCTTTTGTCTCCTTGGTAACCATAATGATCCCCTTTAAGGTTTTTTGATTTGCCGGCATGTTGGGCTGAATACCGTTCTTTAAACGGTATGTACAAAGAGTAAACTGACTGATTTACTGTTATATGATGAGTATACCCCTTAATTTTTTTTCTGAAGGTGCCTAAACAAGCTTTGATAGTTGCGGGCTATAAATTCGACGGAAATGCGACATTACTGATGAGTATTGTTTTATTTGAGGAATGTTGCTGTGCAGACAGACTGTATGGAATTAGTTGTGCAATTTATGACAATATTTTATTTAAAGTGTTGTTTATTGGTTGCAAAAGGGTATTCGTAAATCTAAATAAAAGTTGTAGATTAGGGTTGTGGTTTGTACGGGGACACGATATTTAAATATTATTGCTTATTCATATGAAAAAAGGATACTCATCTAGAGTAGCTGGTTGGTTAGTTTAATTATCTGATTAAGTTACCCATGATTTATGTTGAAATGATAGTAATGTCTGAATTGGTTGCTGAGTAAAGTCTCTGCTTTTTCAGGATTTTTTTGTTTGATCATTCTTTATTATTTCTGTTTGAAATGTAAGCTTGTCGGCTACTTTAAAGTTTATATGGATGGTGCTGAGGTTATCAATATAATTTATGAGTTTTGGTTTAGTAAATATCTATCTTTTTGTCATGATTAAAACCAATTTAGTAACTTAAGTTTTGTGTTGCTATCAATATGATAATGGTATTATTTGTTGGACTCCAGGTATGATGGGATGGAAATGACTGAAGGCTTTTTTACTTGTAGATAATTGGGTTTTATCAAAATGTTGAGTGAATAACAGTGAAGTGTATGTTATTTGTTGATCAGAATTTTTTTATAAAAAATCGGGCATACTAATGTATGCCCGAGGCTTATGCTGATAATTCAGCTGTTACCATTTATAGCCAACACCAGCGTTGAAACCAGTTTCATGGCCGGTGGTGGATACGCCTGCACCCCATGAGAATTTACCGGTGTTATTGGTGGCTTTGTAGTTGATGCCGACAGCGGTATAGCCATGGTATGAACCCATACCTACGCCTACGGTCTGTTCACCTGCATTAAGCTGTGGCAGATATGCGCCAGACAAGGCCATGGCCAGTGCGGTACCAGAGTAGGCGCGACGTTCGACGTGCTGAACACGATCGTTGACATAGCTCAGATTACGGTTGATGTTTTCCATCTGGGAATTAACACCTTTAAGCTGGGCAACGTTGACTGCATCGGTGTCTGCTGTACCGGCAGCCACGCCAGTAATCTGGCGGTAAACGCCTTTAGATGCATCTCCTACGGACACAGCTGCTTCGGTGCTGGTGGTGGCCATAATGGCTCTTGCCTGCTGTCCGGTAGCCGTTACGGGTATATAACCGCTAATGCCGCCGGCTGTGCTGGCTACTGAGTTGGCTCCCAGTGCGATACCGCCCGCCTGTGTGACACTGGCATGGTTGCCGATGGCCACGCCGCCAGCTGTGCCAGCTGATGCTTGTGACCCAATGGCTATGGCGTCATTACCACTAGCTGAGGCTGCGCCACCGATGGCAACTGAGTTGGTGCCACTGGCTGAAGCGACGCTCAGGGTGGAGTTAACTTTGGCGTATTTGCTGCCTCCGTTGTACAGATTGGTTAAGGCATCACCGACATTATTGGCAGTTATTGTGCTGCCATCTGCGGCTGTGGTGCTGTAGCTTGGCGCATTGAAGCCGCCGTTACCGGCACGTGTAACCGGACTGTAGCTGGCATTGCCTCCCAAGCTGGCAGCCACGGCAGTCAGTGCATCTGCTGTTGAAGTAGACAATTTTTCGGTGTCTGCAATCGCTTTGTTGGCTTTATTGGTGGCTTCCGCGATGGCTGCATTATTGCCGCTGCCGCCCTGATTGGTTAGCTTCTGGTCAAATGCTGTCGACAGGGACTGAATATCGTCCTTAAAGTCATTTCGCATCTTCCACAACTGGCTGCCATTAACGGCGTCTTTGGAGTCCTTATTTTCATCACCAACTGCTACATTGGTAATTTTCTGACCGCTAGACGAGCCACGACCTGCATCGTATACGGTACCATTCCACTGTAATGCGTTTTTCTGCAATGTTTCCAGTGAAGTGGATAATCCTGCCGGTACGTTGCCTGTAGCAATAGTTAGCTGATCCTGAAGGCTGGAGAGGCTAGTTGATGTGCTTGTAGACAGGGAGTATAACTGCCGTCCATTTACTGCCTGATTTGAGTCGGCAGATATGGTGCCATCTGCAACGTTGCTGATGGTTTTTTCATTTCCGGCTCGTGTCAATGAATAGAGGCTATTGATCTCGTCATCGTACATTACGGCGTGTTTTTTTACATATTCGAGTTCAGATTTGGTATTAGAGAGATCTGAACTTACAGATGCAATTTGTTTGGATGTTGTGGCCATATTTTCCTGAGTGGTGGAAATTAAGCCCTGAACGGTCTGCATTTTTTTGTTGACTTCATCCAGATTCAATTTGTTCTGACTGGCAATATTTTCCACAGAGGAAGATACTGAACTCAGAATAGAGGTTGACAGGCTGAATAGCTGTCCGCCGTTGACGGCATCTGTTGAGTTTTGCGTAACATCACCTGAAGCCACTTGGAGAATTTTCTGTGCAGTACCGGAGCCATGGCTGGCATCGTAACCTGAACCATTCCACATTAAGGCGTCTTTTTGCAAAGTACTGAGGCTGTTGGATGTGGTGCTCAATCCTGTAGCCAGACTTGAGATGCTATTGCTGATATTGGTGAGGTCAGTGCTGTTTCCAGATGCAATGCTGGACAGGCTTTCACTGAAAGAAGATGAAAGCGAGAATAGCTGGCTACCGTTGACAGCATCAGTAGAATCTTTGCCGACTCCTCCGGCTGCTACATTGGTAATCCTTTGGGCACTGTCTGAACCATGGCTGGCATCGTAAGCATTACCTTTCCATTGCAAGGCATCTTTCTGCAATGAATTGATGTTGTTTGCTGCGGTAGACAGACTATCGGCCAGTGTCGAGGTGGATTTGAATACATTATCAATGCGTAAATTGGTTGTACTCAGACCGGTGGAGAAGGTATTAGATAAGGTATTAGACAGATTATCCATTCCACTGATGGTAGCTGTGGAAAGAGAATATAACTGTCCGGCATTGACAGCATTGGTGGAATTTTCGCTTATATCACCAGCTGCTACGTTAACAATCCTTTGTGCATTGCCAGTGCCGTGGCTGGCATCATAAGCAGCACCATTCCACTGTAAAGCATCTCTTTGTAATATGCTAATGTTATTGGCAGCACTACTAACACTTGAACTTAGTTTGGAGAGGTTGTTGTTAGTGGTGTTTAGATCATTACTGTTTCCAGCTGCCATGCTGGTCAGACTATCATTGAATGATGATGACAGTGAATACAGCTGGCTGCCGTTTATGGCATCAGTAGAATTACCATTGACGTCACCCGTTGCCACTTTGGTAATCTTTTGTGGAGAGTCTGTGCCGTGGCTGGCATCATAAGCGTTGCCATTCCACTGCAGAGCATCTTTCTGCAGGGTACTGATGTTGCTCACGGCAGTAGATAAATTTCCGGCAATGGTTGAAGTGGACTGCGATATCATATCAATGCGGGTTTTAGCATAGCCAAGGCCGGTAGAAAGGCTGTTACTAAAACTATAAGCAAGATTATCTATATCGGTATTGGTAGACGTAGACAAAGAGTAAAGCTGTCCACCGTTTACTGCATCGGTAGAATCTTGGTTGATGTCGCCGGCAGCTACATTAATGATTCTTTGAGCAGTACCGGAGTTATGGCCAGCATCAAAGGCGGTACCATTCCACAGTAACGCATTTTTTTGCAGGGTACTGATGCTGTTTACGGCAGAAGACAGATTGCCGGCAATGGTTGTTGTAGACTGAGATACTGTGTCTATACGGTTACTAGCTGTATTCAGGCTGGTGGTAAGAGTATTCACTGCATTATTCACTTGCCCCAGACCGCTAGAAGTAGAACTGGAAAGAGAATGCAGCTGGGCACCATTAACGGCATCAGAGGATGTATCGGTTACATCACCAGCAGCTACGTTTGTAATCTTCTGTGGATTACCAGAACCATGGCTAGCATCGAAGGCGGAACCGTTCCACTGTAAGGCATCTTTTTGTAAGTTGCCGATACTATTGGCGGCAGAAGAAAGACTCCTGGCAATAGTTGAAGTGGACTGAGATATTGTGTCAATTCGTCCTTGAGTGGCAATTAAAGATGTACTTAGCTGATCGATTGTATTGTTGATATTTCCAATATTACCGCCTGTTATGTTATTGATGCTGTTGCTAACCGTAGTGGAAAGAGAATATAGCTGTCCGCCATTGACTGCATCAGTAGAACCCAGACTTACATCACCGCTAGCGACTTTGGTAATTTTCTGTGCCACCGATGAACCATGGCTGGCATCATAAGCAGCACCGTTCCATTGCAGAGCATCTTTTTGCAAAATAGTAATGCTGTTGTTGGCAGTAGACAGATTACCTACAATTGCTGTGGTGGACTGAGATAAATTATCAATGCGAGAGATTACTGTACTCAGATTACCAGAAACGGTGCTGGAAAGAGAAAACAATTGTCCGCCATTTACGGCATCGGTTGATTCTCTAGTCTCTTTACCTGCTGCTACCATGGTGATTTTTTGTGCATTGCCAGTACCGTGACTGGCATCATAAGCATCATTATTCCATTGCAGCGCATTTTTCTGTATGTCAGTGATATTGTTCATAACACTGGATAGATTAGTCTGAATCTGGCTGGTCGAATTGGAAAGAGCATTAATCTGTAAGTTGGTGTTATTTAGTGCTCCGGTTAGATTATTCACCGAAGTGGACACCGTACTTAGAGAGCTATTGGTGCTATACAACTGACTACCATTCACGGCATCGGTAGAATTCTGATTGATATCACCTAGGGCAAGATTAGTGATTTTCTGCGGACCATCTATACCACGGCTGGCCGTGAAATTGCCATCTTTCCACTGTAATGCATTTTCCTGCAGGGTGCTGATGCTGGTATTAACAGTACTTAGATTGTTGGACAACATAGTAGTTGTACCACTAAGTGTGTCGATACGATTAATCGCACCATTTAGTTTTCCGGTCAAATTGCCGACGGAGGTAATGATTGAGCTTACGCTGAGGTTGGTATTGTATAGTTGTCCACCGGTTACTGCATCGCTAGAATCTCTATCAATTTTTCCAATAGCCAGATTGGTGATTTTTGTGTATTTAGCATCATAATTTTCACCGTTGATAAGTAAAGCATTTTGCTGCAGGCTATTAATTTTGTCCGTAGCAGTGGATAAACTGCCGGAAATTCTGGAAGTAGAATCTGCGATACTATTGATTCGTATAGCATTGTTGTTCAAGCTGTTGGTTAAATCAGCCATCGAGTTTGTGATAGTAGTTATTTTTGTATTGGTTTCATAAAGCTGACTACCATTAATAGCTTGCGTTGAAGTAGGTGACACATCTCCATTATCAACATTTATCAGTCTCTGTGGTTTACCATCTCGCAGCAGATCGTAAGCACCGTAATCAGTATTCCATTGAATAGAATTGTTTTTGAGTGTACTGAGATTATTATTAGTAGTGCTTAGGCCTTTGTTTAAGGCATCGATATTATCTGCCAGACCATCGATTTTGCTCGTGGTATTCCGGACAGTGCTGATTGTAGTAGACAAAGAGCTGATACCTGTTGAAGCCGAGCTAGACAATTGGAATATCTGGCCAGCATTGACAGCGTCGGTAGAATTGGGGGCCAGAATACCAGTTGCAATATTGGTAATTCGTTGTGGTGATCCGCTATCGTGACTGGCGTCATAGGCTATACCATTCCATTTTAGTGCAGAAGACTGCAATGTATTCAGACTGGCACCAAATGTGGCAATGGAATTATTTGCCTTTTCCAAGGTTGCATTGGTTGTATATAACTGCGAAGCATTGACAGCATCGGTAGAATTTGCGCCCAAAGTACCATTACTCACATTGGTAATCTTCTGTGGTGTACCAGAATCATGGCTTGCATCATAGGCCGCCCCATTCCACTTAAGAGCAGAAGTCTGCAATGTGCTTAGACTGCTTGAAATGTTGATTATGTTATTGTAATTGTTAAAATTGGATGTAGAAACCGAAGACAAAATAGAATTAGTGGTGTAAAGCTGGCCAGCATTAACTGCTTCATAGGAATTAGCTGCTAGCTGTCCGGGAGCTACATTAGTAATCCTTTGTGGGGCTCCTGAATTATGACTTGCATCATATGCAGACATTAAGTCGTTCCACTGTAGGGCATTATTTTGTAATTTGTTTGCAGAAGCAGTAACTATATTTAAGGAGTCGCTAACTGTAGATAGACTTAAGTTAGTGGTATATAACTGGTTTCCGGTAACTGCATCTGAAGAATCTACATTCAGGGCTCCGTTTGCTAAATTGGTGATTTTGTATCTAGCACCTTGGACGCCGTGGCTGGCGTCATATCCAACCGTTCCATCCTGATAGCGCTTCCACTGCAAGGCATCTGTCTGCAAATTATTAACAGTTGTAGATACATTATTTGCAGATGATGATAATGAAGTAAGGATGGAGTTGGTTGTAGACAGCTGACTGCCGGTTACTGCGTCTGTAGAACCGGCTAATAATGAACCGGCTGCAACATTGGTGATTTTTTGCGGTGCACCGGAACCATGGCTGGCATCATACGCACTGCCATTCCATTGCAGGGCATCTTTTTGTAAAGCAGAAACATTGGTATTTAATGTGTTGATGTTGTTATTGACGTTACTAAGGTCACCTGCTTTGCTTAAGGTAGTAGAGAAAGAATTCAGTGTGGTAGAAGTTAAAGTAGAAATACTGTAAAGCTGTCCGGCATTAACTGCATCAGTAGAATTGGCTGCCAGGTCGGAAGCAGCAATATTCGTAATTTTTTGAGCGGTGCCCGAACCGTGACTCGCATCATAAGAAGAGCCATTCCATTGCAAAGCATCTTTTTGTAGGTTTGTAATTTTATTGTTTAGTGTACTAATGCTTGTGTTAGCGGAACTTAAATTAGTGCCTAAAGATATGACGCTGTTGCTTAAAATGCCAATGTTGGAATTAACATTGCTTAAATCTCCGGCTCGCTCTAATACTGAGGAAAGGGTACTTATGCCCGTCGAGGTTGATGTAGATAGAGTATAAAATTGTGTTCCATTGATCGCATCTGTAGAATTAAAGGCTACAGAACCAGCAGCAACATTAGTAATTTTCTGAGCTGAAGTAGTGCCATGACTGGCATCATAAGCATTGCCGTTCCACTGTAAAGCATCTTGCTTCAGACCGGAAATATTGTTGGTTATGGAGCTGATATTGGTATTGATATTAGTCAGGTCACCGACTTTACCCAAGGTTGTAGACAGCGAATTCAGCGTTGTGGAAGTAGATGATGAAATACTGTAAAGCTGACCAGCGTTGACTGCTTCAGTAGAATTGGCCACTAGTTCGGCTGCAGCGACATTGGTAATTTTCTGAGCGATGTTTGTACCATGACTGGCATCATAGGCAGAACCATTCCACTGTAAAGCATCTTTTTGTAAACCACTAACATTCGTATTCAGGGTGCTAATGCTGGTATTAGCACTGGTCATTCCGGTGTTTAAAGTAGAAATACTATTGTAAGCTGAGCTTAGGCTGGTAGATGCAGAGGAAGACAAAGTATAGAGTTGTCCGCCGTTGACAGCATCTGTGGAAGATGATGTGACAGATCCGGCAGCAACATTAGTAATTTGCTGAGCAGCATTCGTACCATGGCTGGCATCATAGGCAGAACCATTCCATTGGAGTGCATCTTTCTGCAGACCGGATACATTTGTGCTAAGCGTGCTGACGCTATTATTCAAAGGGGTTAAATCGGATGCTGCATTGATTGCAGTAGACAGACTGGTGAACCCATCCGAAGTATAGTTTGCAAGATTTTTTAATTGGGCAACGTTAACCGCATCTGTATCGGCTGTACCAGCTGCCAGACCGTTAATCTGGCGGGTAATCTGAGAAGTTGAATTACCGATGGCAACCGCAGCTGCAGTACTTTTCCATGTTGCAGACTGATTAGTGGTATTAGTATTTTTTCCAGAGGGGTCAAAGCCGACAACACCGGCATCAGTATTGGCCAGAGAATCACTACCCAATGCCACAGATTTTTCTAGAGTGGCATTGGCATTGGCACCTACAGCAGTTGCGCTGTCTTTCTGTGCCACACTGCTCAAACCAACTGCTACACTGCCGATACCATCGGAAGTTGCTAGTGACCCCAGTGCGACTGCTGAAGTGCCGGTAGCCTGTGAACCAACGCCCATTGCTATTGAGGTTATTCCAGACGCCAGAGCAGCGACTCCATATGCCTGTGCGCCACCGGCTGTAGCAGTGGCATTATTCCCGAAAGCAGTAGAGTAGTTACCTGTGGCATAAGATCCGCAGCCAGTTGCAAAAGAATAGACGCCGTAAGCTACTGGCATAACATTAGAGTCTCCTCCGGTAGGTGTACCCATAAAACCGCTTGAACCGCTTGTTGTTCCGTTTGTTACGCCGTCACCATTCCAGTTTTGTTGACCGTTACTCGTGCCGTAAGGATTAGTGGTTACAGTACCTCCTAACACGGTTTTGCCGGTAAAGGATGAATTTTGTACAAAACGCAGGTACTCTTCTTGCGCTGAGATGCCAGTTTGACCTATATTTCTACGGCCATTCACTTTGTCTGCACCACACCAGTCATCATCGCCTGCAAGAACAACGCTACCATGGCTTCCATTTGAATATAATTCAGTTGCGGCGCTACTACTTGGATTTAACCCACCTGTAATGGCTACGTTTGCTGCTGTAGCTGGTGTAATGAGATGCAATTGCAGCATAAGTGCGGTAAGCGTAAAGCTGACAATTTTTTTCAGTCCACATTTATTCAGTAATCTTTTACACAAGGGAAGATCAGAGACGATATTCGATTTTGTATGGCTATTTGCTAATTCTGATGCTGCTACCCATGTTTGTGTGTGTTCATTCCAGACATTACGATATACCTTGTTCATAGGTGACTCCTGATTTTGATTAATTAACTAACAAACAAACTAAACCTCTTATTTAAATTTCTTTTTCTGCGGTGTTCTGTTGATACCTACAAATAAAACTGTAAATCTGAAAACAAATTGCCTGTATTGCTATCCATTAATCATTAATTAATAATTAATGGCAGCTTTGATGGCAGATTACGCTTGAAAAAAAGATGCTTATAAGTTCTTAATTTTTAATTATTTATATTTTCGGAAGAATGGTTGATTTAACCTAATGTTGTAACTATTTAATATAATGGTATTAATTCAGACCTAATTTTAATATTTAAATTAATTAATTAACAAATGTGGATATTTAAAAAGAGAAATTAGAATAGCTGAAGCACAGGTGGTTATGCTGAATTTGATTAATTTTTGATTTTGCAGACTATCTATATGAATGTTTGTAAAAAAATATCACTTCTAAAAATAAATATTCTAAACATAAGTTATGTTTTTTGCGTGTTTTGGTGTTGTATTCTTAAATATTTTAGATTTTTTATAAATGATTTAATGTATGAGTTGTTTTATGTCAAAAGTATAATTTATTACTGTTTTGTGAATTGGTTTTATTTTAGTTGTTAGCTTGTTTTTGTTAGGAACGGTGTTCTATAAAGTATTCTGTGTAGTAGGTTATCTGCGTCGATCTGCTTTTGGCAAAATATGATGGTATTTAATTGTTTTGTTGTTGAACACTACAGGATAGATATTAGTAGATGTTATGCCAGCAGTTTTGCTTTCTGCTGGCGCTGTATTTTGCAGCTAAACACCTAGTGTGGCTCCGCCATCTACCACAATTTCCTGCATGGTTATCTGAGCTGCTTCGTCGGAAAGCAGGAAAGATACGGTATTGGCTATGTCTGCGGGCTGAGCTAGCTTTCTGAGCGGAATACCGAGGCGATATTGGCTTAAATCGCCATCAATAATGCTGGCCGGTGGCTGGTTATCTGGCCAGAGTTGCTGCTGCATGGCGGTGAGGGTGGAACCAGGGGAGACGATATTAACGCGGACGTAAGGGGCGACTTCGAGTGCCAGATTGCGACAAAAATGGCTGAGCGCGGCTTTGGTGGTGGCATACAGACCGAGCTGGGTACGAGGCATGCGTGCGCTGTTGGAGCTGATGGTGACGATGCTGCCTTGCTGCTGCTGATAGAAATGGCGTGCCATATGCTGGCTGATGGATACGGGGCCAAGCAGGTTGACATTCAAGCTGGTTTGCCATTGTGCCTGTGTGGCGTTGAGCAGTGATGTGAGAATGAGCATGCCGGCACAGTTGACGAGTCCGGTGATGTGGTGTTGGACGATGAGGGTGTTGAGTAGGATCAGGGTTTCTTCACAGGCGCTGATATCTTGACTTATACCAATCCAGCCGGGTTCATAGGGCGGTTCAATCATTTGCTGTATCGGCCAGCTTGCTGGCGCGGGCTGTTTGTCGATACCGATTACTTTGTAGTTTTGCTGAAGAAGCCGGAGGGCTACGGCTGCACCGATGCCTTGTGCGGCACCGGTGACGATAATGGTTGGCTGCATGTGGTTCTCCTCGAGTTATTAAAACTGAAATACGTTGAGCATGGTTTGCATTTTGGCTTCGGTTTCAAGCCATTCGGTGGCGGCATCGGAGCCCACTACGATACCGGCTCCGGCATAAAGGCGAATTTTGTTTTGGTTGAGCAGGCCATTACGGATGGTGACGACCCATTCGCCGTTGCCTTCGGCATCCATCCATCCATTGAGCCCGCTGTAGTAATGACGGTTGTAGCCTTCATGGCTGAGGATAAATTGTTTGGCTACTGGGGTGGGTGTACCACAGACTGCCGGTGTGGGATGCAGATGCAGTGCAAGATTCAGGGCATCAGGGGCGCTGGGTTGCAGCTGTCCCTGAAATACGGACGACAGGTGAAACATGGTGGAGGTGGTAAGAATGTCTGGCGTTTCTGAGGCGCTGTATTCATTGCAGTATTTGCTGAGCTGATGGCGAATGTTGTCGATGACAAACTGGTGCTCGTACCGATCTTTGGCTGAGTGATACAACTCATTACGGATGCGGTTGTTTTCTTCTGTATTGCTGCTGCGCGGACGAGAGCCGGCCAGTGGGTTGCTGCGAACTTGTTGCTGCTGGCGTGAAAGCAGGAGTTCGGGGCTGGCGCCAAAGATGTACTGGTTATCTTCAACAGGTATCAAAAAGCTATAGGCATCGGGATTTTGCCGCGTTAGGGTGGTGAACAGTTGTTCGGGGCTGTGCTGTCGGTTGAATTCGAATTCTGTGGCCTGTGATAACACAATTTTCTGCATATTCCCGCTGTTCATGGCTTTTAAGGCTAGCTTGACGCTGTGTTCAAATGCCGGACGTTCAACCAGTTTTTTCTGATGCAACATGGTGTTGGGTGCTGCTGTGTGTGCTGGTTGTTGAGCTGAGTTTGGTGTGGTCTGCTCAAATTCGCTGTAGAAATTAAGGGTGGCATTTTGGTTGGTGTCAAAGGGGATGGCACCGATAAGAATGGGGTGGGGATACCCTTGGGCTTTGATGAAATTGAAACAGTCAGTTATCTGCTGGTTAAAAAGGGTATCGGAATTCACGGGCATGTGGATTTGGTGAATCAGATGCTGTGCACAGATGTGGTGATTTCTGCTGGCGAAACAGGCCAGTTGATTCTGATAATTTGAAATCAGGGACTGGGAAGCGCTGGATTTTTGTGTCGTCATTTGGGTTACCTGTGGGGTTGATACTGACCGTGCTGTAATTAAAAATTCAGATAAATCAAGCTATGTAAGTTTTGTTATATTAATGCAAACAATTATCATTATCAATTAATATGTGTTTATTTAGCTGGTTTGATTATGTTTGAAGAAAAACTGCCACAGGTTGGTATCAGATGCAGGCGAGGGTGATGATTTCCTGTTGGCTGAAGCGGTAATGGACAATAACCAGTTGCGGTGCTGCTGGCTGTGCGTGTACCTGAAAAATAAGCTGGTGGCTATCGGCGGTTTGGTAAGTAATGGCACTGAAACTGATGAGGTGCTGATATCGGTGAAACCAAGCTTTGATGATGCTTTCTTTGGCCGAAAAGATTAGTAGTGCCTGCTGTGGGCTAATCTGCGTGGCAATGAGCTGCTGTTCGCGCGGATGCAGAAAAAGATTCAGCCTATTTGGGCGAGTATCTAGGTTGTGTTGATGTTGCCGGTGTTCGATGTCGATACCCATATAGGGCTGTGCAGGCTGTATTTTTTGTACGCTGGCTACGGCTGTGCAGTGCCGGGCATAAATGCTGTGGCTGATACTGCCTTGGAGTGATTCAGGAAAAAGCGGTTCTCCGCAGGTACCAGTGGCAAGGGTGATATGCCGATAGCCAAATGGCTGTAATGCATATTGTGCTGCCAGCCGTCCAGCAACGAATTCGAGTTGGCGTTTGGGTCGGCTGTGGCGGATGGGTTCAGGCAATAAAATGCTGTGTGACTGGCATAGCTCATGCAGTACCGTTGTATCCAAAAAGGGTATGCGAATCTGATGAATGACACTGTGGCCGATGTTTAAGGTGCGATGGCTGAACTTTATCGTGGCAGAGGTGTTCCTTCCGGACGTATTTGTGTTGCTTAGGGTATTTTCTTCTATGTGCATAGGGCTCAGCTTTGCCGGATGTTAATCTGCGCTGCTTTTTTAAAGCCTATTTTATCCATCGCTATCAGGACATATTCAGTGTCTGTGTAGGCTGCCACGGGGCAGAGCTGCGATGAGATACGAATATTAGGGTAGTGCATTGCTCAAGTATGGTGTTTATCAGTTGCTGTTCAGTATGTTCATCCAGAGCTGAGGTGGCCTCGTCGAGTATCAGTATAGGAGCGTTTTTAATCAGGGCGCGGGCAATGGCCACGCGCTGCTGTTCACCGCCAGACAGGGCTGAACCTTGTTGACCAACGCTTTGATTAATGCCGGTTTCTGCACGGTCTATCACGGCACCGAGCTGGCATTTTCTGGCAATGGCTTCGATTTCGGCATCACTGGCTTCAAAGCGGCCGATGCGGATGTTTTCAGCCAGTGTGCCGGTAAAGATGATTGGGTTTTGGGCAACATAAGCCATGTTGTTTACCAGTGTTTGATAGGTCAGTTGTGGCAAGGGGATGCCGTCCAACCGGATTTCGCCCTGTGTGGGATCGTCAAATCGCATGCACAGTTGCAGCAAGGTGCTTTTGCCGCTGCCGCTGATACCGGCTACATGTAGGCGCGCGCCGGCTGGTATATCTGTAGTCACAGCTGTGGAACTGGGGGTGGCAACGATGTTGTGCAGGCTGAGGCGGGGCTGGTGTGGTGTGCGGGTTTCGGCTGCTTCAGGCAGTACTGGCGGATGAGTAAGCTGCTGGAAATGGCGTAGTGTGGTGATTAAGTCGTTGATACTTAATCCAGCCGTGGCCAGTGCACTTAATGGTGCGCCGGCGCGTCCCATCAGCAGTATGGTGGCCAGTATCAGGCGTTCATCACTGATGCCGGACAGGATGCAATACAGTGCCATGCCGGCCATGGGCAGGACGTTGGCAATAGTGGTTATCAGGCTGACCCATGCGGCGCTGCGGTTGATTTTATTCAGTAGGTTTTCCTGCTGTGTCCATTTTTGCTGAATGGAATCGAGTGCACGGGCTGGGCTGGCGGCGGTGCGCCGCAGGGTGAGGTGCTCAACCAATTCGATGGTTGCGGTGGTGCTTTCTAGCTCGGTCTGGTGGCGGCGGGCATCAGTTTTGTTTAGGTCATACTGTGCCCACAACTGAATGGCAAAGGCGATGGCAATCATGGTTAATGCAACCAGCATGGTACCGGCATCGGCTACGAACGCCAGCCCGATGCAGATAAACAGGGGCAGACAGGGGGCATGCAAAAATGTTTGTAGCTGGTGCGCCGGTATGCTCATGAAGTTGGGAATTTCCTGTCCGGCGGTTTTGCTGAGCACGGCACGGCGCTGGTCGTTAAACCAGGACAGTTTGGCGCTAGACAGGGCGTGTCCCAGTGCAGCAAATAAATCACCGGCTAGCCGTACGCCGGTTAGAAAACCGTTGCGGGTGACTACGATGGTGATGATGCTGGCCAGCAGAGCGCTGCAAAGTACCCATTTAGGCGATTGCTGGTTGACGATAGCCAGTGCCAGTAAGGTATAGGCGTAAGCTTCTGCGGCGGCAGCCAATATCCAGCCGATGCTGACAATCAGCAGGCGAGGTCTGGTGGCCGCGGGAATTACTTCTAGTAGATGTGGTTGCTGCGTAGTGGTGGTGTTCATGCCGCGCTCCTGCCATGAGGTAATACCAGTTGTGCATCCGCCTGTTCAGCCAGTGCTTGCTGATGGGTGACCACAACGATAGTTTTGTGTGTGCTGTGTGCCAGTTCGCACAATGATTGAAAAACTGCTTGTGCATGTTGCTCATCAAGTGCGCTTGTGGGCTCATCCAATAGAATAACGTTGGCTGGACTAAGAAAGGCACGAGCTATATTCAGACGTTGTTTTTCTCCTCCAGATAGACTGCTGGCTGGTGTGGCTAAATCTGTACTCAGCTGTGCTTTAGCCAATGCCTGTTGCATGGTTTTTTGGCTGGCTTGCGGTGCGGTCAGTGCTAAGTTGGTGTGTACACTGCTGTTAAGTACGTCGTAGCCTTGCGGAATCAGCAGTATGTGTTGGTGAATGGTTGTTTCATGTAAGGCAGTAATATCGGTCTGACCCAGTTGAACGGAACCGGCACTCAGGGTAACCAGTCCAGCCAATGCATTTAATAAGCTGGTTTTTCCGGCACCACTGGGGCCAGTGATGGCGGTAAGGGCACCGGCGGCAAAGGTATGGCTAAGATCCTGCCATACTGGCTGGTCTTGCTGGAGTAGGGTGGCATGGTTAATAAGTAGTATGGGCGGGTTTTTAATGGCGTGGATTTTGCCGCGCGGCAACAATGGCTGTTGCAGAAATTCTTTTAGACGTCCGGCAGCAGCACGTCCAGTGCGGATATAGTCGACGCTATGTCCGAGGCGTAATACCGGAGTGACGATAGCCAGACTGAATAGTAGGGTGGCTGCCATTGTGGTGGTATCCGAGGTGTAGCTGACCCAATAGGCAATGGCAAAAGTAGCTACGGCCTGAAGCAGAGCCACAGCGATGGCAGCCGGTGTAGCGACTTTGGCGACCCAGCGTACCATGTCCTGGGTGAAGCGTTCGGTGGATTGTGTATAAGCCGTAAGGGCGCTGGAGTGCTGGCCGTAGATGCGGTATACGGGAATGCCGCGTACATATTCATCGGCTTTGTTGATGATATTCAGCATGACTTGCATGCGGGCGTGTCCATCACGACGGGTCATGTAGGGCAGCAGAAGTAGATAATACAGGGAGGCGATGACACCGGGCAGCAGTACCCAGATGGCGGACAGGCCGTTGAAGTAAAACAGAACAATAATGGATAACAACGGGATAACGGTAAAAACTGCAATTTCAGCCGGCAGATGCGCAAGCATATGGTGCAGGCTGCCAATGTCGTTGGTCATCAATTGTTTGAGTGTCTGCTCGTTCTGTCTGGCCAGTGTATTCATGGGTAGGCGGATCAGATGCTGCGCGACACTGCGGCGTAAGACAGCGGCAAAGCGGCTTTCTGCTTGATGGGCTATCCAGGCAGACCAAGCTGTGAGTACGGCACCTGCTGCCCAGCACAGCAGTGCGTATTCGAGCCAGAGCCAGCGGCTATTGCCGATGAATTTCACCACAAACCATAATGCAGCCAGCATGGCAATACCAGCCATCACCGCGATGGCGGTACCACCAATGAGACCGGGTAAGGCAACGCGCCATTGCTGAGCCAGATTCGGGGGCGCGTCGTGGCCAGACAGGTGTGAATCATTCATGATTTGGTTTCCTATGGCTGTTTGCCAGTGTTTTGCTTGTGTGGTTAGAGGTTTTAGACCATGGCTGCGGTCTGCTCTGCTTCAATCAGGCGCCACCAGTTGTTTAGTGTGGGCTGCTGTCCCAGTGCTTCGAAGCCGATTTGGATGTTGTGCTGCTTGAGTTCGGCGGCAAACTGCATGATGCGTAATGAATCCAGTCCATACAGAATTAAGTTTTCTTCGGGGTCTATCGGTTCGGACGCTGTTTCGAGCAAGGTCTGAATTCTGTGTGTCAACCATGCACGTGTCAGTCCGTCGGTTTCGGGTAGTAAGGCGGCAGTGGTGGTCACCTGCCCGCAGCAACCAGCTACGTATTCCAGTGCATAGAGGTGTTGTTGCAGGGAAAAATCAGCTAAGGCATCAGCCACAAAAAAAGCCTGAATATCCTGCATAAAGGCTTCGGCAGCAGTAATCATGCAGCCAATATGCGCGTATACGCCACCGATAATCAGCTGGTCGCGCTGCCATTGCTGCATCAGAGTATGTAATTCGGTACGCTGAAAAGCGCTATAGCGCCATTTGGTCAGTACGGTATCTTGCGGCAGCGGCGTGAGTGCCGCCACGATGTGCTGTTCTTCTGCCGCGGCGGTGGTGATACCCGGCCCCCAGACATCGGTGAGAAGCGCACGTTCCTGCGGGCTCTGTTGGTGTGGCTGGGCGGTATAGACTACGGGTATCTGCAGTTGTGCCGCCCAGCTGCGCAGACGGTGTAAGTTCTGAATCATTGTCTGTATCAGCGGACTGTCAGGCTGATAAAAATTCAGAAAATATTTTTGCATGTCGTGGATTAATAGCACCGCGCGGGAGCTGTCTGGCACCCAGGTGGTTTTATTCTGCGGCAATTGGGTGACTTCCGGCATGGGATAATCGGTAACTTGTCTAATCGTCATACTGTTTCTCTCGTTCTCTCAGGATTAAATCATCAGGCTGGATGATGCTGTAGGCTTTCGCGCAGGCGTTTTTTATCGGTTTTACCCACGGCTGTGAGCGGCAGACTGTCTATCATGCACACCTGATCGGGCAGTTTGTAGTGGGCAATGCCCAGATTGAGCAGATGGCGTTTCAGGCTCAGTGCGGATAACTGCGGATTGTGTGACACAATAAAGGCACAGCTTTTTTCACCAAAACGCTCATCGCTGACGGCCACCAGTGCCGCAGCGCTGACATCGGGATGGGTAATCAGCAGTTTTTCAATTTCTTCGGCGGCTATTTTTTCGCCACCGCGGTTAATTTGATCTTTTACGCGTCCGACCACTTTTATATAGCCATTACTGTAACGTTGCACTAAGTCACCCGAGTAGTAGAAACCTTCAGCATCAAAAGCCTGAGCGTTGTGTTCTGGACTCTGATAATAGCCACGAAAAGTATAGGGACCACGTGTTTTGAGCATGCCGGTTTCACCGTCCGGCACGTCGTTGCCGTCTGCATCCACTACGCGTACTTCATCATCTGGACTGATGGGACGCCCCTGTGTGCTGACAATCAGCGCCTCGGTGTCATCCAAACGTGTGTAATTTACTAATCCTTCAGCCATTCCGAATACTTGTTGTAACTGGCAGCCAAATACATGTAATACCTGCCGTGCCACAGACTCTGGAAAGCTGGCTCCGCCTACCTGAATGAGCTGCAATGAACGGGTTTTCAGCCGTTCTTGTTCTGGCTGCTGCATCCACAGGGATATGGCACTGGGCACAAGGGCTACCATGTTGATCTGATGCTGCTCAATCAGTGCAAAGCAGTTGGCCGGTTCGGGACTGGGCGCCATCACCACGCAGCCGCCGGCATGAAATACGCCTAGAGCGCCGGGTGAGCTGAGGATGTAGTTGTGCGGAGCCGGCATGGCACAGAGAAAACGTGTGTGTGCGCTCAGGCGGCAGATTTCGGCACTGGCGCGAACGCTGTAATCGTAATCATTATGGGTGCGCGGAATGAGCTTTGGCGTACCAGTGCTGCCTCCAGAGAGCTGGAAAAAGGCAACTTCATCCGCCGGCGTGGGGGCAAATTGGCTATAGGAGGCGGGCGGATTGCTGTACCAATCGGCTAAATTCTGGTCACTCTCAAGCGCGTCCTGCATTAGAACGAATTCGGGAAACAGGTGTTGAGCGGACAAGTGTTGAAGAAACTCGTTGTTGTTGAATACTTCATGTCGGCGGGAGGCAATCAATAGTTTGGGTTTTATCTGGCGGCAAAAACTGCCCAGTTCATGTTGGCGATGGTTGTACAGAGCATTCAACGGGACGATGCCAGCTTTAAGCAGTGCGAAAAACACAATATAAAATTCGGCGCAGTTCGGCAGCTGCACCAGCGCTGTGTCACCGCTGGCTAATCCTTGTTCCATCAGTCTGGCGGCCAGAGTATCTGAATAATGATTGAGTTCCTGATAGCTGATGCGGCGCTCTGCACAGATAATGGCGGTGGCTAATGGAGACCTTTCTGCCGTTCGGGTCAGTACACGAGTTAACGGTTGATCCAGCCAGTATCCTTGGTCTCGGTAACGGCGGGCAAATTCTTCCGGCCAGTGTGTGAAGCTAATCATTTATCAGCCTTTTGTGCTTAACCGGCTAAAGCAGGCAAAGAGTGTTGATTTATTGTTACTTTATTGCTGCTGCAACGTTCTGTTGATTGTCTGCTCAGCGGTTTCTGTTGATGAGTTTACTTTTGTTTTTAATTAAACAAATGAAACTGGTAATCATTTTCATTTACATGTATCATCGTCAAAAATCGTAAATTTGTCAACAGAGTAAAGAAATAATGCGTGAACTTACTTCAATGCAGGCTGCATGCTGGTTTGGGCGGGCGCATGGTGCCATGCTGGGTGGTGTGGCTGCTCATTTGTATACCGAATTCAATGGCAGCCATATCGATGCAGATAAACTCAGGCATGCTATCGAAAATCTGTACCGGCGGCATGAGCTGCTGCGCCTGCAACTTAATGAGGCGGGAGAGATTAGTTTTTGGGATGAACCGCCGGAAAATGTTTTGGAAATAGATGATTTTTTACATTTATCTGCGGCACAACAGCAACAAATGCTGGAACGCAAACGCCGGCTTTGGACACATCAGCAGCTGAATCTGGCAAAAGCGCAGACAGCGCGCTTTTCGCTCAGTCTGCTGGGTGCCGATGCGTTCCGTCTGCATATCGATACCGATATGATTGCGGTAGACCCGTCCAGTTTTCGCATCCTGATGGAAGATATGGCGCAGTTGTATGCAGATGGCGGAGCAGTGTTGCCACCGCCTGCATCTTTTTACGATTGGCGTTGCAAGTTGCAGCAAAACCGGTATGAACAGCAACAGCAGCAGCGTGCCCGTGCATGGTGGCAAGCGCGCATTGCCGCACTGGCACCGGCCCCGACTTTGCCGTTGAAAGAAGTTGCTGAGGCAGCGGCGCAGAGTATGCGGCTGAGTGCCACCCTGGACGCAGCGCAAAATCTACAGTTACGGCAACTGGCGCGTCAACATGAGTTGACTTTTTCCGCACTGATGCTTGGGATTTTTACCTATACACTGGGCAAGAAAACCAAAGATTTAGCTTACCGGCTGAATGTGCCATTTTTCTGGCGCGAACCCATCGTGCCTGATATTGAACGCACCATCGGTGATTTTGCCGATATGGTGTTGCTGAACATTGATATGACTTCTGCCTCCAGTTTGTCTGCATTCTGCCGGCAGGTGGCAGCAGAATGGCGTCAGTGTCTGGATCACCGGCAGTTTAGCGGCGTGAATGTGATGCGGCGTCTGTCGCGCCATCACACCACCCCGCAAATGTCACCGGTCGTATTTACTGCCGCAGTGGATATGCCTGAAAAAAATCTGTTTTCCAGCCGTGTACATGAGCTGTTTGGCAGCATGGACTGGTGTATTTCTCAAGGGCCACAGGTAGCGCTAGACGCCCAGTTTGTCCAAATACAGGATAAGCTACTGATAAACTGGGATGTGCGTTTAGATGCCTTGCCGGAAGACTGGGTAAATGAACTATTTACGTGCTGTTTAACTCTGCTAAATACCTTGATTGCGGAGCCAGAGCGCTTTACCCAGCCGTTGCCAGCACTCAATCAGCTGCTGTATCCAGATGAAAATAATGAGAATGTCATTACTCTGAATCCTTTGCAAAAAGCCTATTTACTGGGGCGCAGTACCACATTTGCGCTGGGTGGCGTGGCTATGCAGGAATTTCGTGAATATACCGGTACATTGGATTTACCGCGCTTTCGGCAGCGTCTGGCTGATATGGTGCAGCATCATGCCAGTCTACGCACCTATATCGATGCCAGCCGTTGTGTCCAGCGTGTGAGCCAGCAGGCAGTGATAAATCTCACTGAAATCAATTTGTGTGAAGACGAGCCAGCAGAGGCTACAGCAAAAATCGATGCCTTGCGCCAGCACTATCAGCAGGCCATATTTGATTTAAATGAGTCACCATGGGATATCACTCTATTTCAGTTAAAGCATGAGCAGTTTGTGCTGTTTGCGCGCTTTGATGCATTGATTCTGGATGGACGAGCCATTGCTGAATTGATGCGGGAATTGTTTACCACGACGCCCTTGCCGGCTATTGGCATGTCGGAAAGTGTAGCGCTGCCGGATAAATACAAGGTGGCTCAGGACGCAGCCTACTGGCAGCAGCGCCTGCAAGCTATCAACTCAATTGCGCAACTACCATGGAAACAGCCTTTGGCCACACTGGTGACTTCACGCTATGTGCGCCAGAGTGCAGCTGTATCCGAACCCGTCTTTCGCGCCTTATGCCGCATGGGCGCTCAGCAGGGGCTGTTTAAGAATTCCTTATTAACGGCGCTGATACTGGAAGTACTGTCACGCGGCCAACAAACAGCAGAATTGCTGTCTGTGGCGGTACCGGTGTTGCCCTTATATAAGGGTGCATTGTCTAATCAGTCCACATTTATTGTCTCCACATGGGAAGCAGAAGCCGGATTCATCGAACAGGCCAAAAAATTACAATCCGATACGCTCGAGGGTTTGCAGCATCTGGCGTTTTCTGGTGTGGAGCTGGCGCGTATGCTATTTGAGCAGCATGGACAGGCACCGGTTTTGCCGGTAGTGATTACTAATGGTCTGTCATGGCCAACGTTACCGGCAGATATTCCGCTTCACTTTGTCAATGGTCTGACCCAAACACCACAAGTAGCCATGGATATCCGTTTTATGCTTGGCGCGGATGGCGCATTGGTGTTTAACGTTGACTATGCTCAGGAAGCCATCAGTGATGCAGTTGTCAGAGACTATCTGGAAGCATTAGTAAGTGTTTGCACTCAGGTGGCAGCTAGTGGGCTGGTAAACATCGAATCCATTTTGCCGCCGCCGCATTTTCTGAATGCACAACAATCGGCTGTTATCTCCGCGCAGCATCAGCAACTGATGCATATCTATCGTGAAACTCTGAATATTGCTCCAGAGTGCGTAATTCAAATATCGCAACCATTCACCCAGCTGGGCTTGCGTCCGGCTCATGTGAAAGCCATTACCGGCCAGATAAATCAGACATTCGCACTGGCTTTGAATCCACGTCAGCTCATTGGCTGCCGCAACATTGAGGAAGTGGCGCAACTGATTAATACAGCCATGGCCATGGCGTAAAGATAATACCCGCAGTAAACATTTGAATATTGTCTAGTTAACATAGGGATGAAATAAACATGGATATGAAACAAACCGATCTGGCTGGTATTGGTATCGGCCCTTTTAATCTGGGATTGGCTGCTTTATTGTCACGTCATACCGAAGTCAACGCAGTGTTTTTGGATAAAACCCCCACCTTTCACTGGCATGCGGGACTATTAATTCCTGGTACCACCTTGCAAGTGCCGTTTCTGGCCGATTTAGTGACCATGGCCGATCCGTGCCATCCCTTAAGCTATCTCAACTATCTGCATCAGCAGCAACGGCTGTATCTGTTTTGCTATTACGACCGCTTCCTGATTCCGCGGCAGGAATATGATGATTACTGCCGCTGGGCAGTCAGCCAGCTACCGTCCTGCCATTTCGACGCCTGCATCACCGCAGTTAATTACGACCGCCAACAGCAGAAATTTATTATTGAAAGTGAATCTGCCGCAGGCGAAAAACAAACGTATTGTAGTCAGGATATTGCTATCGGCGTGGGTACTCGGCCTTATGAACCAGACTGGTTGAAAAAATCCAACCATCCTTTAATTCAACATTCCACCCACTTTCTTAGCATGCAGGAGCAGTTGCAGCAATGTAAGCAAGTTACTGTGGTAGGAGCAGGGCAGAGTGCCGCAGAATGCGTGCTGGCACTGTATCGCGCCTTGCAGCCGGAGCAAATCAAAGCCGGTGCCTCTATCCGCTGGATTACCCGCTCTGCCGGCTTTCATCCGATGGAATTTTCTAAGCTAGGACAGGAATGCTTCACACCGGTGTATATGCAGTATTTCCAGACGCTGACCGCACAGAAACGGCGGGAAATCAGCGCCAATCAGGGACAACTATACAAGGGCATCAGCTTTACTACCATTGGCGACATTTATAATTTGCTGTATGAACGCACCATCGCTGGTGCGCCTGCTGGCCTAAGCCTATATTCCAATTGTGATGTGCAATCGGTGGAAGTACAGCCGTCCGGCGTGATAAACATGACTTGCCTGCACACCCAGCTGAATCAGCACAAAACCATCCAAACCGATGCTATCGTTGCCGCCACCGGCTACAGCCATCAATGGCCGCAATGGTTTGAAGATTTAAAAGGTACGGTGCTGCAAACAGATGACCAGAATGATTATTTAATCAACGAAGACTTTACCGCTGTTCGCTGCGATGGTGGCAAAGGCCGAATTTTTATTCAGAATGCTGAAATTGCCAAACATGGTGTTGGGTCGCCTGATTTAGGTATGGGCGCTACCCGTAATGGCGTAATTGTCAATCAACTCTTGGGTAAAAACTACTATCAGGTACCTGAATATTCAGCTTTTCAGCGCTATGGTTTACCAGAATAAAATTCATAGCCAAAAAAATCGCCTGCGGGCGATTTTTTTGATGGCTGGTAGGAAATCAGAAATCGTATGAACCCGATACATAGAATGTACGTGGTGCTCCCAGCGATAGATTCGACAGGCGTGGCATGCCCCAATAAGCTTTATTGGTAAGATTCTTCACTTCTGCGCGTACCGTAAACGGATGGCCGGATACTTTAGCGTTATAGCGGGCACCCACATCATAGACAGTGTGACCGCCCACAGATAAGGTATTTTCCTGATTTAGGTATTGCTTGGATACAGCGGTGGCGTTGGCAGATAGGGTCACAACACCAGCAGCGGCACGGATATCCCATTCTGCACCCAGCTTGCCCTGAACCTTGGCCACACCAGTGGCCATATTGCCTTCATTGTCTCGTTTGGCTAGCCGAGTGAGCTCCGGTTTAATGTAGCTGGCACCCCCCATCAGACGAACATTTTCAATCGGCGAGGCAATGAAGCTCCACTCAATACCACGGTTGCGCTGCTGGCCACCAGAGGTAAACATATTGGTGACCAAATCCGTATAACTGCTGGGTTTTTTAATGGTGAACAGGCTGATTGTTTGTGACAGCTTGTCGTAATCAAATTTAATCCCCAGCTCAGCCTGCTTGGTTTTATACGGTGCAAATACTTTCGGGTAGTTGGCCGCCGTAATTGGCGCCGAATCACCCTTTGTCAGCCCTTGTATATAATTACCATACAGCGATATATGGTCATTGGCTTTAAAGAGCAGTGCTGTACCGGGCGTTAAAGCATGTTTTTTGTAATGAGTCATCAGCGTTTTATAGCCGGGAGAGAACATATCGCTTTTCACCTCCTGATAACGCAGCCCCAGTGTTAGTTGCAGTCTTTCATCCAGAAAAGACATGATATCGGCCGCTCCATAGCTGGTGAGCTCAAGCGTACTGACTGAAATCGGTGGTTTATTGAACGGTACCGTTTTGCCCCATTTGGGGTGATACATATTGGTAATCCAGTCAGCACCGGCTACTCTTCTCACCCCGTAATCATGCTCATCATGTTTGTAATAAGTGGTATTCATTACCCACTGATGTGCCACCGGACCGGTATTGAATTGACCTTTCAAACCCACGTCTGCGGATTTTTTATCCACATCGAATGCTAGCTGGCCAATCATCGTATTGATGGTGCCTTTATTGTCCAGCAGCTCAGAAGAAGTGGCACCGTTGTATTCATATTTGGTTTTACTGCGACCAAACGCTGCATAAGCCGTGATGTTATCGTTAAAATCATATTCAGCCCGCATCATTGCACCGCGGTCTTTATTGCTGACATAAGACCAGTCGGGATTGACCAGCGTTTTCGGGTTTGGCGGTGCAGGAACATCTTTTATCTTGCCCAGATTGATCCCCCTCACTACGCCATCCACACGGTCATTAGCCATATACACATCGGCTGAAACTCTGGCTCGGTGGCCGCGCCAGTCCATTCCTATCGAACCAAGCTGCGTTTTCAGATCCTGCTGCCTCACCGGTCCGGAACCATCCTGATACACACCGTTGACACGGATACCAAACTGTTTGTCCTGACCAAACCGACGGCTGGCATCAATCGTGCCGCCCCATTGCGAATCAGACATATAGGTAGGTGATATTCGCAGCAGCGGTTCATCTCCGGCGCGTTTGGATACCAGATTAACCGTACCCGCCACCGAACCGGACGGCGGCATACCATTCAGCAGCGCAGAAGGTCCTTTCAGAACCTCAATCCGTGAAAACATGGCCGGTGGCGTACGGTAATATGGCGCAATACCGAATAACCCGTTCATCGACATATCATTGGTATCAGACTGAAAACCACGAATATAGTAATTTTCACTCCAGCCGCCAATTGCCCCATTGGTAAAAACAGATGGGTCGGTAGCTGCAATCACATCTGTAATATTGCGTGCCTGACTGTCTTCAACAAATTTATCCGTATAGCTCACCGTATTAAACGGCGTTTCCATTGCTGTTTTATTGCCAAGAAAACCAATACGACTGTTTTTAGACACATGGCCGCCGGGGTAAGTGCTACTTTGTCCTGCCTCAACCACCACTTCGGCCAGGTTGGCTTCACCGGAAGGCTGTGCCTTAGTAGTAGAAGCTTTCCTCACCGCTGCTTTAGCCTCATCATCAGCCGGTTGAGCATACAGCACCGGCGCATACATCAGCATGGCACTGGCCATACTCAGTAGCAGCGCTTTGGGTGCAAAAGCAGCAGCTTGTAAGCCACGGCTATCGCGTTTCTGGGGCGCAGACAGGCCATCCTGCCTGCGGTGATGCGTGTGTTTACCCATCAATTTCTCCTGAAAATTCAGTCTACAAAAATGTTTAAATTTATTGGCAGTAGTTGATTCCTGTAGGCTGATAAGGGTTTGGTTGTGAAATCGTTATCAGTATTATTGATAACCTTTCATCACATCCTGCATCAGCAAACGCATCGAAGTAGGGCTGGCACCAGTGGTATACCAGGCATCGGCATCCACAAAAACCACGCGCTTATTCTTCCATGCTTTGGTGGCGCGCAATAACGGATTGGTTACCTGAGCCTCCGTAATCACTGGCTGATGTTCCATTACCGAAGTGCGGTCGATGATATACAGAATGTCTGGGTCAGCCCGTTTGATAAACTCACTGGAAATTGGCTGCCCATGCAGCGTGGTGCTGGTGTCATTGCTGGCCGGTTTTACTCCCAGATCGCTGAAAATAAAGCCGTAACGGGAATCCACCCCGTAATTGCTAAAAGAACCATTGTTGTACAGTACCACCAGCGCCTTTTCCGGCCGTCCTTTTGTTACCGCGCGTACTTTATTCACCTCTGCATCCAACTGCGCCACCTTAGTGCTTGCCAGCTCTTCACGGTTGAAAATCTTACCCAGCGTCAGCAGATGGTTCTTAATTGTGTCTAGATGTCCGTGTTCACTGTTATTGAAATTAATTTCATAATACAGCGTGGGTGCAATCTCACTCAGCTCCTGATAATGGTCTTTCTGAATCGGAGTCATTAAAATCAGGTCTGGTTTTAAGGTATGGATGCGCTCCATATTCGGCTGCACAATACTGCCTAAGTCCGCAATATCATCATGATTATTTTGATATTTTTTCAGAAAATGCGGAATAAAATCCTTAGGCATGCCGGCAATCGGCACATTGAGCTGATCCAGAAAGTCTGCTTCATTCATATCCAGCGCCGCCACCCGCTGTGGCACATCATTAATTGTGGTGGTACCCAGCTGGTGTTTGATAACCAGTGGTTGGGCACGCATTTGTACCGGTGTGGCGGTTGTCGGTGCCGCCTGCTTATCACATCCACTCACCGCCAGCAGAGACATCACCGCCGTCAGTCCCAGCACACCGAGTGCACTTTTTCTGAGTTTCCCGTTCATATTTATCCTTTCAACGTATGAAAATACTGACACACATAACCATGCTTACCCTGACTGATTTCAAATTCCAGTTCATATAGCCCGCTCAAACGCTCTTCTGTTATGACTTCATGAGTAGCCCCGCTGAAATACACCTGTCCCTGTTTTAAGGCCACAATATAATCAGAATAATTGGCCGTAAAATTAATATCATGCACCACCATAATCACCGTTTTTTGTTGCTCCTCACACAGCCGCCGCACCGCTGACATAATCTGTACCGCATGATTCATATCCAGATTGTTTAGCGGCTCATCCAGCAGCAGAATCGGTGTTTCCTGTGCAATCGTCATTGCTAAAAAAGCCATTTGGCGCAGACCGCCACTTAATTCATCGATATACACATCGCGCAGCGCGCCCAGCCCCAAAAAATCAATGGCCTCATTTATCACCTGATGGTCGCGTGCAGACAGCACCCCGTGCCCATACGGAAAACGGCCGAAAGACACCAGCTCCTTTACCGTTAGGCGCAGGCCGAAATAAGTCGACTGGCGCAGCGTTGCCACCAGACGGGCATATTCAGCAGTCCGGATGGCAGCGATATCCTGCTTTTCCAGCAGAATCGTGCCCGAAGTAGGGGATAGTAAACGGGCCAGAATCATGAGCAGTGTGGATTTACCTGCCCCATTCGGCCCGATCAATGCCGTTACCTGATGCAGCGGCAGCTGCAGATTAATATCCTTCAGCACCGGCTTATGGCCATAACTTTTACAAATATTCCGAATATCAATCATGCCATTCCCCGATGACGCACAATCAGCAGCAGGAAATACACCCCGCAAATCAGATTAATTAAAATACTGACCGTGGTCTTATAATTGAACACATGCTCCACCAGAATCTGCGCCACCAGAAACACCGCCACCGCCACCGCACTGGCAAACCATAGAATGCGTTTATGCTGAAAATGGCCGGCAAAGGCATAAGCCATATTGGCAATAAATACACCCATAAATGCCGTCGGCCCTACCAGACTAGTCGATACCGCTACCAGCACCGCAATCAGACCAAATCCCCAGCGCACAAAACGTGCGTAATCTACTCCCAGCGACACAGCCTGTTCTTCACCCAGTGCCATCACATCCAGCGTGGATAGATACGGGTAGCCCAAGCTGCCCACAACCAGCATCGCTACTGCTGCATAAATTAGAGTCTGAATTTCCGAATGATTAAACGAAGCATAATTAATACCCTGAAACACCGAAAATTCACCTGGGCTAATTTTCAGCTCAATAAACTGCGTCAGCGTCGTAATCACCATCGTCAGCACCAGTCCAAACAACAGCAATAACCACAGATTCTGCCGTGCGCGTGGCAGCAGAAAATGATGAATCAGCCATGAATACAACAGCATCAGACCCATTGAAGCAAAGAAATTGCCATTGAGTCCCAGCAGCCCCAAACCACTCTGTCCGAGAAAAAACAGCAGCAGCACCTGCCAAAACAGATACACCGATTCATAGCCCATCACTGCTGGCGTGAGAACACGGTTGGTCACCAATGTCTGAAATACCACCGATGACACCGCAATGCACATACCCGCCAGCAGAATCGTTCCCAGCCGCAACAGGCGTTTGGGCAGTACATAATCAACATCAAAGCCGGAGTCATACAGCATAAAAAAAACCGCTAGTCCGACAATGCAGGCACATAGTATCCAGAAGCGACGGTTCATCAGCGTAACCCCCGCAAAATCAGCAACAGAAACACAATGCCGCCCACCGCTCCAGCTGTTAGCCCAATCGGTACTTCGAACGGATAAATCAGCAGACGGCCGCAGATATCACACAACAGCAGCAAGCAGGCACCACCAAGCGCCACCAGTGGCAGGGTTTTAGCCAAATGTTCACCATATTTCAGCACTACCAAGTTTGGAATCACCAGCCCAATAAATGGAATCGATCCCACCGTAATCACCGTGGCAGCCACCGTTATCGACACCAGCAGCAACCCCAGCGCCACCGTACGCCGGTAGCCCACACCCAGACTAGTGGCCATTTCCGCCCCCATGCCCACCACTGTAAACCGCTGAGCAAACACAAAGCTCAGCACAAGCACCGGAATCAGCACATACAGCAGCTCATAATGCCCCTGTACCACACGGGCAAAATCACCCAGTAGCCAACCTTGCACATTTTGGAGAAGATTATATTTATAAGCATAGAATTCAGCTGCGGCACTGAGCACACAGCCATACATCAGCCCGATAACCGGAATCAGCACAACTTGTTGAAAACGGATTCTGGCAACAATCAAAATATAAATCGCACCGGCTACAAAACAGAACAGCAGTGCCGTCAGCATTTTGCTGAACACACCGGCTGAAGGCAGCAGCACCAGCGATACCAGAATGCCCAGCTTAGCCGCATCCAGCCCGCCAGCTGTTTCCGGCTCCACAAATTTATTGCGGACAATCTGTTGCAAAATCACCCCGCTAACAGACAGTCCCATACCCGTCAGAATAATGGCTATCAGCCGTGGCAAACGGCTGGCGCGTAGCGTCAGCCAGTCACCCTCTGCACCGGCCAGTAAGCCCGACCATGACACCGGATCTGAGCCTACCAGCAAAGACACAATGCACAAACTGATAAACACAGCTGTCAGCGCGCGATACATCAGCCTAAAGCCTTATCAGCGTGACAACAGCACCTTGCTATCGACATTGAATTGAAAATAAGAAAAACCCCAAGCCGGCAGGATAAATTCTGCGCCTGCTCTGGCTGAAACCGCCCGCGCATTGATTCTCCTCAAGAAGGTGTATTGAATTCTTATCTCATGAGCACATGATTCATTACATATGCCAAAAATAGATAACACCGATTATTATTGATGGAAATGAGAATCAATTGTATTATATTGCTAAATTATATGTAAAGTCTTATTAATACAATAAAAACAATCTAGCTTCAAAAGCAGAATAACACCGACACAAGCCCCTCAAATAGTTAATAAAAGTTAATTTATTGGCTTTTTATACCAATAAACGGCCATCAATTAACATTTACTCACTTAGCATAATCAGGACAAGAGAGGTTAAACAGCATGCTCAACACCCAAACAGCACCATCACCCGCTACCGAACATGAAGAATATATCTGGATGCAGCAATTGCAGGAACCGGAGCAGATAAAATATCAGCTCACAGCATGGCAGATGCATCCTGCTCCGGAGACTGCCATCCTGCAACAAAGCATTCAAAATCTGCTCAGCAACCATCCCGATTTAAATACCCGTTACGAATTCACCGATGATGGCGATTTATACAAATATCCAGACACAGACTGGACAGCCTGCATACATCATGAGCAGACAGACTCAGACAGCGTTGCCGGCTTATTAACCACTCTGGCGCAGCTTCAATGGCAACCAGAAAGCATGTCACCATTTTTGGCCGATATCATCAGCACCAGCACCGGCGTTACACTAGTTTTTCGCCTTCATCCAGTACTCTCACAATCATTCACAACCGAAGAACTATGTGAAGAAATAATGGCTGAATACACCAAGTTGAGTCATTCCACCCACCCACCCGAGCTGATTTTTATTAATCTAAGTGGCCTCAACACCATGGCTCAGGCACATGATAACAGTGCCATTTCTGACCTTATTCTGACCGAGTTCAGAAACACACTGGCCGAGCCGGATATGTCAGCGGACGATGACTTCTTCGACTTTGGTGGCCATTCACTGCTGGCTACCCGCGTCATTGGCAACCTACAAAACAACCACGGCGTCAAACTCACCTTCAACGACTTCTTCAAATCACCCACCGCCCGTGCACTTGCTACCGTCGCGCGGCAAGAGCAGGCACCAGCCAACACCACTGAAGCACAGCCGGATGAGCAGGCACCCCTAACACTGGCGCAGGATTTTCTATGGCAGGCCTACCGTGCCTTCAACTTTAGTCCCATATATAACTTACCCTTTGCTGTAGAATTTCAGCAGCCAATCAATGAAGAAGCTTTGCATCAGGCTTTTCAGGATTTAATCATCCGCCACGTTGGTTTGCGTACACTATTTCGCAGTGATGGAAAGCAAACCATACAATACACCGTGCCTGTAGCCGAACTAAAGCAATACCACTGGTTCTGGCCAAGCAGCGACAGCACCGGCGCCACATTAGCCAGCGAAGCAGCCTACCAGTTTGATCTGACCCGCGAACTGCCACTCAGAATCCGGTTATTAAAAGCCAAAAACGGCCACACCATTCTTTCCTTTCTCGTGCATCACATGGTCATCGACGAATGGTCTCTAAATACCATCATGGCCGATTTAAACACTGCCTACGCCGCGCGCCTGCAAGGTAAAGCGCCTGAATGGCCAAATAGCGTACCGAGTATTCATGAATTTGCACGCCAGCAGCGTTTGCACGGCATCGACCCGCAACACCTCGAATACTGGCGCAGCCGTCTGCAAGGAGCCGTTACCGGCCTGAACCTAAAAACAGCCGTACCCGCAACCAGCAACAGCGTCCCACAGGTAGAATGGCTGCAACTCAGTTTCGACCACACCTTCCATCAACAAATTTCTGCCTTTGCCAGAACCCACCACACCTCAATTTTCAGCGTGTTTTACACCGCCATCGCCAGCGTGCTGCAAAAAGAGGGCAATTTACAGGAAATCGTTATCGGCACCTCCGCTTCCGGCCGTACCGACCCAAATTACTTTGACACCGTCGGCTACTTCACCACCATGGTGGCTCACCGTATTCATTTTAGTCCGCAGCAGACATTCGATTCCCTGCTGGCTGCCACCAGCCAGCAAATCAACGAATCCATGGAATATGCCGATATCCCGATAAACTACATCCAGCAGGCCATCGGCATCCCCGATAATCAGGGCTTAATGTTTGATGTATACATCCACATCCACTCCGGCAATGCCCTCAACGGCGAGCTCAACACCCCACAGGGTAGGGTTCCCTACCGGCAAATACTGCCCGAGCGCAACGAATCCATGTTTGGCCTGCATTTCGAAATCATGGAAAATCTCATCAATAACCAGCCCAGCCTGAGCATGATCATCACCTATCAGGCACACCGCTTCCCGAGCGCATTAGTCCAACGCATCGCCGCTGAAATACAACAGCTATTGCTGCAATTGGCCGCTCAGACTGTCATCAAAGCAGGTTGCTAAACCATAGTCCCAAAAACAATAAAGTGCTTAAATCTACTTTAAGCACTTTATTGATATTATTTTCTAACCCTAATGCCGCATCTTCTGCTGCACCTGTCGCACCACATCCTGTATCGTCTTACAACGCAGCAGCAACGGCGCCTCAAGCTTAATATCAAACTGCTCTTTAATCCGGCCAGCCACCTGCATCAATTGTTTCAGTCGCATGCCCATCGCTAGAATCTCAGTGTATCCAGTGATATTTTCAGTACTGGCAGCCGATTGCGAGTGGAAGTCGCGGAAAATCGCCACAATATCCGCAGCCAGAGTCTGCTCCTGCACTGAAATGGTCTCAGCCTGCGGTGCAGACGGATACAATTGTTCCTGTGCCATTTGCTGAACCAGCTTGCGGTCAATTTTTACATTGCGTGTTAGCGGAATTTCCTCAACCGCCAGCCAGCGCGTTGGAATATGCGATTTAGGCAGGCTCAACAGCAGACGTTCTTTCAACGCCAAAATATCCACATCCTCCATCCCCGCCGGCAGCTTATACACGGCCACCAGCTCCTGCATCGCTGTTACAGGATGCGTACAGCCCACCACCACACAATCGGCTAGGCCGCCGGATTTAGCCAGCACCGCTTCCACCTCTGCCGCCGAAATCCGTACTCCCTTAATCTTCAAATAACCTTGCGTACGCCCCGCAAAAATAATATTGCCATCCTCACGGATATAGCCCAGATCACTCATACGTATTGCAACTTTTCCGCCTGCGCAGTCCAGCGGCACAAAATCATTGGTCAGCATCTGCCCATTAAGCAGATAACCATTGGATAGATTCACACCTGACATATACATTTGCCCCACCTCACCAAGCGTACACGGCTGCAATGCTTCATCCAGAATATAGTAGCGGTTGTATGGCAAGGCCTGACCATAAGGAATCACATCCACATCTTGTGCTGTTATTTCATGCCATATACTCCAGATAGTGGTTTCCGTCGGCCCCCCCAGCGAAAACAGACGAGCCTGTGGTAGTTGCTGGCGTAAATACTCAATCAGAGCAGGCTTAATATAATCACCTCCCTGTGCCACCAGCCGCAACGATTGTAATTGCTCCGGCCGCGCCACACTGCACAGCATATCCACAATTGCCGGCACACTCACCCACACTGTAATCTTGTGTTCGGATACCAGCTCAGCCCATGCACACGCATCCTTCACTTGCATTATCGTCGGTACTACCAGCGTTGCTCCCTGAGCCATCGCCGCAAACACATCGAATACCGACATATCATGATGGAATGGCGTTACCGCCATCAACACATCTTCCTGCCGCACTTGCCACCTGTCGATTGTGTGTTCGAGCACATTGGCCGTAGCCTGATTATTCAGAACCACACATTTCGGCACCCCCGTACTGCCGGAAGTATACAAATAATAAGCCGCACTTCTGTCCAGCCGGTAGCGGCATTCCGGCACCGGCATTAACGAAACTGCCGGTAGCTCATCCAGCACAATACATTGCCGGTCAGCAATATGCGCTTGTGCAATCACGACATCAACCTCACTATTGTCGAGCAAATACACACGCCGTGCCGGTGGTGCGTCCATATCCACCGGTAACCAAATAATGCCCAGCAGCGCGCATGCCACCACCGCATACACATGCTCCGCGCTTTTAGGCAGACACACCGCCACCACCGCGCCAGCTTGTAAATCTTTTTGTTGCAATGCCTGCATGAATCTGGCCACCTGTTCACCCATCTGTGGATAACTAATGGCCTGACCAGCATAAAAGAGAGCTGTTTTATCCACCGCACCTGCAAATAAATTACGCCGGATACGTTCCAAAAAATCAAATACCTGCTTCCCTGTGCCTTCTGTATGCAATCCGTCCGGTACATAGTCATCTGATGCAGAAGGGTAGGGTTGCTGTAGCGCGGCTTGGTCAGATTGCATATCAATTTCTCCCATTATCGTGATAACACAGCGGCAGCCATCAAGCATTGCCCGCTCAGTTAACTGCCTGCTGACAAACACATTCTATACATGATTAACGCTTTTTAAAAGATAATAATAATTATTTTCATTTATAAATATAGGTATGATTTATAAATATTTTTCTAATCGTATCTGATTGTCAGATATATTTTGTCAAACTCAGCAGGTAATAATTGCCAGCCGCAGAAGAGTAGGGACAAATTGGCTGAAAGAGCAGATTTGTATAAAACATAAACAGCCGCAAACATTTAGCAGGAATAAATCACAACAATATTTTTGTTGCTCCTTATTATATGTACACATATAATAAGTTTGCTTATCAAAAAGGGAAAACAATGGACAAAATAGCAATCACTTTCACTCTGCCAACCACAGCTACACCAGAAAAAATCTGGCCTTACTACACTGAAATCGCATTGAGACAGCAGTGGGAAACCGATCTAGAAGAATTTCACCTCACAGGCAAACTCAAAACCGGCGTACAGGGCATGTTTAAAATTCAGCATATGCCTGCAATGCCTGTAACACTTTCAAAAGTCATAACCAATCAGGAATTTACCGAAGAATTTAATATGCCCGATATCGGCTTATTATATTTTTCCCACCAGATCGTGCAGCTAACAAAAGACCAATATGCCCTAAAAGCTGAAATTGCGCTCATTCCTGATGAAAAACTTGATAATGCCGCAACGCGTGATTTTCTAAAACAAATCTCTGATGATATTATGGACAAAGCATACGCATTGAAACATCTCGTCGAGAACTAAAAAATGAGTCAGGACAATAAATTTCATACACAATTTACCAAAGATAGCGATTCAATTGGTTTTGTTTTCATGAAAACTTATTCGTCCTGGCACAACCAAATAAAAAATTGTCTCAAACAGCAGCACATCACCCATCCCCAGTTTATCGTACTAGCCACACTTGCCTATTTGTCACAATATGAGCAAGAAATCACACAAGTCTTACTCGCCGATAAAACCAATATCGACGTCATGACCATCTCACAGATACTGGAAAATTTAGAAAAAAAAGACTATATCATCCGCAGCGTTTCCAGCAGAGACAGTCGTGCCAAATCCATTACCCTCACACCAGCCGGCTTCGACAAGGCCAATCAAACCGTGCCTCTAGTCGAGCAAATAGACCAGCAGTTTTTCGCGGCATTAGGGAAAAATAAAAACCGCTTCCATCAGATGCTTTTAGCCCTGTTGAAAGTTTAAAACTAAGTTTTCTTCGGTTTACTTTAACTATAGTAGACTTAAAATGTTAATTATACCAACATCATTTATATGGCAATTGGCTGATATTGCCAATCATTGTTTCCCCAAATTATAGAAAAATTTGCCACAATTATGATCAAAGATTGATTTATATTTGAATAAAAATTGTTTTATTGAATACAAAAAAATAACCGCTCTTGGCGGTTATTAATGGTGGCCAGAGGCAGGATCGAACTGCCGACACACGGATTTTCAGTCCGTTGCTCTACCGACTGAGCTATCTGGCCATCGGGGAAGAGTGCGCATTAAACCAGATATTAGCGTGCTTGGCAAGTATTTTATTGGTTTGGTTGTTTATATGATTGTTTCTGTAACAGAAAAATCTGATTCATGACATTTTGCCTGCTATATTGGCAGCCAAAGCTCCACTCTAAATGCTTTCTAGGTCTAGTTTTTGGTTAATAGTGGACGGGTAAACGGAGCTGTATTAAGGTAAGCATTTTTTATCACAAAGGCGAAACAGATGCAGGGCGAAGATAAGCCGCAATGGTTAAATGGCTGGTGGCAGCAATGTACGCATACACCGTCGCCGAATTTTAGTCCCCGCCCGCAGCCGGCCGATATATCGCTAATTGTGTTACATAATATTTCCCTGCCACCCTTTGAATACGGACAGGAAGCAGTACAGCGGCTGTTTACCAATCAGATTAAAGCGGATGAACCGGATGATTTTATGCGCTCGCTTACTGCTTTGCGCGTATCCAGTCATTTCTTGATTGAGCGCAGTGGTGCTTTAGTGCAGTTTGTATCCTGTGATGATGCAGCATATCAGGCGGGCGTATCGCGGTTTGAGGGGCGAGAAGGCTGTAATGCGTTTTCGATTGGTATTGAGCTTGAAGGCTGCGATTTTGAGCCGTTTACAGAGTTTCAATATGCACAGCTAATTGAGTTATTGCAAGCATTATGTGTCCGTTATCCGATACGCGCAATTACTGGTCATCAGCATGTGGCGCCGGGACGTAAGTCTGACCCAGGGCATTTTTTTCAGTGGCAGCGGCTCTGTGAGCATCATTTGCCAGTAATAACGGATTATCAATGGCCTTTGTAGCTTAAAGCTGCCTGTGGGTGGTATTTTTGGTTATAATTCCGGTTAACTGTTAATTAAATTGCGGCTTTCGCAAATTGTCTAGTAGGAATGTAATGAGTGATTCTGTATTGATTGTGCTGGTGGTGGGTGCAGCCATTATTCTGGCGGTACTGGCCTATAATATTTATCAGGAAAGCCAATACCGCAAGCAGTTGCGTGATCAGTTTGGTCATGCCAATAAAGATGCTTTACTGGACAGTCAGGTAAATTCAGTACGCGATGGTGCAGAAGCACAGTCGGTGCTGAATACCAAAGCCATGGTGCCAGAGCCTGAGGCGGATAAAGCTGCAGATGCTGTGGCGGCGCAGGCTGAAACCATATTTACCGGTGAAAACGTCGTGCCCGAAGCCTCTGAAGAGCTGGTAGCGGAAGAAGAAATCATTGAGGCGGTAGAGCCTGTGCCGGCAGCGGATTCTGAAGAGATTACAGCAGGGAATACATCTGAACGTGCCCCGATGGTGCCTTTATCACGTACTGTTGCAGTAAAAGGACGTAAAACTTTGCTGGACGTACACGATATGTCCAAACAGCCACTGCCATGGTTTGATGTTCGTTTTGATTATCTGGCTTATATTGCTTTGTACGAACCGAAAGAATTGCATGCTATGCCGCGCTTGAGCAGCCGTTCCCGTTTTAGGCTGGTGGGCTGCACCATGGACGACCGGTATCAGATAGCTGAGCCGATTCCTAGTGTTTACTATCAGGGATTTGTGGTTGGTTTACAGGCAATCAGTCGTAGCGGTCTGCTGACCCATGAAGAGCTGGCGCATTTTGGTGAACAGGCAAATCGCTTCGCTGAGCAGATGGATGGTCAGTTATTGTTAACTGATATTAACACTTTCCTCGATGTGGCGCGGCCGCTCGATGAGCTGTGCGCCCGTGTTGATCAGACCATTGCCATTCATCTAGTATCGCGTAGCAATGTTAGTGGAATGGAATTGCGCACGGCGGTGGAAAAACAGGGATTTGAGCTTGGGCACGATGGGGCGTTTTTTTATGCCGGTAGTGATGGTGAACCTTTGTTTAATATTGTTACCTTGGATAACACGCCGTTTACATCCACTTTGTTAGCAAATCAAAATTATCGTGGATTCAGTATGTTATTTGATATAGTACATATACCGAACGGCGAAAAATGTTTTGATCAGTTTATGGATATGGCAGTTAAGCTTTCTAGTCAGCTGGGTCTGGATCTGGTTAATGATAAAGTGGAAGAATTATCCACTGAATGGCTGCGAGAAGTGCGCCGTTATGTGATTGACCGGCAGAAAGAAATGAAGCAAGTTGAGCTGGAACCCGGAAGTGAACTGGCAAAAAGACTGTTTTCCTGATATTGCCTGAGATTTTAATTACAGAAGAGATGGCAAGCCGCAGAATGGGGTTTGCCATTTTTTTTAGCTGCTTTAAGGAAAGACTGCTATGGATTCAGTAAGCGAACAGCAAATAATTGATTTAACTGCACTGCTTAATCGCTATGCCCATGAGTACTATGATTTGGATGCGCCTACTGTCCCAGATGCTGAATATGACCGGCTGTTTCGACAGTTACAAGCATGGGAAGAACAGTATCCGCAATGGCGCCAACCAGACAGCCCAAGCAGACGTGTGGGTGGGCAGGCGCAGCAAAAATTTACTGCAGTGGTGCATCAGATTCCGATGTTATCGCTGAATAATGCATTTTCACCGCTAGACGACAATAATAAGTTTGACCACAGCGAAATGTACGCTTTTGATAAACGTGTGCGTGATGGTCTGGGTGCTGAGCCTGATTATATTGTGGAACCGAAATTTGATGGTCTGGCCATCAGTCTGCTTTATCGGGATGGCTTACTGATACAGGCTTCAACCCGTGGCGATGGCTATACAGGCGAAGACGTAACCGAAAACGTACGCACCATTATCAATATTCCTTTGCGCCTGCAAGGAGAGGATGTACCCAGTGTGCTCGAAGTGCGGGGTGAGGTACTGATGCTGAAAGCAGATTTTGAGCGGCTCAATGCGCACCAGCAGGCAGAAAATCTGAAAACTTTCGCCAATCCGCGTAATGCCGCCGCCGGCAGTTTGCGCCAGCTTGACCCAAAAATTACCGCGCAACGACGCTTGCATTTCTATGCTTATGGTGTGGCACAACTGGATGAACGCTTTGCCGTAGCAAGTCACAGTGAAGAATTAGCTTTAATGGCTCGTTTGGGCTTAACCATTCCGCCGCAAGATACTTTATGTTATCACGCCAATATCGAAAAAATACTTGCCTTTTATGAACATATTTATCAGGTGCGTGCTGATTTACCATTTGGTATCGATGGTGTGGTGATTAAGGTTGATAATCTGGCACAGCAGGACAAACTGGGCTATGTGGCACGCGCACCGCGCTTTGCTATTGCGCAAAAATTTCCAGCTGAGGAAATGTTGACTACGGTAGAAGCCATTGATGTACAGGTGGGAAGAACCGGTGCGGTAACACCGGTGGCGCGATTAACGCCTGTATTTGTCGGCGGTGTGACCGTGACAAATGCTACATTGCATAATGAAGGTGAGGCTCAGCGCAAAGATGTGCGCGAGGGTGATACCGTGATTGTGCGTCGTGCTGGTGACGTGATACCGGAAATTGTATCGGTGGTGCTGGCACAGCGGCCGATGGTGGAACAACAAACCGATTTAATCACGCCTGCAGAAGCAGTACCAAAGTATCCGCCATTTCGTATGCCGGAGCATTGTCCTGTTTGTGGTCATGAAATTGTGCGCGAAGAGGGCGAAGCAGTAGCGCGCTGTAGTGGCGGCATGCTGTGTCAGGCACAGCGTGTACAGGCGCTGATTCACTTTGCATCACGCCGTGCCATGGATATCGAAAATCTGGGCGAGCGCCAAATTGAATTGCTGGTAGCTCAGAAACGCGTTCATCATTTTGCTGATGTCTATCACCTGCAACTAGATGATTTACTGGCGATGAAGCAGCAGGCTAAACAGGAAGCGGCCAATAGTGAAGAGGCTGTGGCAGATGAGCTTGCTTTATCTACAACCGGTAAAGCGGCCAAGCAGCAGCCTTCCAAATGGGCTGAAAATATTCTTGCTGGTATTCAGGCTAGCCGTCAGCGCCCGCTTGCCAATCTTATCTATGCTTTAGGCATTTTTCATGTTGGCGAACGTACAGCCAAACAATTGGCACAGGCTTTCGGTGATTTGACTACCCTAACACAGGCTACCGAGCCTTTATTAGCCTGTTTGCCAGATATAGGCAGTGTAGTAGCACATTCTGTGGCTTATTTTTTCAGTCAGGAAGATCAAACCAGCCAGTTAAAGGAATTACTTGCTGCCGGTGTGCAACCTCAGCCGGAAACCCGTCGTTTGCCACTGCAAGATTATTTTATTCCTGAGCGTATACTCGCACGCTTACCAGGAGCAAATCTGACTGAGTCGCGAGCACAGAAATTATGGCAACTGGCCGGTATGGATTGGGTTAAGCTCTTTACCGACAAAGCTTTACCCGAAAGCTGGCAGCTGTGGTGTGCTGAACCACAAAATCATGAATTATTAAAACAAACTATAGCTTTGCGCGAGCAGTTGCTTGCCGTTCAGCCGGAACAAATTACATCAGCAGCCAATGAAGCCGTAGCCGGTAAAACCTTTGTGCTTACTGGCACTTTACCTAGCTGGTCGCGCGATGTGGCTCAGCAGCATATTGAAGAATGTGGTGGAAAAGTAAGTGGCAGTGTGTCAAAGAAAACCGATTTTGTAGTGGCTGGAGCAGATGCGGGCAGTAAGCTGGCCAAAGCGGAAGCACTTGGTGTTACCATATTAGATCAAAGCGCATTGATGACCATGTTGGGAATAAAAGAATAGAACTGATGAAAATACAACCAATTCGTAAATGTGTATTTCCGGTGGCGGGGATGGGTACCCGCTTTTTACCGGCTACTAAAGCCAGCCCTAAAGAAATGCTACCGATTGTAGATAAACCACTGATTCAGTATGCAGTTGAAGAAGCAGTGGCAGCCGGCTGTACCGAGCTGGTTTTTATTACCGGCCGTAATAAACGCTGTATTGAAGACCATTTCGACAAAGCGTATGAGTTAGAAACCGAGCTGGCATATCGTAACCAAAATAAACTACTAGATTTTGTGCAGGATATTTTGCCACCCAATGTTACCTGTCTGTATATCCGTCAGCCCTTAGCACTAGGGCTGGGACACGCTGTATTATGCAGCCGTGCGGCCATCGGTAAAGAGAATTTCGCCGTGGTTCTGGCTGATGACCTGATAGATGCCCAGCCGGGAGCATTAAGCCAGATGATGGAGGTTTATTATCGTACTGGCTGTAATGTACTGGGCGTGGAAAATATCGATCCGCAGCAGACTGGTGCATATGGTATCGTGGAAATCGCCAGCGAAGATACGGATGATTATATCCAGAGCATCGTCGAAAAACCGCATCCTGATGATGCACCTTCACATCTAGGTGTAGTAGGTCGCTATATTTTGTCTGCACGTGTATTTGATTTTCTGACAAATCTTCCGCGTGGTGCTGAAGGTGAAATTCAGCTTACGGACGCAATTGCCCGCCTGCTAACTGAGCAGAAGATGATTGCGTATGCTTTCAGTGGCACCCGTTATGATTGCGGTGATAAGCTTGGTTATCTTGAGGCTACCGTAGCTTATGGTTTGAAACATCCTTTAGTTGGAGAAGATTTCCGGAAGCTATTGCAACAAATGGTTTGTTAATTATTTCAATAGCCGGCCTGTATCAGGTTTTGCTCCCAGGCCGGTTATGAAAATCACGTTATTTAATTCAGACACCAGTTATAGTAAATATCTATTTCTAAATTCCGGTAGCTAAAAGGTTTTAACAAGATCAGTTTTTTATTTGTTCCCAACTTATATCATATTTAGCCAGATATTTTTTCAGTCTGTCAGCATCATTGGCACGCTGTTTCTGCGCTCGTGACACCGCAAACAGATAGCGACCCGCTTCAGATAAAGTTCGGCTCTTGCGGCATATTTCCAGCACTTTTTCCAATTGATAGCGGTCAAACTCATCTAATTCAGCCGGAATCAGCGCATCCCTAAGAGTGTTTTGCTGCCAATGTCGCTGTAAACGCTGAATTTCATCTTCAACCTGCGCCAAAGTAATATTACCTTGAGTAGCCAGCGTCGCCATGCGGGTAATGGACGCAGTAAGCTCGCGGAAATTACCAGTCCACAAAGCAGTAGCCGAAGTGGCAAAATTTACATAACGGCTTCTTGATTGCTGATTAAACCGTGGCATGGTGCCATATTCCTGTGCAAAGCGCGCCAGCTCAAAATCGATATTTGGCTCTATATCTTCCTTACGTTCCGCCAGACTGGGCAATTGATAGCTCCATAAATTAATGCGCGCGTACAAATCTTCCCTAAACTTGCCTTCTGCAATAGCCTGCTTTAAATCTTTATTGGTACCGGCAATCAACTGAAACTGACTGGATACCAGCTTATCCGAACCAAGCGGATAAAATTGTTTTTCTTCAATCGCTTTCAGCAGAATAGCCTGCTCATCCAGCCCCAGTTCGCCAATTTCATCCAGAAACAGCAAACCATTATCCGCCTGTTTCAGTAAGCCGCTTCTGGCCGTAATGGCGCCGGTAAATGCCCCTTTGTGGTGACCAAACAAAGTGGACATAGCATTATCACCACACAGCGTGGCACAATTAATTTCCACAAACTGCCCGCTTAGCTGATGCTGATTCAGCTTAAGCTGGTAAATTTGCTTAGCCAGAAATGATTTACCCGCACCAGTAGGGCCACACAGCAGAATGGGCGCATGTGAACGGCTGGCCACCTGTTCTATTTCAGAAATTAACTGATTGTAATGTTGATTTCGGGTGGCAATACCTGATTTAAGTAACTCAGTCGCCTGACTGGCATACTGCTGGAAACGAGTCAGAATCTGGTCGTAGCGGTGTAAATTCAAATCAATAATATTAATCTGCCCTCTACTGCACAGATGCTGGTGTTCTTCAGCTACAGACAACACATTTTCCGCCTTGGCTGTATTTTTTTCAGGGGGAGAAGGTTGCAACAATCTAGCCGGATAAAAGCGTGATTCAGCCAACAGAAACCAGCAAATCTGCATCACATGCGTACCAGTAGTGATGTTTAAAAAATAATTCTCCGCTTCAGCATCAAACTGATAAGTTTTAGCTAAATCCAATAAACAGGTATACACCTCTTCGAAATCCCACGGGTCGCGTATCTGTACCTCTACCGGATTTACCTGAGTCTGCGGCGCAATAGTGTGAATATCCTGCATAATTTCAGTCAGTAATCTCTGATCACAGGCTTGATACAACAGCTCAAGGCGTGAAACCGGCAATTCTGGATGATTGCAGACATCTACCGTAGGCCGCCAGCGCCCCCAGCGTTTTCTTCCCTTGCCGCGCTGGTCAAGAACATTACCCAAAAAGCCAAAAACAACGTTTTTCTTATTCATCTCTTCTTTCTTATCATTTATAAATATACATAAAATTATATATAAAAAGATAAAAAAAGGATGCATTTTATACGATAAAAATGTGCATAAAAAACTTAATAGATTTTTATTTAAATATTAAAAACAATTGTTTATAAATTTTTCTCGAAGAAATTCCCACTTGGTACAGAAATTGCAATAAGTATGTTGTCTGTCATACAGACTGTCTGTTAGGGCAGTCAGGTACTTAGCGAATGCAGTCAGAACAGGTACAAACCAGTTTAGTTGCATTATCAACATGTATTCCTGCGTAGAGCAGACAACTCCCTTTAACGGAGAATATTTGAATAGCTCACTGGTAGAGCAATTGGAACTGATCCAATTTGTAGCAGGTTCGATTCCTGTTTCAAATCCTTGTCAAAAACTTTGTTGTAAAAGCAATACCAGCCAGTAAACAGAAATAAGCTAGTAGTTAAAGCTTAGGCACAGGAAAAACCGCTTAACCGGACAAAATCAGCTTAAGATGATTTATCCGGATAAAAAAACCGGATAGCAGGCAAAAAATTAAAAAAGCATAAACAGGCAGTTTCTAGCTTATGCAGCTTAATCTTTCCCCTGTTATTTCGTTACTTAATCCGTTTGAATGTGTTCATCCTGTTTGCTGGCTGCCGCAACAGGAGAATTAAAATGTTGACCATCATAGATGTAAAAAAGGGTGAACTAGCCATAGTCAGAAAACGCGGTGAGATTGATAACATCATCACCGCAGGCCGGTATACTTTCTGGGATCCCTTTTCAATAATAACTTTTGATCAGGTGGATTTGGCCGATACACAAATTGAGCCGGACACCGCCAACAAACTTATCAATTTTTATCCACAACTGGTTGAAAAATATTGCCATCACGTCAGCCTAGCAGCGGATGAAATAGGCCTGCGCTATGAAGAAGACAAACTGGTAGAAATAATAATGCCCACTACCAAAACAGTGTACTGGCAGAGTTATAAACCACAATTACTAAAAAAAGTTACCTTGCAACAAGGTTACCGCTTGCCGGATGAAATAGCCCAAGAGCTGATACAGGCTAAAAATACCGGCAAAATAATAAAAGGCTTAAACAATCTAACCCTGCATAATTTTACCGACGAAGAAATAGGTACCCTGTTTGTGGATAACCAATTTGTGCAGATTATTCCGCCCAAATCCATATTTGGCATATATGAATTTAAACATAAACTGATACTGGGCAAATTCAAATTACAGGATAGCCGCATTAACGACGTACTGGCAGCATCGATAGAGCAGAACGCACCATCACAAATGGCACATTTTTGCGTGCAGATGCAGGTGGGCGCCAATCAGGCCGGCTTACGATTCGAAGATGATTTATTGGTAGAAATCCTGCCACCAGGTACCAAACGCCTATATTGGCAGAATAACTGCAAGCAACACATGCAGACCATAGAACTAAGCGATGGCTATCAATTGTCTGAACAGATGGTGCAGCAGCTATTACAGCCCAAATTGCGCCAAAAAGAAGTGCAGGGAGACAGCAGCGTACTGATTGCCCAAGTACCGGCCTATCACCTTGGTGTACTGAAAGTAAATGGCAAAGTGGAAAAACTGCTAGATGTGGGTATCACCGCCTACTGGCGTTTCAACCGTGAAATCAGCGTTGACATCGTCGATACACGCTTGCAGACCAAAGAAATATCCGGTCAGGAAATACTCACCCGCGATAAAGTCAATCTGCGTATCAATCTAGTGGCCAACTGGTGCTACACCGATGTATTAACCGCCTATGCCAAAGTTGCACAGCCGACGGATCTGTTGTACCGACAACTGCAATTTGCACTGCGCGAAGCGATTGGCACACGCACACTGGATGAATTACTGGAAAACAAAACTGTAATCGATGAAGTAATCAACGCTCATATGCAAACCAATATGGCTGGCTATGGCATCGAAACAGTTAGTGTCGGCGTCAAAGACATCATACTGCCGGGAGACATGAAAATCATACTTTCGCAGGTAGTGGAAGCAGAAAAAGCGGCACAGGCCAATGTCATTCGCCGGCGTGAAGAAACTTCCGCCACCCGCTCCCTGCTCAATACCGCCCGCGTAATGGAAAACAATCCAGTGGCCTTGCGTTTAAAAGAAATGGAAACACTCGAACGCATCGCCGAACGCATTAACAAAATTTCCGTAGTTGGCGGACTGGATCAGATATTGCATGGATTAATCAATATCCAGCCAAAAATATAGAAAACAAAAACACAAAATCATGCCATCAACTATGGCATGATAAAACCATGGAATAAAAATGACTCAATATAATTTGTTACAAGCGGAAAATGCAAAACCAATCAAAATGTGGACACAAGGCGTATCAGTCGAAGATGAAGCCAAAAACCAGCTAATCAAAACAGCCCAATTACCATTTATCTTTAAACATATTGCCGTCATGCCCGATGTCCATATCGGTAAAGGTTCAACAATCGGAAGTGTTATCCCAACCATGGGCGCAATTATTCCGGCAGCCGTGGGCGTGGATATCGGCTGTGGCATGATTGCTGTACAAACTTCTTTAGTGGCAACTGATTTGCCCGATAATTTATTGCCTTTGCGTCAAGTTATCGAAAAAGCCGTGCCACATGGCATGACCCCCAAATACCGTGGACGAGATAACGGTAGCTGGCAAAATCCACCACCAATTGTCAATCAATACTGGCAGCAACTGTTACCGGGTTTTGAAAAATTAACCGCAAAATATCCACGCTTCTTAAAAACCAAGAATCACAAACATCTAGGTACACTGGGTACCGGCAACCATTTTATCGAAATCTGTCTCGATGAAACTGATAGCGTGTGGATAATGTTGCATAGCGGTTCACGAGGCATAGGCAATGCTATTGGCAACTTTTTTATCGAATTAGCTAAAAAAGATATGGAAGTGCATATCAGAAATCTACCCGATATAGATCTGGCTTATCTTCAGGAAGGGACAGAGCATTTTCAAGATTATGTTGAGGCCGTACATTGGGCACAGGAATTTGCGAGGCTAAACCGTGAAGCCATGATGCATAACGTTATCGCAGCAATGCGCAAAATTATTACCAAACCATTTACCACCCATCTATCCGCAGTAAATTGCCACCACAACTACGTGCAAAAAGAACAGCATTTTGGTGAAGAGATTTTTATTACCCGTAAAGGGGCAGTATCAGCGCGTAAAGGCGAACTAGGCATCATACCGGGTTCAATGGGCACCAAAAGCTATATCGTGCGGGGATTAGGTAATGAAGAAAGTTTTTACTCTTGTTCACATGGCGCAGGAAGAATAATGAGCCGAACCGATGCAAAAAAGCAATTTACCATAGACGACCAAATCAAAGCCACCGCCCACGTTGAATGCCGAAAAGACGCAGACGTAATTGATGAAATACCCATGGCTTACAAAGATATCGATGCCGTCATGACCGCCCAAAAAGTACTAGTGGAAATCGTGCATCAATTACGGCAGGTAGTGTGTGTAAAAGGGTAAAAGGCATCGAGAAGAAATCATCTATATCAATAAAATATCAAATATCACCAACCTTGATACTGTTAATAGATATCCTGATGCAAGCAAGGTTTTGCTTATTATCCAATAACTTATTATAAATGCTATTTATAATAAGTTATTGGATAATAAGGTGAAATATAACGTTATCTTAATATTATTTTATTTGTTCTGTTTATGCAGAATCTGCATAAATAAAACTATTCAGTGAGAAAAAAGGAATTAGATATTATTTATGGTATAGAAAAGAGAATTTTATTGATTGAGTAGTAACTTAAAAAATATTTAGAATAATCAATTCTAAGAGGCAATATGTCTATATTAAAAAATCCAATATTAAATAATCCAATATTAAATAATGCAGTTGATTCTGTCCAAATTGGCCTAGAAGATTATCAAGCTATAGAAAAAGATCCACGTAGAGAGTTATCATCTATAAGAAATATTTACGCGGGGGTTTTGCTTCTCTATAAATATAAATTACAGCAACTAAGTCCTGATGGTTCAGATGAAGTGTTACTTAAAGCAAAAAATTGTTCCTCAAAAGGATACCAATACAGAGCATATTGCTTGGGTAGGTTTAGGAAAAAAAACAGTTGATGTGCAAGAAATAAAAGATAGACTTAAGGCTTTAAATATTTCAATTAATGAAAATAATCTAAATACGTTGCAGAAAATCCGTAATGATATAGAGCATTATTACATACAAAAAACAGGATTAAATGTAAAAGAACTTATTACAAAAGCTTTTCATCTAATTATAGAATTTTGCCCTTATATTAAACATGAACCAGTCAAATTATTAGGTAAAGATTACTGGCAAATCATGCTTAATGTTGCAAAAATTTATGATGAAGAAAGGAAGATGTGTTTAGAAAATTTAAAAAACGTTTTATGGAAGTATAAACAGGTTGAAGATAATATTTAAGAATTAAGATGTCCAAAATGTGATTCAGAATTAATTAAAGCAGTTGATTTCCACAAAAAAGATGATTTTGATTTTTTCTGTTGTGCTTGTGGTATAAAGTCTTCCTATGAAGAAGTGATAGGTTCATCAATTGTTGATGCTTTGAACAACCATTATGATAATGTTAAGGGAGCGGAGCCTCAAACAGAAACTTGTCCCGAGTGCGAATATGATTCTTTTTCAGTTGTTGAGAGGCGATGCCTAGCATGTCACTGGGAACTGGAATATAATTATTGTAATGTTTGTGATGCAGATTTAACTTTAGATGAACAAGAATTAAATGGTTTATGTAGTTATTGTTCATACAAAATTGAAAAAATCATGAATGAATAAAAATTTGTAGAATTATAATTTTCCCAACAAATTTCTGCTATTTCGGCTAAATTGTTATTCATAATATATTTGATACTTCTACTAAAGCATTTTAATTTTAATTCAACAATTTATAGATAGCAAAATATCTTAGCTATCTATAAATAGTATTTCAAAATTCTTATCTTTTATTAGTTACAATTTTATGTAAAATAAATCCATTTAAAATAGTTGCTTAGTTATATAAAGATTTAGATGTTGTGTAGGCCAAGTAAAATAAACTGGATAAAATTGTACCCAAATAGAACAAGTATATTGTTTGAAGGTGTTATTGTCTTTGCTTTTGAGTTTTTACGTAGTATTTTAAAGATTTTGAAGTATAGTTGTGCTCGATGCTACAAAAAATATTACATAGATTTTAAAATCTGACCAAAAAAAAGAAAAAAACTGATATTATCCTTTGCGTAAAAAAATCATATTTTACATAGGGGGTATCTTGAGAGAGCAATTACAAAATTTAATTAAAAAAAACTTTAGCAAGCAAATGTAAGTTACCTGATGATAGTCTTGGTTTTAAAAAAATAGATATCAGTAATCATAATGATCATGTTTTTATCTGTCATTCTAATGAGTTGTTAATTGATTTAATTTATAACTCTATTATTGACTATTCTTTTAATCAGTTTGATATAGATAAATATCCAGTCGATAACCTTATGAGTAAGGCTTTACAGCAAAAGATAAAATATTCTCAAAAACAAGGTTTAGATATCAAAATTAAATACGGTTTTTATGGTGAGGTTTTGTTGTACTCAATTTTGTACTATTTTTTTCAGGCAAAACCGCTCATTTCAAGAGGATATTTTTATAGTCCTCTTACAAGATCAGAAACTTCAGGTTATGACTCTTATCATTTGGCTCAACATAATGATAAAGTTTATTTATGGTTTGGAGAAGTCAAATTTAAAACATCATTATATTCGTGTGTAACAAGTGCCTTAGATGGATTAAATAGAGCACTTTCAGATGAATATTTATCTCGTAATATTTTAGCGCTCGAAGAATTTACAGATAGATTTTCTATCAATGGTTCTAAAATTGAATCTATTTTAACTAGTTGGAGTGAAAATCCATGTATCAATATCATTGATGAAGTAAAAAAATATGAAATGACCCTCGTTTATCCTATTTTATTAATTTATTCATATGATTCACCTGATTTTGAACAAAAAATCATTAAGGCTATTGAATGTATTGATAATCATAGCAATAATACAAAAATTTCATTGTCAATTGATTATAGATTGTTTTTTATATTAATGCCTCTTGAAGACATAAAAGTTATTAAACAAAGGGTAATTGAATGCATCGAATCGAAAAAACCGCTAATTTAATTAGAAGCCTCAATAATTATAAATCTAATAAGTTAGAAGAATATAAGTTTATTTCAGAAGTATGTAACTATTTTGATTATATTAAAGATGAACCTTTATCAGCATCTGATTTAGAGTTTTTGAAATATATATCCAATGCTGTTGGTATACCACATTATTATGATTTATTAAATAAATTTGAGAAAAATAATAGTTTATCAAATATAAGTCTTAATACAATATCCTCTCTGATTTATGAATCGACATTACATGTCGACGAAAATCTTAAAATACATAGGTACCAAAAAGAAATCTTAAATCAATTTTCACCAGATAAGAAAAACCGGTATTTCTTATCGGCAACAACATCTTTCGGGAAGACTTTTTTAGTTTATGAAATAATACGAAAACTTAAATATAAAAATATTGCATTAATATTTCCAACAATAGCCTTATTATCAGAAAATTTTCAAAAACTAATTTCGAGCCCTGAGTACAAATATTTTAATAAATTTTCTATCCATACTCTTAGCGATGTTCCTATATTAGGTGAATATAATCTATTTATCTATACACCTGAACGGTATTTGTCTTTTATTGATAAACATAAACATATTTCTTTAGATTTTGTTTTTATTGATGAAATCTATAAAATAGATAATGAATATTTAATAGATTCAGAAAATAAAGAAAATAAAGAAAATGAAAGGGATACGGCTTATCGCATAACTTTACATGAAATTTTATCAAAGGCTAGAGATATTTTATTAGTAGGTCCTTATATTGAGTTTCCAGAAAAAGAAGATACAACAATTAATCAATCATTTAATAATTTTTTAAACGAAAATGGATTTGAAATAATTAATTTTAACAAATATGAAATTGTTTCCAAAAACATAATATCAATGAAAAATGGAACAAATAAGATTACAGATGATCTAACTATAACTTTAAATTCTTCAGAAGAAAAATTTATTAAGATTTATAAGATCATTTCTTCGTTATTAAATATTCCAGAAAATGTTCTTTTATATACTAAGGGGACTACAACTGCAGAAAAAACTATTAAAGATATTCTGGAATTAAAACCATTAGTGAATTCAAAAGATTTATCTACCCAACTTAAAAAATTTATTCAACATTTAGAAAAAAACTTTAATATTAGGGATAAAGATAATAATACTTGGATATTAATTAATGCTTTAAAAAACAGGATAGGAATACATCATGGGCGTATTCCAAAATATATTCAAAAAGAAATTGTAGAGCTTTTTAATCAAGGTTCTTTGAATGTGTTGATATCAACTACAACCATTACTGAAGGTGTAAACACATCAGCAAAAAATCTTGTTGTTTTAAGTCATTATAAAGGGAAAAAAGTATTAAAATCGTTTGATGCTAAAAATATAGTTGGTAGAGCTGGGCGGTTTTTACACCATTACAGTGGTAGAGTTTTGATTTTAGATTTGAAGTTTAAAGAAATATTTGAGAGCAAAGGCGATGTAATAAAGTACAAAAACTATGATGAGGCGACAAAAAAAGATGAAATTGATTTATTTATAACAGATGATAAATATTTAAACGCCAAAGACAAAATTCGCAAGTTGGATATTTTAGCAGAAATACAAAGTGAAAATATACCAAATGAAATTATATCAATGTTTAAAACTGTATCTTTTCACGATAAATTGGATATTTATAAAAAAATTAAAGGGCTAAATTCAGAGGAAATAAATCAAATAAAATTATTAATTAGAAATATTAATTCTTCTAAATTATCTATAAATTATGATGGATTAAAAATTATTTTGTATATAATAAAACCTATTATTACTAATTTTGCGCTTAAAAATATAATAGATAGAGAATCTCCAACAAAACAAGGCAACTCTTATCCTATTATTATATATATGTTATCAACATATATTAAGACAGGTTTTCTAGGATGTGTAAGATATCAGTTAGATAAAAATAGTGTAAATATTGATAACGCAATCAGAAAAACTGCAGATTTAATCTTTAATATATTTAAATTTCAGCTAGTTAAATATCTTGGTGTTTTTAATATAATGTATAAATACCATCAATCCATCCTAAATAATTCATCAATAGATAGAGAGGTTGGAATAGATAGACTTTTAATAAAACTTGAATATAACGCAGTGACTGAAAAAGGACGATTAGCCAGTGATTATGGTGCACCGCAAAAAATTATTGATTATTATGAATTTGAAGAAAATAATGATATAAAAAATAGTTTTGATGATTTTGAAACCGAAAAATTTGAACAACTATCTAATATATTAGATAAATAATTCGGATTGAACTCATAAATAATAAGTATTTTCTATTTTTCTAAAGTTACTGCCAAACGCTTTTATTTTTACTATATTGAAATTGGTAAGGCTCCTTAGTAATCAATTTGAGCTGAAGAATAAAATACACTTTAATTTTTTTAAAAAAGAATGGCAATAGCCATCCTTTTTTGATTAGAGAAAACTTGCTTAAATATCCACCTGCGCATTCAACGCATTGTTTTCAATGAATGCCCGCCGTGGTTCCACTTCATCGCCCATCAGGGTAACGAATACATCATCCGCAGCCATCGCATCTTCGATTTTAACTTTCAGCAGGCGGCGTACGGTTGGATCCATGGTGGTTTCCCATAGTTGCTCTGGATTCATCTCGCCCAGCCCTTTATAGCGCTGAATAGATAGCCCTTTTTGTGCTGTGGTCATCAGGAAATCCAATGCTTGCGCAAAGCCGGTTACTGCGGTTTTTGTTTCGCCTTTCACAACATCAATCGGGGCATCCACAATACCGCTTAAGGTTGCAGCTGTCTGACGGATAATCTGATAGGCGCGGCTTTCGGCAAATTTCTGTTCTAGGTAGCTCACCATCTGATTGCCATGCAATTGACGGGTGATTTTAATCATTTGCACTTCATCTTCGGCACCGATGCGTTCCAGTGTGAGGTTTTCATCATTGATGAGATTAGTTAAGGCTTGTGTGGCCTTTTCTGCACTGGCTACATTGCTTAAATCCAGATTTTCATTCCAGTAGAGCAGGGCATTTAATACAGCGCTGTCGATAATGCGGCTTTCACGCATAATCATGCTTTGCGCTAAGATGAACTGTTTAGCAATCTCCGCCAGTGCATTTCCTTCTAAGGTAGTCTCGCCAATATTCAGGCGTGCTTTATCCAATGCAAGGGTAAGCAGAAACTGGTCTTTTTCAAACTCATCTTTCAGGTAGCGCTCCTGTTTGCCATGTTTGGCTTTGTAAAGCGGAGGCTGGGCAATGTATACATAGCCGCGTTCTACCAGTTCAGGCATCTGCCGGTAAAAGAATGTCAGTAGTAAGGTACGGATATGGGCACCGTCTACGTCGGCATCGGTCATGATGATGATGCGATGGTAGCGCAGTTTTTCCGGATTGAATTCCTCTTTGCCAATGCCGGCACCCAGTGCAGTAATCAGGGTGGCTACTTCCTGACTAGCCAACATTTTTTCAAAGCGTGCTTTTTCGACATTCAGAATTTTACCTTTAAGCGGTAAGATGGCCTGAAATTTGCGGTCACGTCCCTGCTTGGCAGAACCGCCGGCCGAATCCCCTTCGACCAGATACAGCTCAGACAATGCAGGATCTTTTTCCTGACAGTCGGCCAATTTACCCGGCAGACCTAATCCATCCATAACGCCTTTGCGGCGGGTAATTTCGCGTGCTTTGCGTGCGGCTTCACGGGCACGGGCTGCATCCACAATTTTACCGGTGATGATTTTGGCTTCAGTGGGATTTTCTTCCAGAAATTCAGACAAACCTTTGCTTAAAACTTCATTGACCACTGGTCCAATTTCGCTGGAAACGAGTTTGTCTTTGGTTTGTGATGAGAATTTCGGGTCAGGCAGTTTCACGGACAATACGCAGGTAAGACCTTCGCGCATATCGTCGCCGTTGGTGTCTACTTTGGCCTTTTTGGCTACTTCATTGGCTTCGATATAATTGTTGATGGTACGGGTCATGACCTGACGTAAAGCAGTCAGATGGGAGCCGCCATCACGCTGAGGAATATTATTGGTAAAACACTGCACGTTTTCCTGATAGCTATCGTTCCATTGCATGGCGCATTCAACGCTCATGCCGTCTTTTTCGCCGCTGGCGTAGAATACTTTGTTATGTAGCGCAGTTTTATTGCGGTTCATGTATTGCACAAAACCAGCCACGCCGCCACTAAAAGCAAAATTTTCATGTTTGCCGTCACGCTTATCAAAAAGTTCAATACTGACGCCATTATTCAGGAAAGACAATTCGCGGATACGTTTGGCCAGAATGTCAAAGTGATATTCAATATTGCCGAATGTTTCGGTGCTGGCGAGAAACTGTACGCGCGTACCTTGTTTATCGGTGTCGCCTACTACGGATAGTGGTGCTATGGCGTCGCCATGATTAAACTCTACAAAATGTTCTTTGTGATTACGGTAGATAGTCAGGCGCAGCCAATCGGATAAAGCATTCACTACAGATACACCTACGCCATGCAGACCACCAGAAATTTTATAACTATTGTTATCAAATTTACCGCCGGCATGCAGGATGGTCATAATAACTTCAGCCGCAGAGCGGTGTTCTTCGGGATGCATGTCGGTGGGAATGCCACGGCCATTGTCTTCAATGGTAATGGAGTTGTCAGCGTTTATTGCTACGGTGATATGATCACAATAGCCGGCCAGCGCTTCATCAATCGCATTGTCCAGAACTTCGAATACCATGTGGTGTAAACCAGTACCATCCTGGGTATCACCAATATACATGCCGGGACGCTTGCGAACGGCATCCAAGCCTTTTAATACTTTGATACTGTCGGCGCTGTAATCTTCAGGGTGTTGATCTGTCATAAGAATTCTTTATAAATCTGGGGTAGCGGTTATGCTTTTAATATGATGCCTGTAGGCAGAAAAGAATATTAAGGATGCTCAATTTTGCCATATTTACAGGGCTGAATCGAATAATTCATTAGATAATTATTATAGCAGAAATTAAGTTTTTTTTCAGCCGGTTGATATGTTTAAGATTATGTTTTATCGAATTTTTTATTGAATGATAATCGTGTTGAATGTAAAGAAAAAACTGCCCTGAATCAGATATGGATGAGGGAATCATTTATTCTGATTTAGGGCAGTTGCTAAGTCTTTGTATAAGAGATATTTATATTCTCATCGGCATGACTATGTATTTAAAATCAGGATTGTTGGGGATGGTAAATAACGTTGAGCGATTGGCATCGCCGAATGCCAGTTGCAAGTCATCGGCATGTAAATTGCGTAATACATCCATCAGATAATTGATGTTGAATCCGACTTCCAGTGTGTCACCCTGATAAGCGATTTCCAATTCTTCACGTGCTTCTTCTTGTTCATTATTGTTACAGGTGACGCTGAGCAGCCCCGGCTGGATTTGCAAACGCGCACCGCGGAATTTTTCATTGGCCAGAATAGCAGCACGTTCTAAAGCACCCAGTAATTCGCTACGATTGGCAAGGAAGATTTTGTCATTATCTAGCGGAATCACGCGGTTGTAGTCTGGGAATTTGCCGTCTACTACTTTGGAAACGATGATGGTATCGTTACAACGGAAGCGAACCTGATTATTCAATAGTTCTATAGTAATCGGTTGCTCAGGGAATGTAAGCAACTTGAATAGTTCCAGTACCGTTTTGCGGGGCAGAATCACTTCTGCTTTAGGTAAATCTGTATCTAGACTACAGGCGGCATAGGCCAAGCGGTGCCCGTCTGTGGCTACTAAACGCAGCTGATTGCCTTCGGTCTGCATCAGTAAGCCGTTTAGATAATATCGAATATCCTGAATGGCCATGCTGTATTGGACCTGTGACAGCATTTCTCTGAAGGTCTCCTGAGGGAGGGAGAAGCTGGCATTTACGTCTTCTCCTACACTCATCAGTGGAAAGTCTTCTGCCGGCAAAGTTTGTAGATTAAAGCGGCTTTTGCCGGCTTTTAGGACCAGACGGTTATTGTTCCAGTCTAGTGAAACCATGGCGCCGGCTGGTAGGGCGCGCAGAATATCCTGTAGTTTTTTAGCATTGGTGGTAATGCGGAAATCTTCAGCTTCGCTTTTTGGGCCTATGGTATCAATCTGAATTTCCAGATCGGTGGCCAAAATTTTGATTTGCCCCTGATGGTTCTCCAGTAATACGTTAGACAGGATCGGCAAGGTATGGCGACGCTCGACAATGCCGGTTACGGCTTGCAGAGGTTTAAGTAAACTATCACGTTCTGCTTGTAGAATCAGCATGTTGTTTTCCTTGGTTTAATCTCGCAAAATCATCATTAAGGTTTCGTACGCTTTGGTTGTCTCGGCATCTGATTTACGGAGTTTGGAGATGCTTTTTACCGCATGCATGACTGTGGTGTGGTCACGGCCACCAAATCCGCTGCCAATAGCGGGTAAACTAAGTGGGGTGAGTTCTTTAGCCAAGGTCATGGCCATCTGACGTGGACGTGCCAGATTACGTGTACGTTTTTTGCCTACCATATCACTGATGGTGATGCCATAGAATTTGGCTACGGTGTTTTGGATGTGTTCCAGTGTCATTGGTTTGTGATTGACGGCCAGAATATCCTGTAGTGCTTCTGTGGCTAAACCGACATCAATCGGCCGGCTGGCAAAACGGCTTTGAGCCACAACACGCTTGAATGCGCCTTCTAGTTCGCGCACGTTACTGCGGATATGTTTGGCAATAAAGAACGCAGCTTCGTCTTCAAGTTTTACCTGTGCCAGCTCAGCTTTTTTCTGCAGAATGGCAACACGCATTTCCAGTTCAGGTGGTTCCAGCTCTAGACTTAGTCCCCATGAAAAGCGTGATTTTAAGCGATCGTCCATGCCATCAATATGAGTAGGCAAGGTATCACATGTAAGAATAACCTGTTTTTTTTCGTCAATTAAATGGTTGTAGACGTAAAAAAACTCTTCCATGGTGCGGTCTTTGCCAGCAATAAACTGAACATCATCCATAATCAGCAAGTCCACCTGTTGGTATTGCTGACGCATGGCATCGAAAGATTTAGCATGGAAAGCGTTCATGATGCCACGGATGAATTCATCGGCATGTATATAACGGATTTTGACTTTGGCATCTGCAGCAAAGAGCTGGTTACCAATGGCCTGTACTAAGTGAGTCTTACCCAAACCGGTGCTGCCGTAAACAAAAAACGGGTTGTACATGCTATTGCCTGGGTTTTCAGCTATAGAGAGGGCGGCCGCATGAGCCAGCCGGTTACCTTTGCCTTGTACCAGTGCAGCGAAGGTGTGTTCAGGATTGAGATTAGTGTCGGTATAGCGTGATTTTTTACTGTTTGTCAGTACATTATCAGACTCAGTTTTAGGTATAGATGTTTCTTTTTTATCTACTTTGCTTGGTTTGCTAGGGTTGACTTCACTGTTTTCAGCCGTGTTGTTATCACTTTTAGACTGATTATTTTTTAGCCTTTTGGCAATAATGTCCTGAGCGGATTCTGTGCGTTTAGTTGTTGAACGCGGTTTGGCTTCTTCAGGTGCAGGGGTTGTGTTTAAGGGTTCATGTTTATTAAGGTTTTCAGTCTCCACCTGAACCGGAGTGCCGCTTTCAGCTTTCACAGAATTAATGGTATTGGTAATTGCCTGAGCCTGTGTAGCTGCTTGTAAAGATTGCCCCTGACCAATTTTGAGGATTAAAGGAGTTTGTCCGTGTGGGAGTATGGCCTGACGGGCGTTTTCCACAGCTGGCCAGAAACGCTCACGTATATGGTTGAATGCAAAGGTATTGCGCGCGAATATTACCCAATTGCCATTTTCTTCACCTACGGTTAGGGGAGCAATCCACATCTGGTATTGCTGGGGCGGTAGGTTTTGTTTAAGTTGTAACAGGCACTGCGGCCAAAATTCTGTTAGGGTCATGCGTGAAGCTTATTTTGTCTGCCAATGGGACTTGGCTTAAGTAATGGAAACAGGTATCGCCTATTATGCTAATTATACGCAATAAAGAACTTTATGACCACGATTTGCACTCTGTGTTAACCCGTTTGCAGTCTGGGTTTCCTGTAGATTATATTGATTGACAAAGTGCTGTTCTTGTTGTGTAATGCTACGTTTTATTTAAAGTTAATTCGGGAATAAATTATGAAACGTACTTATCAACCATCCGTTACCCGTCGCAAACGCACTCATGGCTTTCTGGTTCGCAGCAAAACACGCGGTGGACGTGCTGTACTGGCTGCCCGTCGTGCCAAGGGTCGTAAACGTTTGGCTGTGTAAGCACAAGAATGGATTATCATTTTGGCAAAAAATATCGCCTTTTAAAAACGGATGATTTTTCATCCGTTTTTGCGTTACGTTGCCAGAAAAGCCGTGCTTGGATTCAGGTGTTTCATGCACGCAATACACTTGGTTTTCCGCGTCTGGGTTTGGTAGTGGCCAAAAAAGTGGCCAAACGAGCCAATCGGCGCAATTACATGAAACGTGTATTAAGAGAATGGTTTCGCCTGCACCGGCATGAATTGCCGCCGGCAGATATAATCATTCGTGTACGCCAGCCCTTCCGGCATGCGGATTATGCTGGTGTAATCAAGACTTTACAACAGTTGCTTGTGGCAGCTGACGGGTGTAAAGCAAAGTCGCAATGAAATATTTATTGCTGGGTCTGATTCGGTTTTACCAGTATGCCATCAGCCCGCTTTTACCGCCCCGTTGCCGCTATAGCCCGACCTGTTCGCAATATGCAGTACTCGCTCTGCAAAAATACGGGGTATTCAAGGGTGGCTGGCTGGCAATCAAGCGCATTTGCCGCTGTCATCCTTGGGGTGGTTGCGGTCATGACCCACTTCCTTAGCGAATACACACGGAATACACTATGGATTTTAAACGATTACTGATATTTTTTGTGCTGACCATGGCTATTTTGCTGGGTTGGGAAAAATTATACCCACAACCCGAAAATCATCCAGTGGCACAACAAACATCATCTACGAGCAATGCAGTTTCCACTGGTGTGGGAGCTGAGGGTGCATTAAGTAAAACTGAACCAGTTACGGTTACTACGGATACTGTTAGGGCGGTTATTGATGAAAAAACTGGCGATTTGCGCCAGCTTACACTGACTAAATACAAAGCTACCAGTGATGCCAGTAAGCCATTTGTGCTGCTGGATAATGGTGCGGATGGCCATCAGTACATTGCCCAGTCGGTATTATTAAACCGTCAGGGTGATTATCAGTTTAAAAATCTGATTTTTACTGCGCCGCAAAAACAATACACATTGAATGGCGACAAGCTGGATGTGCGTTTGACAGCAGCAGAACAGAACGGTGTGCAGGTAAGTAAGATTTATACCTTTACTAAAGGTAGTTATTTGATTGGCCTTCGCTATGAAATTGCCAATCACAATGCACAGCCGCTGCAAATGGATGTGGCCTATCGGGTTTTGCGTGATGACAAGGAGCCGGAAGGTACTGGCTATTTCGATCACACCTATACGGGGCCGGTGCTGTATACGCCCAATGGCAAATTTGAAAAAGTGGCTTTTAAAGATCTGGACAGCGATTATGCTTCCGGTCGTGACCGAGCAGACTATCAGCGTAAAACCAATACCGGCTGGATCGGTATGACCCAGCACTACTTTATGACTACGTGGATTCTGCAGCCGAAAGAGGGCAGCAGTGTTTGTGGCAGCAATGACGATTGCAAAATTGATATTCGCAAACGTAGTGATGGCTTATATTCTGCAGGCGTACGCGTACCAGTAAAAGACATTCCCGCTAATTCCAGTGCTAGCTTCGGTATTTCTTTATATTCTGGTCCGCAGATTTATTCAGTAATTACTAAGGTTGCTGATCATCTGCAAATGATTAAAGACTATGGCAAGGTATCGCTGTTTTCTTCGCCGTTATTTTGGCTGTTAAACTGGTGGCATGGACTGGTACAGAACTGGGGCTGGGCAATTATTCTGCTGACGCTTACAGTAAAAGCTATTCTTTTCCCGCTTACTCATGCTTCATATAAGTCCATGGCTAAGATGCGTGCTGTAGCACCTCGCTTGCAGGCATTGAAAGACCAGTATGGCGATGACCGCATGCGTATGCAGCAAGAAATGATGTCGTTGTACAAAAAGGAAAAAATCAATCCTGTTGGCGGCTGCCTGCCTATGCTGTTGCAGATACCGGTTTTCATCGGTTTGTACTGGGCACTGTTTGCTTCGGTAGAATTGCGTGGTGCTCCATGGATTGGCTGGATTACCGATTTGGGACGTCAGGACCCTTATTACATTTTGCCGGTATTGATGGCACTGACCATGTATCTGCAAACCTTTATGAATCCGCCTCCTACGGATCCGATGCAGGCTAAAATGATGAAAATCATGCCGGTAGCGTTTTCTGTGATGTTCTTCTTTTTCCCTGCCGGTTTGGTACTGTACTGGCTGACGAACAATATTTTAACGCTAGCACAACAATGGTTTATTAATAAACGTATTGAACGGCAGGCGAAACTGCACCGCTCATTGGATGTATGAGTATAGCTTGTTAGTAAAAAGCACTTCAGTTTGAAGTGCTTTTTATTTGTTCAGTGCTTCAGAGACATATCGCCGGTGTAAGAGTTAATCATTAATGAGTTTGTCTATATAAATAGTTTGAAGCTGCTCTTATATTTTCTACTGTGAGCATTGGTGCACATTTATGATATTCGTTCAGGTATTTTCATAAATTAGTTTATGTAGAAAATATGCTTGCTTATTTTTTTATAAGCTGATGTGTATTAAATGTAATCAGGTACTTGATTTCTAGATGAAAAAAATAAACAAAAATACTTATGGTAGGGAATTAAATTTAATTTTTAATGGAATGCATCACTGACCGTTATCGGTTTTTTGGCTTGAGAATCGCGATAAATGTTTTTTGTATTCAGATTTTTATTTATCAATAATCAATTTGCATATTTATGTTTTATTCTTTTAGGAGAAAAATGAGATTGGTATGAATAGTAACTTGTTCGGGTAATTACAGTAAATTAAGATTGTCGGAATTTAGTAAGTCTATCCGACTTTAGTATTGCAATGATGGTCGTTATATCTGCTCAAATTTGCTTTTGGCTGGATTAACTCCTCCAAATTGAGCTATGAATTTTTTATTTTTAATATCTCTTTTTTACGTTAGTATTATTATTAATACTATCATATTTTATTTTAAAACAAGCACTTCTGTCTGAAGTGCTTGGTGATTATTGCGCATATTTTATTACGGATTAGATGATGGATAGCTTGGCTTAATTGTGATTAAGTTATCAAACTTAATCATCATTGCTTTAAGCCTTAAAACTGATGCGCTGAATTAGCGATAATGCTACCGAAAATGGCTAGGGCAATTATATATAGTATTATCGTTATTGCCACGACTATCAGGTATGCTTTGCAAAAATTAGAGCGGTTAGGATTGCCGTTGCCACTAAAAGCCCAGACTAAAACCATGATCAGATTGACAATGGGTATGCAAAACACGATAAACATTATGAGCCAGTCCCCAATAGACATGACTGGCGCAAGGTTGCCTGAAGAAGAGTTGAAAGTGTTATTTTTTGTTGTATTTTGCATAATTATTCATTTCAATAGTTAATAAATGTTATTAAATATTAACACATTTAATATTGTAAATGAATATCATTTTGAAAAACTTGTAAATTTAAGGCGTGACAGACTGAATGAAACGATATAGTGTCTATCACGCCTTTTAGTCGTTACTGTACGTAGGTAGTGGTTTGTTGTGTAGTAGTGGTAGCTGTTTGTTGAACAGGGTTAACACGAATTTCTACACGGCGATTTTTGGCACGGCCTTCCACTGTAGCATTGCTGGCAATTGGATTAGCAGAACCGTAGCCTACTGCGCTAATACGATTGCTGGCGACGCCACGGGCGCTCAGGAATGTGGAAACAGACTCAGCGCGACGTTGTGATAATGGCCTATTGATATTGTCATTACCGGTGCTGTCGGTATAACCAGCGATGGTGATATTGGTATCCACATATTTAGCCAGAATCTCAGCTACAGAAGATAGGGAAGATGTGGCGGCGCTGCTTAATTCAGAGCTATTAGTTGCAAATGTGATGTTTTCTGGCATGGTGAGTTTAATCTGGTCACCTTCGCGCTGTACTTCAACATTTGTATTAGCCAGTTTTTGACGCAATAGTTTTTCTTGGTAATCCATATAAGCGCCGATGCCAGCACCGATAGCACCACAGCCCAGAGCAGCATTACGTGCACCTCGGCTATTGTGGGTAATTGCACCAACGATTCCGCACACGGCAGCTCCACTTAGGCCGTAAACAGCGGTTTTGCTGGCATGGGTTTGGCCGGTACTAGGATCGGTAACACAGCCAGTCAGGGCTAAGGTAGTGGCGGCAGCGAGTGCAGCCAATGGTTTCATGATGGTCATACTTACTCCTTCTCTTAAAATTTGATTATGGTTTTCACAAGTATGTTTTATGCTATCTATAGCAGAAAAGCAAGTGAGGGAGGGAGGAGGTGCGCAAACTGAAAATATTCTGTCCGGTTTGCATATCTGTAATTTATTTTGTAGCAATGCTGGTTTAAGCGACAAGTTTACTGCGCTATATTACAATTTAGTCTTATTTAAACGTGTTTGAGGCTCGTTCGCCCTTGAAAACGGCCAGTTTAGCCTCATTCAATTAAATTACCTGTATTCAGGGCTACTATCAGTCACTTTGGAACCAGACATGCTCAGCTTGTATAACACCTTAACTAGAAACAAACAGAAATTTACACCGATTAATCCACCACAGGTGCGTATGTATGTGTGTGGCATGACCGTTTATGATTATTGCCATCTGGGGCATGCACGGGTGATGATTGTGTTTGATATGGTGGCGCGCTGGATACGTGAGCTGGGCTATAAGCTTGATTATGTGCGTAATATTACTGATATAGACGATAAGATTATTAATCGGGCAAATGAGCGCGGCATCAGTATTTCTGAACTGACTGATTATTATATTCTGGCTATGCATGAGGATGCGGCTGCTTTAGGTGTGCTGCCACCAAACCATGAGCCGAGAGCCACACAGTATATTGGACAGATGATTGCCATGATTGAAGAGATCATGGCAAATGGTAAAGCTTATTTGGCTGAGAATGGTGATGTATTTTATGCGGTACGTGAGTTTCCTGACTATGGCCAGCTGAGCGGTAAGAGTTTGGATGATTTGCGCGCTGGTGAACGAGTGGATGTGGATGGCTACAAGCGTGATCCCTTGGATTTTGTGTTGTGGAAAGCGGCCAAACCCCATGAACCGGCGTGGGACAGCCCGTGGGGACGTGGTCGGCCGGGCTGGCATATTGAGTGTTCGGCTATGAGCAAAGCTTTGTTGGGTGAGAATTTTGATATCCACGGTGGTGGAGCTGATTTACAGTTTCCTCACCATGAAAATGAGATTGCTCAGAGCTGCGGTGCAGAAAAACAAGGTTGTTGCACGGAAAAAAATCACTTTGCTAGCCATGTAAAATATTGGCTACATAATGGGTTTATTCGTGTGGATAATGAAAAAATGTCTAAATCCCTTGGAAACTTCTTCACTATCCGCGAAGTGTTGCAAAAATACGATGCAGAGGTGGTGCGTTTTTTCATTTTGCGTGCCCATTATCGCAGTCCTTTAAATTATTCTGACGCACATCTTGATGATGCCAGAGGCAGTTTGACGCGTTTGTATACAGCATTGAAAAACACAACAGCCGCAGATGTTGAAGTTAATGCGGATTTAAATGATTATACGCGCCGGTTCTATGCTGCAATGAATGATGATTTTGCTACAGTGGAAGCTGTTGCCGTTCTATTTGAACTGGCCAATGAAATTAATAAAACTCATGATGCGCAATTGGCAGGGTGCTTAAAAGGGCTGGGTGGTCTGCTGGGTTTGTTACAGCGTGATCCGGAGGCGTTTTTGCAGAATGAAGTGGGTGAAGGCGTACAAGGTCTTGATAATGCCACCATTGAAGCGATGATTGCTGCACGGCAGCAGGCGCGTGCAGAACGCAACTGGGCAGAATCAGACCGTATTCGCGATGAGCTAACGGCTGCCGGTATTGTGTTGGAAGATGGTGCTAATGGTACAAGCTGGCGCCGTGCCTGATTTTTTCTTTATCTAAAACAGATATTAAAGAGACTATGGATCTATTCTGAATCAGGGGCTTGACAGCAGTATTATACTTTTAATGTATGGTATGTTTTGAATCTGGTAATAAGTGCATCTTTTTCACAGGTCATCTGTGTAATATGGCTGTTCTGTGTGCTGATTTACTTGAAAATTTTACTCATGCGAGTATAATCGCCCGATTCCAGACATCCGTTTCAAGAGGTACAGGCACATCCCCTGTGCCCGCTTAACTAAGGACGATACTATGAATAACAGCATTCAACCTAACTACCACGACGTAACTGTGACTTGCTCCTGCGGTAATACTTTTGTAACTAAATCTGCAATGGAAAAAGATACTTTCAATATTGAAGTATGCTCTGCTTGTCATCCGTTTTATACCGGTAAACAGAAAATCGTTGACTCTACTGGTCGCGTGGACAAATTCAATCAGAAATACGGCAATATGTTCAAACGTTAATCTTGTTTGCAAGATATTGCACCCAAAAAGACTGCCATTATGGCAGTCTTTTTTAATAGTAAATTAATTTGCCTTTTATCCGATGGGATATTATCAAAATTTTTTTTCAAATTTCTTTACTCACTTTACTCATACGATCAAAAAAATCAAATCTATCTATTTTATATCCGTTTTATTTACGCAAAAATCCTCAGAAACATGAAATTTCTGAGAAATTTTTAATTAAGGCAACCTAACTACTGGCTATTGTATTGCAGTTAAGAGGCTAAATGCTCATAGTTACTGCGTTTGAGCAAAGGAATCAAATGTTCATAAATACTCTCTGCATCGGGAGAGCACGTTACCTCTTTATCGACAAGGTGTGAAAATCCGCCATCTTTACGGTCATACTCTGTTGGCGTAATCGTGATCACATTATTCGCCAATTTAATTATCACACAGGCAGTCTCTTTTTCCAGCCTTCTAAAATTTTTATAGCCAGCAAAGCTTAAAAAGGCCTTGTTATATGAATCTTCATCTTTTACCCATTCTTGAACGTCAATAAACTTAGAAGTATTGGTTATCTTTAATACAAGTTTACCTAACAATACCGGTATCAGCTCTTTTGAAATACGCGCTCTGACGTGAGAATGGACAAGACCAGGACCGTAATTATCATGAAAGAATCCTTGTATAATCACAGAATCGTCAGGTAGTATATATAAATTACATCCCTTTGCTTTCGGTTCGTGCAGCATTTTTCTACTCCTTAATTTATGGTATGGATTGTACTATTACAGAAATTCCTGACCAACGAAAAGCAGCCTATCGCTGAATTTGCTCATGCATTTAAGCCTGTTCTACATTTGCCGCATCATTTTCAGTTACACTAAGTAATATTTTTTTGCAGTGCACTAAGCGCATAATATGAATACTATTTCCGTAGTGTTATTTCACTATCATCTAAATTTCTTTTTATTATTTCCTCGCTCCCATTTATAAACCATATGATATGGAAAATCTTTATCTCAAAGCACTTTAATCTTTTCTATTTTAAAACCTATTGCTCCGCTATAAGCATCATTTTTCCTTTAAAATCATAGTTAATCCTGAATAATTGACGATCTCCAGACATTTCCACACCTGTACCAAAAATAGCTCCTGTTTCATTTTTTCCTGGTCCACCAAAACCAAATGATAGTTTTACAGGATGTCCATTGACTTTATCTAAACGAAACTGAGATTGTGCCTGAGGTAACATTGTTGATTTATATAATATATATGATTTCAAATATTTAACGTTCAATTTTTGATATATATCCAGCTCCCAACCTTGGTTCTCCTATAAGTTAATGCTTATGTTTCATACCTTATAAATTGAGTACCTGCATCAGAAAAATCAAATCCCTTGTATGCTACTGCACTGGCAATTGTATTTTCCAATAGAGCATATTTCCTCCAACAACACCAATCATTCGAACAGTAAGGAGTACATCTAAAACAGCATTAATTTTATGGTATACGTTAAGTATTCTTTAGGCTGTATTAAATAAATTCAAATTTAATTGGATATTAAGCCATGTCATAACATCGCCCAACCCCATATATCCGCTTGGATCGAATTTATTTACCGGATCTACACTAGTATGAATATACTTATGCAGAGCACTAAGTGTTTTATTTTTACCCTCAAAATCATTTTTACTAATGAATCTTTTTATCATAAAAGAATGTTTTTATTTTTGCATTTAACTAGCGTTGATTTAGTGTCTGGTTAATCAGCAGCCATAACCAGCTGACCAGTACAAAAGGCATTGTCAGTACCGGAAGTGAATAGGGTTTCAGAAGAGTAGTAAGGGCAGACTGAGTAAATACGGTGAGAATTATAGCCAGTAAAATATATAAATTGGTTTTACTGTCTGGTGAATTGCTGAAGGTAATCAATGTAATAGCAGTTAATACCGCATTGAATGAATAAAGCCCCAGTGTAATAAGCTCAAGTTGACCTCCGTACAGTAGGGCGATGCCGATGGCAAGGATTGAACCGATTATGGCATATAGGGTGATTCGGAGGGAATTAACAGCCAGAGCGATTAAAAATGTTATTCCCACCAGTGTACTGTTGAATAAAAATACCTCAGCAATGCCAAGAATGCTGTTTGGCAGCAGGTGCAACAGTGTAAAGCTGGTAATGTGTGCGGTAGCGGTATCTGCCTGTACTCGTGACAGCGCTGAAAAAGAAGGAATTGCCAACAGGAATATCCATGTAATCAGGATGAAGGGCATGGTCAGACAGGGTAAATACCATTGCTGTAATATTGTGCTCAGGGCTTTGGTAATGAAGACCGAAAGTATGGATGCCAGCACGATAGTGCACCATAAATAGGGTGAATTTTCACAAAACGTAGCTAATGCAATGCCTGTCAGACAGGCATTAAAGCCATAGATTCCTTGCTGCCATGCTTTTACATTAAGCTGATACACATAGGCCATGATGTTGGCGCTGATTACGGCCACTAAACTGGCTACTCCAATAATTGGTTTGCCGGTAAGGCACCCTCCCATCAGTACCCCTAGCAGAAAAATCAGTCCAGATAATGCATTGTTTTGGAGCATGACCTGACCGTAGCTGCGGAGAATCACATCGGTAAAGCGGATACAGTGGTTGTGGTTGCATAATTGATGCCATTGCGCTGCTACAGACATTGTTTTCATTCGTTTTCTCCTTTATTAATATTTCGGTTCAGTAGGTTAGACTGCTTTTATACTGTTTATGCGTAGGTAAATGTTCTGGTAATGTGGGATGGAAATAAATATACGATATTTAATGCTGGTTGGGCGGAAAATTTTATTTTTTAAGAGCTTGAAATATTTGATGATGAAAATGTTCCTGCCAAATTGAGAGTATGCTTTTTCAGTGCTGTTGTTTGGCTTTAGTTCTTTATTGTTTAGTTTGTTTTTTAATATTACATGTTTATAAGTTTTTTATTTGGGCAGGTAAGTAGTGCTGAAACGTTTAAGAATCTGAAATTTAAAGCAAGTAAACATTGATTGGTTGGTAAAATCAAATTCAGCTTAGAAAAGTTGAAGTTTGTACTAAATTTGCATTTTGAATAATTTTTGTAATATTAAAGAAGAAATGATTAAAATATTATTTCTAAATTTAATTAAATAGGCTAAAGATGTGACTATTCTAAATCTGTATCTGGCCGTCAGGCTAGCAGTGACACGGTACAATCAGAAAACAATTTTGCTCTGAGTAACACGCAAAATAATTAAATAAGCTAAACCAAGCGATATCTGCTTTCTAAAGTTGCACCTATACTGAATTGGTTGATATTAATAAAGAATGGGCTCTTTCAATTATAAGTATGTGATCAGTGAAATTAAAGGCAAACTGGATTTAACCAAAAGTAAAAAATGACAGCTGAAAATTTGAAGATTGTAGTGGCAGAACTGCCATCTCAGTTTTTTTTTTATATAAATCTAGCGATGATTTTGTATTCTGAAACTTTCAGCATTATGCTTGGTATTAAGTAAGGTTGATAATAATTGAAATGTGCTGAAATGAGCTTAAATCGTTCTCCGTGGTAGGGATGGGCTTTATTATCGCTGTTTTGGGATGATTTTTAAAACGCAGTTTTATTTCATGATGCATGTATCAGTCAGACCCTGGTTTTCTGCTTTGGAAGTTATTGCAATGAATTATCCGTTTACTTGGAACCGGAATAGTGTTTGTATATGCACAACTGTTGCCAGTAATAGTTGTATCTATGTTATTGTTTAATACTGGCTCGTTTCTGATTTTGTTTAGAAGAGTGGCTTCCAGCAACGGGAATTGAATGATAAAAATATTAAGAAGAAAGAATTTATGCAGCCTCATTTGAATTCAGTGGGCACACCTTTATTTTATGGGGTGTTTATCGTCATCATAATTGTAATGATAGCGATAGATATGCTCACGCTGAAAAAAGAAGGCGTACATCGCGTTAGCACTAAAGAAGCGCTGCTGTGGACATGCGTCTGGATTGCTGTTTCACTTGGTTTTGCTGTCTGGCTCTATTTTGAGCTGCTGCATAATCCGATGCTGGGCAGTGAGGTGGCTGCTGATTCGGTGATGGATTTTCTTACTGGCTATGTGCTGGAAAAATCGTTATCGGTGGACAATATTTTTGTCTTCGTGCTGATATTTAGTTATTTTAAGGTGCCGGCAGAGTATCAACACCGAGTGCTATTGTACGGAGTATTGGGGGCAATTGTCCTACGTGCTGTGATGGTGGCTTTGGGTGCAGTTCTGGTCAGCCGCTTTGAGTGGGTGCTGTATCTGTTTGGTATATTCCTGCTTTATAGCGGGATTAAGCTGATGCTGCCGGAAAAAGATGAGAATAAAAGTTTGGCTGATAACCCACTGATAGGTTGGCTGTACCGCCATATGCGTGTAAGTGAGCAATTTAACCGTGAGAAATTTTTTACCATCGAAAACGGTCAGCGCATGGCCACGCCATTATTGCTTACATTGGTAGTGATTGAATTGAGTGATGTGGTTTTTGCTGTAGACAGTATACCGGCTGTCTTTGCTGTGACCACTGACCCGTTTATTGTGTTTACTTCGAATATTTTTGCGGTGCTTGGTTTGCGTGCGATGTATTTTTTATTGGCCAATGTGGTTGAAAAATTTGTTTTTCTCAAATATGGGTTGGCCGTGGTTCTGACTTTTATCGGTGCCAAAATGCTGGTGGCAAAATGGTGGCACATTCCTTCTTTTGCTTCACTGGCTGTGGTATTTACTGCTTTACTGCTGGCGATTCTGGCTTCATGGTGGAAAACCAGAAAGCAGCCGCATAATCTGTAGACGACAAAGGAATTTTTTCACAATAGCCCGCTTCAGCTTATTTTGAATGTTAATACACACAATAATGGCTGGCGGGCTGATACTCTGTAAGTAAGCTAAAAACAGAATGAAAAGCTCAGGCCAATTTGTCTACAATTTCACTTACTCGAGCTACGTAGATTTTTACAGTTTCGATATCACCGGCTGGAATCTCATCGACACTGGCATCGGCTGGTGTCTGAACCATTGCTCCGATGGAACCTCCGAGTACATTTACATCATTGCGCGTCGCTTCTTTGGAGTTAGCCGGCAGTAGTCCGAGACTTACCCAGATGCCGCCATGCTGTGCTGCCAGTGTCTGCATCCAGATTAAGGTTACTTGTTTGTCGCCACTAAAACTGGCACTGTTGGTGAAGCCGCCAAACACTTTATTTTGCCATGCCCGCTCCGCCCACAGGCCGGATGTGGCGTCGGCTACTTTCTTAAACTGCCAAGGTACATTGCCCATATAGGTAGGTGCGGCAAAGATAATACCTTTGGCCTGATGCAACTGCTGCCACTGATCATCATCCAGCTCGCCATTGGCATCGATTTCTACCAGTACAGCATCGGTATCGGCTGCAGCTGCCTGAGCAATTTTAAGTGTATGGCCATAACCGGAAAATACCAAAATAGCTAGTTTACTCATGTATCTGTTCCTTATGATTGATTACCAAAACAGCTTAAGCGGGTGGCGCTACTATCGCAAGTATGATTCAGGAAATAAAAACGAGGATTATTGCCTGACAGTAAACTATCAATGCTTGGGTATAAAATTCTTTACAACCCGGTAATTGATCCAGAAACGACCCTTTGCAGACTCAGATGAAAGACTATATTGCACAGTTTAGTTGCATACTTGATAACGCAGTAAATAATTGTTAAACTGAATTAAATACATAATCATGTCTGAAACGTTTCAGGTATGAAAAGAAAACCTCGCCTGATTTCATCTGAAATATTGGTGTACAGAAGCGCGGTAGCATTCACATCAGGCACACAACCATTTCCAGATAGTTAAACACAAAAGATTGTCTCAAAACCTGCCCGAACTGCAGCCATTCATTTGTATGCTTAAGGGCAGCAAACGTGGTGTAACTTCTATAAATGAAAGGTAAATATATGGCGTACGCAAGTACCAATCCCTACACCGAGCAACAGGTAAAAGCATTTTCTGATACCACCGATGTTGAACTGGAAACTGCTTTGAATCATGCAGATGCTGCTTTTAAACAGTGGAAAAACACTACGTTTGCCCAGCGTGCGCGTGTTTTACAGAATGCTGCTGATATTCTTCGAGCCAATATTGATGAATATGCCCAGTTACTGACACTGGAAATGGGTAAACTGTTTAGCGAAGCTAAAGCTGAAACCGAGCTTTCTGCGCAGATTTTTGAGTATTATGCTGTTCATGCTGAGCGTCAGCTTCAGCCGGAAGTGTTGCCAGTTACTTCCAACAAGGGCAACCGTGCTCGCATTGAGTTTGCTCCACAAGGTATTATTTTGGCAGTTGAGCCGTGGAACTTCCCATATTATCAGATTGCCCGTATTGCAGCCCCGCAGCTTGCTGCCGGTAATGTGGTTGTGCTGAAACATGCGTCCAATGTGCCGCAATGTGCCGCCAAAATGGCTGCCATGCTGTTACAGGCTGGTTTACTGGATGGTGCGTTTCAGAACCTGTACCCAACGCATGCACAACTGGCAAAAATCATTGCCGACCCGCGCGTACGCGGTGTAGCCTTAACCGGTTCAGAAGGTGCTGGTGCTATTGTGGCTGCACAGGCTGGAGCAGCATTAAAAAAATGTACTCTTGAGCTTGGTGGCGCCGATGCATTTATCGTTCTGAATGATGCCGATATCGAAAAAGCAGCCAAATGGGCTGTATTTGGCCGTCACTGGAATGCAGGGCAGGTGTGTGTGAGTGCCAAACGCATTATTGTAGAAGAAGGTGTTTACGATCGTTTCCTGAATCTGTACCGCGAAGGAGTGCGTCAGCTGCGCATGGGTGACCCGATGGATGCCGCTACCACACTGGCACCGCTATCTTCTCGCTCTGCGGTGACTGGTTTGCAACAACAATTGGATGAAGCGGTAAAACTGGGCGCTCATGCTGAAGAAATTGCATTGGATATGCCGGCTCAGGGATGTTTTTTCCGACCGGTTATCCTGACCAATATTCAGCCGGATAATCCGGCACGTCACTGGGAATTTTTTGGTCCGGTTTCTTCTATTTATCGCGCCAAAGATGCAGCTCATGCCATTGAAATCGCCAACGATACCCCATATGGCTTAGGAGGTTCTATCTTTACGTCTGATGAAGAACGCGGTGCCAAACTGGCTCAGCAGATTGATACGGGTATGGTCTTTATTAATCATCCCACCATGGTTAAAGCTGATTTGCCGTTTGGTGGAGTGAAACGCTCCGGCTTCGGACGCGAATTGCTTGATTTAGGATTAAAAGAATTCGTGAATGCTAAACTGGTAAGTATTGCAGACATCGACGCTGAATTCTAAATTTGTTTGAAAACTAACGGGGCTGCTGGACAAATAGCAGCCCCGTTTTTTATTTTTAAGATAATTCTTTCACAAATATTTTGTCTGAATAACATTGGGCCAACAGCCATCCAAACAGAAGTGTTTAAAAGATGAGACAGATAAATTACTGAAATGTAATATAAATGTAGCATTGTGGTAAAAGTCAGCCAACTTATCCTGCTCCAATCATTTTTCAGCTAAAGTAGTTTCATCAGCGTCATGTGTATCATCATGTTGATACTAATTAGCTTTTTTAAAGTGTGCCAGCAAATAGACAGGAGGCAGTATGCTAACCATAATCGCCGCACCCACCACTCAGGACTTTGCTAATCCGCGCCTGAGCGACACTTATAGCCAGCCGCAATTTCTGACACAGAGTGAGCAGCTGGTACAGATTTGCCGAAAACTTAGCCTCAAACAATTAGAAGAAATTATGCACATTAGCCCGCATCTGGCTGAAGTGAATCAGCAACGCTTTCGCGATTGGAAGCCGCCTTTTACCCTCGATAATGCTTTACAGGCTATCTTTGCCTATGGCGGTGATATTTACAATAGCATGCGCGTCAGTGAATTATCATTGCACGAACTAGACTACATGCAGAAAAGAGTATCCATTCTTTCTGGCCTTTATGGTTTACTGCGGCCACTGGATTTAATTCAACCGTATCGTCTGAGTATGAATGTGCGACTGGAAAATCCAAAGGGAATCAATTTGTATCATTTCTGGCATGACATTCTCACCAACCATCTGAATCAGATTGAAACCGATACCATCATCGACTTAGCCTTTGACAATTATTTCAAAGTAATTGATAGCGATAAACTGAAAGCCAAAGTAATTAAACCTGTATTTCTTGATGAAAAATCCGGTAAATACATGAATGTCAACGCCTATGATAAAGAAGCGATGGGTTTGATGACTCGCTTTATTGTGCGAAACAAACTTGAGTCGTCTAAAATGCTGCATGAATTCAGCGACTATGGTTACCAGTATTGCGCAAAAGAATCGAATGAACACGAGCTGGTGTTTAAACGTTCTGAAAAAACAGCGCAGCAGTATCAAAATCGGAATTAATTTCAGCATCCGGATACTAACGGCTGAAAAAGCGCGTAAGTTACACATAAAAATGTGGTGCTTGCAGTAGATTTCGGTACAATCCCCGCTTTAAACCATATAGAGATCTGACCATGTCTGAAATAACGCCGATTTGCCCGCAATGCGCTAGTGAACAAAATTACTTTGATGGCACATTTACTGTTTGTCTCGAATGCGGACATGAATGGGATGCTAATAGTACAACTTCAGCCACACAGGAGCTGGATGTCAAAGACAGTAACGGCAATCCGTTAGCCAACGGTGATGATGTGATTCTGATTAAAGACCTCAAGCTTAAAGGCAGTAGCACCGTATTAAAAAAAGGTGCCAAAGCCAAAGGAATCCGTCTGGTTGAAGGTGACCACGAAATAGACTGTAAAGTAGACGGTATGAAAATCATGCTCAAAGCATGTTTTGTTAAAAAAGCCTGATACTCTGAACGATAGAAATACCGCCAATCTAAGTGCCTAAACAAAGCATTGTAGACTGGCGGTTTTTATATGTGGATCATTAAATTATCCACAAACTGTAATTACAGCTTAGTTATCCACAGTATCAAGCCCCGGATCAACTACAGCATACACACGGTTATCAAGCTTATCCGCACTGATTCTTTGTAAAATTATCCGCGCTAACTCTGCTCTATGAATATAACCTTGTATCTGCTGCTGATAAAAACACTTGCCAGTGCCAGTAGCTTCACCTTGCGCCAGACCACCTGGGCGCAAAATCTCATAATTTAGCGTACTGGTTCGCAGCCACACCTCAGCCAGAGATTTTTCTCGCACTGCATGTCCGAAAGCTTTTTTCGCACGCTCTGACATTGTTGCCCAAGTATCACCACAGCCCAATGATGTCACCAGCAGCATCTGGCCGATACCACATAGCTCTGCCGTATCCATAATCAACCGCTGTGCCAGATAGTGCGCGCCTGCCGAACCACCCAAGGTAGACACAATCACAGTATCCTGACCAGCTAGCTTGCACACTTCGCGCACACTGGATTCATTCGTGGCATCACCAACTATTGTTTCCACTCCTTGCTGTTGTAACTGGCGGGCAAAATCCTCATCCCGTACCAGAGCCACACAGCGCCAGCGACCGGTTTGTTGTAAAGCCTGCTGCAATACCTGATAAGCTGTGCCCATTTTTTGGCTTACCCCGAACAACAGTAATGTTTTCATCATTGCTCCTGTGTGGTGGCAAAACGCTGCGCCAGTCTGCGGAACTTAGTTAATTGCTCCGCTTTCAGCTGCCGCTGCTCATCTCGCCCCACAAAAATTTTAAACATTGCGTCACCATGCTGGTTGAGAAAAATAATCGACGCCGTAGCCATTTGCATAAAACCGCGTTCTACAAAAGCAATCTGCGCACAGTTTTCTGCGCGAATATGGCCGCCGAACCCCTGCTGATGTTGCAGATTAAAATAACCGGCACCATATTTACCTGCTGGTAGTAAACCCGAAAATTCCGCAATAATATCTGCTGTATGCACCAGAAAAGTAATTTCTCCCCATGATTGCACATCTTGCCACACTGCATCAAAGCGGCTGCCAGCGGTTATCACCACATCCGGTATTGCCTTAATCACCTCAGCCAGTGTCACCTGATATTGTTGCGCAATCTGTTCCAGCGTCCCTTCTGGATTGCTACGCATAAATAGTTGCAGATTATTGTTTTGTGAATGTTTTGTCATCGTTTTCCCTTAATCAAGTCAATTGGACTAAACGTATTTTTGTCACGACGTTGTGGCAAAACGCTGTATTGGTTTGCCGGTGGGGTGGCGTTGCATCATTTTTTCCTGCCACTCAATATGTTCAGGATTATTTAAAGCCAGCAGTAACTGCTGCAATGCTTGCAACAGATTACTTGACCAAAAACGGCCAGACGGCGTTAAACGCGCGTAGCCCCTTTCATTGACCAGCAGACCAGCCTGCTGCCACTGCATAAGCAGCGGTTCCAACAATTCCGCCTGAGACGTTAGCGCGGGTAAATTCACCCGTCCCACTTCAATCCCTGCCTGAAGCTGATGTAACCAGCTACCCAACAATGATTTATCCGTTAGCATCATCAAAGGCTTTTTACCTGACTGCATCAGTGTATAGTATTCAGCCAGATCACGATGCAGCATAAACGAATGCCCATTTAAACGCCCACCTGCGCCGGAGCCAAAAGCAAAAAAATCTGCTCCCTGCTTAATCAACAGGTTATATAAATTTCGTTCACGCGTGGTTTTTGCCCAATGGCTGTTACTCAATTGCATCCAGGCCTGCTGGCGTAAAAATGCCTCACCTTGTAAATAAAAATCACATTTAGCTGCCACGGCCGGCAATTCAAGCTGTCCTTTATCTACTCTTCTAGCCAAAGGCGTAGTTGGCAGCAGATTCAATGCATACAAATCTAACCCGTCCAGCGGCAAAGCGGCGGCCAGCTCCAGATCAGACTGCCAGCTTTGCACAGTTTGCCCCGGCAAACCGAACATCAAATCACACACCAGTGCTACACAGTCTAGCCGCCCAATACGCTCAAATGTCTCAACAATCTGCTCACGGCTGGATAAACGTCCCAGCTTCTGCCGGATATCCGTATCAAAAGTTTGCACACCGATAGAAAACCGATTCGCACCAGCGGCAATATAACTTTCTGTACGTGCCTCATTAAAATCGGAAATTCGCCCTTCAATAGTAATTTCACAATCTGGCGCCAGTGGCAAAGATTGTCTGAGTAGGCTGATAACCCGCGCCAGTTGACCTGCGGGCAGAGCAGATGGTGTACCGCCCCCAAAATAAATAGCGTGAATCGGTGCAGACTGCATCACCGGATTATTCATTTCCAGAGCAATCTCAGCTAGTAAAGTCGTTATATACTTATCCGTATCAAATTTGCGCAGCAGATTCTGGTAAAAACCACAAAACTGACAATGCGTTTCACAAAAAGGAATATGAATATAAATCAGCCTTTTATTGCCAGATATTGGCGATTGCTGCAATAAATTCCATTGCTTTTCTATCTTTTCAGCGGCTAAAGGCAAACTGGCACGTAATGGCATCACCGCCCATCTATCCTGAAACGGCAGCTCCGCAGAGGCGGCGTAAAAACGGCTTAAATCCAAAGAGTTCATAACACAGACATCAAATCAAAGTGTCAGGATTAAATAATAATTATTCTCATATGGCAATGGTTTTAAGTCAGCAAAATGCTACAACTTCCGCTTTATTGACACATATCAACAGACATAAAATTGCTAAGATACTGTTAGATGATGTACTAAAGTGCCCCTACCTGCATGCTTGATGAGCAACATGCGGAAAAAATAATGCGATTAAATTAGTGTAGCTACACTGATATTTCCAGACGGATTAATCATTACCAACCAATCCAACATCCCAACTGCTATCTTACTAATGGATCTGGTATATAAAATTTAAAATAACTAATAATTTACCAAACTCTACACGACTGGCTGTAGTTAACACTTGGGTACTGAAAAAATTTAAAAATTAACTGCTTACATTTTGAGCAGTATCATGGAATATTGCGAATCCATACTTTTTGTATTGCCATTAACCATTAAGTACTGCGGTTATTTTTAGTCCTCACTTTTTTAATTCTGTTCTGTTTTAGCTAGCCCTCCGGATAATTTGGTCTAAGTAGTCATTGTCCTAGCTTATTCTTTGCTAAAATTAAAACATAAAGTATATGAATAACTGATGAATTAAGCTGAGTGAGAACATGGTAATAGACTGGCACCAAATCCGACCGTTTAATGGTTCCCAGAATAATGCTTTCGAAGAACTGGTGTGCCAGTTGGCTCGGGAGGAGTTTGGTAATGAAGGCGAATTTACACGCTTTGGTACCCCAGACGGAGGACTGGAAGCCATCTGCAAATTTGATGATGGCAGGGTGTATGGCTGGCAGGCTAAATATTTTCTGTATAGTTTTACCAGTATTCAATGGCAGCAAATAAAAGATTCTTTTGAAAACGCCGTGACTAATTATCCTAATCTGACCCATTTTTTTCTATGTGTACCGTTGGATAGAAATAATCCTTGTGTAAAAGGAAAAGAATCTTTTAGAAACAAATGGGATAACAAAGTGCTGGAATGGAAAGAATGGGCTAAGGAGAAGGGAAGGGAGGTTGACATAAAATTCTGGGGTAGTTCTGAGTTAATTGGTTTTTTATCGCTGAAAAAAAATGAAGGAAGAATATATTTTTGGTTTCAAAAAAAAATATTTAATAGTGATTGGTTCAAAAGGCAAAATAAACTTGCCATTGAAGATTTGGGTCGTAGATATACTCCGAAATTTAATATAAAGTTGCCAATTTCAGAAAAATTTAAAGCATTATCTCGAGATAAAAAATATAATAAGGATATTTTAAATAATATTAATGATATATTAATTCAAATTTATAAAGAAATTCCTTCACTGTCAAAGTTTCCAGACTTAAAAAATGAAGCTGAAAAAAAATTTAAACATTTACGAAGAAAATTAAATTTAAATAATTACAATATTGAGAATAAGATTCCTGTTAATGCTATCAGTAAATGTATAAGATCATTTATACTGAAGATTTGTAAGTTTGCTGAAAATAAATTAGTTAATGAAAATATCGATATTAAAAAAGATGTTGATATTATTTTAATGTATTTAAATTCATTATTTGATGAAATATTAAATTCAAATGAAATTAAGTTATTCAATGGAAATGTTCTATGGTTAACTGGTGAAGCAGGTGTGGGTAAATCTCATTTGTTAGCCGATCTAATAAATTTTAGATACGATAATAATAAATTTTCTCTTTTTTTTCTAGGACAGCAATTTACAGAAAGTTCAAATCTTTGGCGACAGATTATAGATAATAAATTAAATTTAGGTTCTGATATGTCGTCTAATTTGTTTTTATCTATTCTTGATTCAATTGCTGAAGCCCAAAAAGAAAGGATTTTTCTTGTAATTGATGCGTTAAACGAAAGTAGAGACAAATTGTTATGGCAGAATAATTTAAATAGTTTTATCAGAGAAATTCAAGAACATCCATATATTGGGCTAATTTTAAGTATTCGGAATACTTATCAAGAAGTTATATATGAAAAATTGAATCCAGAAATAAAAAAGCAAATTTGTATAATTGAGCATCAAGGTTTTGCTGAAAATGGATTAATAGCTATAGAATCTTTTTTTGATCTTTATAACCTTCCGTATCCGACAATTCCTTTACTTAATCGCGAGTTTAATAATCCACTATATCTAAAATTATATTGCGAAAATTTGCAGAAACAGCCAAATAAAATAATACCTAAAGGTGGAATTGGGATAAATTTACTTATTTTCAGTTATGTTCAAAATGTTGAGAGAGAAATTGCTGAAGAAATGGATGAGCCATTAAGTTTAAATTTGGTTCAGCGTGTTATAAATAAAATTGTAGAAGATAATCTTAATGGAATATGTACAGACTATGTGTCAATTCGGCAGTACATCAGAAAAGAGTTACAAGATGTAATTGATATAGATTCAGTCAAAAAACTTATAAATTTACTGCAAAAAAAAGGTTTTTTGAATACATTTACGCAAAATGAAAAAGAATTTATTTATTTCACATACGAGCGAATAGGTGATTTTTTATCTGCTCAGTCTATCCTGCAAGATATAGTTAATGTTCACCAATTTAATAATTGGTTAAATACAAATCAAGGGCAAAATTTTACTTTTGAATTTCATCAACATCAAAAGTTATGGGAAGCTTTCAGTGTTTTAATCCCAGAACATTTAGGATTCGAATTGTTTGAAACAGATATATGGAATAACCGAGGGAGTCAATATCGTTCGAATATAATCAATCTTGTTATCAGAAATCTGCCTTGGCGAAGACCAGAATCTATAAATGAAACACAGTTGACCAATTTTATAATTCAAAATCTTGATAGTGTCGATAACAATATTTTTATAGATTCTATATATCAGTTAGCAATTGAACCTAAAAATCCACTTAATAGTTATTATCTGAATAAGCTACTATTTCCTATGTCTATGGGAGTTAGAGATGCCCAATGGTCAGCGAGATTAGTATCGTATTTAAAAAACTTGCAGAGCAATCAGAACAAATTTCTTGCCATTAAAAGATTATTGGAATGGTGCAGACAAAATAAAAACAAAAAATATGATATAGAGATGCTATCATTAATAGCCATAGCATTATGTTGGGTACTACCTGTAACATATATTAAACAACGTAATAATGCATTAATTTCATTATCTTATTTGTTTGTTAATCGTTTAACTTTGGCTAATAAACTTTTTAAGTTATTTGAAAAAATCAATGACCCTTATATATTGCAAGGAATATTGGCCGCCATTGAAGCTGCGGCACTAAATTCAGAAAACTTAGGTGGTCTGAAAGAATTAGCAAATACGATTGATAATTCTATTTTTAATAAAGCCAATGGTGAAGAAATCTGCCCAAATGTTATTGTTCGAGACCATGCTCGCTATATTATAGAGTTTTCATTATTAAAAAATGAATATTCTATAGAGGAGGTTTTACAGATTCGTAATAGAATAACGCCACCCTATAACAGTATCTTACCTGAACGTTTACCATCGAATGAAGAAATCGATAATAAATTTACTACACAGTATCAGCAAATAATAACACATTCGATGCGTCCAGGGTTAGGCAGAGAATCAGGTGAATATGGTGATTTTGGCCGTTATGTGTTTGAAGCAAGCTTAAGATTTTGGAATGAAAGTTTTAAACAAGTTGAAGGTATCAATGCTAATTTATTAAGTAATTATGCATGCTATTTAATATTTACAAAATACGGGTATGATGAAGATAAACATGCATCATTTGATAAATACATATCTGATAACAATCGCTACGATAAAATAGAGCGTATTGGTAAGAAATACCAATGGTTGGCTTTGAGTGAAGTATTAGCCAGAGTAATGGATAACTATCAGGTTTTCGTAACTGAAAATAGTCATGACAAAAAAATTGAATGGCTAAAAGAAATTGATGAATTTGCTTTACCTAAAATACAAATATATATTTTGCCTTCTAATCAAGAGGAAACATTTCAATATAAACTTAGAAAAGATTTACGCTTCATTGCGCAAGATTTTTGGAAGAAAAATCAAAATATTTGGATTAAAAACTTCAAAGATATACCTGATATTCCTGCATTAATTGAACAAACAATAAATGGCGAAAAATGGTTAGTACTGAAAAGAATTATTAATCAGGAGGAACCGGATAAATTGGATTTTAGAAAAGAATTTAAAAATTTTAGGTTCTCAATTAATGGCTATTTTGTAAAAATAAATGAATTTAATGAAGTGAAATCAATAATTGAAAAATTTTCCTTTCATAGAATTATCAAAAATGAAGCATTTACTATTTATAATATAGATTATAAAAAATTCTATTTAATACAATCTTTTACAGGACTTCCACATAATATGTGGGAAAGTATTCAACTCGATTCAGGGACATCTGAATTAGAAAAATCGTTTAATATTTTACCATGTGTCATCAATCATAAATGGGAAGAAATTTATGGTAATAAAAGTTATTGGGCAATAATTCCCTGTCGAGAAATATATAATGGGATGGATTTGAGCTGTAATGAAAGTTTCTACGAATGGGCTAATAAAAATAAGGAACCCATTTGCATTTTTGTGAATGATGTATCAGAAAATCAATATACTCTTTTGATTAAAAAAGAACCCTTTTTAGATTTTCTTTCTAAAAATAATTTGCAGATTTTTTGGACATTTGAAGGTGAGAAATCTTTTTTTAAAAAGTGTGCAGGTGCTGGCTTTGATAAATATAAAACTAATGAACTTTCAGGAGTCTACTTTTTGTCCGGTTCAGATAAAAAAATAAAAGGCAAATTTTCATCGATGTTAAATGATTACGAAGATAAAAATAAGGGTAAGAAAAAGTTTTCCAGTAAAATAAACAATAATTGCAAGATGAAATTATAAATCCCCTACGTTTTGAATTTAAGTAGAGGATTTATTTAGCATAACCATGAAAAATCAAAATTAAACTTACTCTACCGTTACCGATTTCGCCAGATTACGCGGTTTATCCACATCGGTGCCGCGTGCCAGTGCGGTGTGATACGCCAGTAGCTGTACCGGTATGGTGTGAACAATTGGGGAGAGTACGCCCATATGTCGCGGCGTGCGGATGACATGTACACCTTCGCCAGCGGTGAATTCGCTGTCTAAATCGGTAAAGACAAACAGTTCGCCGCCGCGTGCTGCAACTTCCTGCATATTGGCTTTGACTTTCTCAAGTAAGCTGTCGTTGGGCGCGATAACCACTACCGGCATATTCTGGTCTACCAGTGCCAATGGCCCGTGTTTGAGTTCGCCGGCTGGATAAGCCTCTGCATGAATATAGGTGATTTCTTTCAGTTTCAGTGCACCTTCAAGGGCGATGGGGTAGTGGATGCCGCGGCCGAGAAACAGGGCGTTGTTTTTGGCGGCAAACTGGTTTGCCCAGCCGGCGATTTGCGGTTCCAGATTAAGTACATGCTGGATACTGCCCGGTAGCAGGCGCAGTTCGCTGGTGTATTGCTCTTCTTCCTCTGGGGTAACCAGTCCGCGCATTTTGCCTAGGGTAACCGCCAGACCAAACAAAGCCACAAGCTGGGTGGTGAAGGCTTTAGTGGAAGCAACGCCGATTTCGGCACCGGCACGGGTATACAGTACCAGCTCGCTTTCGCGCGGCAGCGCAGATTCCATTACGTTGCAGATGGACAGGCTATGCTGCATGCCCAGTGATTGGGCATATTTGAGCGCCTCCATGGTGTCGAGGGTTTCGCCGGACTGGGAAATAGTAATCACCAGTTGTTCGGGGTCAGCAATCACTTTGCGGTAGCGGTATTCGCTGGCAATTTCCACATCGGTGGGTATCTGGGCGATGGCTTCGAGCCAGTAGCGTGCGGTTAGGGCGGCGTAGTAGGAGGTGCCGCAGGCAAGAATTTTGATGCTGCGAATGCGCTCAAAGATGGCGGCAGCATTAATGCCGAAGTTGGCCGGTTCGAAGCCGCCAACTAAAAATACTTCGGCGGTGTCGGTGATGGCTTTGGGCTGTTCGTGGATTTCTTTCTGCATAAAGTGGCTGTACAGGCCAAGTTCGAGCGAAGCGAGTGATAGTTCGGACATTTTGATTTCGCGCTCTACCGGTTGCTGGTGTTTATCGAGCAGCAGGTCGATGCCGTCTGTGGATAACTGTACGATATCGCCATCTTCCAAGAATACCACGCGGCGTGTATAGGCAATTACAGCGGATACATCCGAGGCGATAAAGCTTTCGTTTTCGCCCAGTGCCACTAACAGCGGGCAGCCCATGCGTGCGGCTACCAGTTTTTCGGGATTATCGCGAGCGATAACGCCAATGGCGTAAGCTCCTTGAAAACGCTGGCAGGCGTGCTGTACCGCTTGAAATAGGTTGCCAATGCTGCTGTGGGTGTATTCGTAATGAATGCTGTGGGCAATCACTTCTGTATCGGTTTGTGAGGTGAACTGATAGCCCAGTGCTTCAAGGCGGTTGCGTTCGCTTTCAAAGTTTTCGATGATGCCGTTATGGACGATGGCTATCAGATTATTGGAAATATGGGGATGGGCATTGGGTTCGGTAACACCGCCGTGTGTTGCCCATCGGGTATGGCCGATGCCAAGGCTGCCTTTTAGACCTGCAGCTTGTGCGGCTTCTTCCATCAGTTTAACGCGGCCGACGCGACGTACGCGCTCTATGCCATTGGGTGTCCAGACGGCAATACCAGAGGAGTCATAACCGCGATATTCCAGCCGTTCCAGACCGCTGGTTAAAAATTCTACTACGTTATTCTGAGCGCGAATGGCGCCAACTATGCCACACATGTTTTATCCTTTTGCTACAGGCTGGTTGCTGGTGTGGCTGCGCGTGTGAAGGGTAAGACTGGCCGCGGCTGTTGTGCATGAGAGATGAATGCAGCGGTTGTTGTCTATTTGGTGCGCAGTGCCATGCCTGTTTATGCTGTTTTCAATTGTTTAAGAAGACGATTGTAATGGAAATAGGCGTTTTGCACAGTAATGTTTGCTGATGCAGGCAGCTGAGTGTTTGTTTATTTGGTAGGGATGTGGTTGGGTTGTGTTGATGATTTAGAAAAATTTATTTTTATTTATCAATAATATTGATTTTTATACGCTGATCGACGGCGGTTGTATTTACATGCGGTATGTTGCTGGTATTGATTTATGCTGTCACTTTGCTAATCAATTTTGACTGAATCTGGCTTGTTTAGATGCTGTGTTGTGCGGAGGTGATGGGGATGGTTTTGCGGGGGCTGCTGATGACCTGATAAATTTTTTTGGCACCATCGGGACAGGCGAAGCAGTTGCTGCATTGGTTTGGACTACATCCGGGCTGAGTAAGACTAATTTGGCGTATGGTTCCTTTACGCAGCCAAAAGCTGAGCATTTGTTCCATAGCGCTTTCCTGTACTTGGAAATGGCGTGCTAAATCTTGCAGGCTGGCCTGTCCGATGCTGATAAGGTAATCGCGAATGGCAGTGATGAGCATATTTTGTCTATCCTGTGCTGTTATGGTTCCTGTTGGTTAGGTATTTGAATACAAACAGATAGTGACGATAGGGCAGATATCACTATCTGTTTGGGTAAATCTGTTTTAGCGGCTGGTAAAAATGTGCATCTGGTCAGTGGCAACAGCTGCCTTTGCTATGTGGACAGGTTTTCATGGCTATCTGGCAGGTTTGGCGCCGGCTACCGATGATTTTCATGGCACAGATTACAAGAATCAGTAAAATAGCAACACCACCAATCCAGTAGGAGGCACTGGCCGAACGGCTGAGCTGGTGATACTGGTAGTAGACGGTGGCACAGCTCCAGCCAGTGAGGAATGTCCAGCCAGCAACAAATAGCATCCAGCGCCAGCCGGCTTCACGGTAGATGGTACCAAGCGCAGCGGCACAGGGGGTGTAGAGCAAAATGAATATCAAATATGCCATGGCAGCGGCGCTGCCACCAAAGGAACTTTCAAGTTTAGTTATGGTACGGCTGCTGATGTCCATGTCCTGCTGGACGCTGGCTGTATTTTCGTCAAGGGCTCTGAAGCCAAGCGGGTCAAGAAATGAGCCGGCCATTTCGCGAAGGTTGGCAGGAATGGTTTTCAAAGCTTTGATGATGCCGGCTTGCAGGTTGAATTCTTCCTCACCACCGTCTTCTTCTGCTTTCATTGAATAGAGGGAATTAAGCGTGGCGATAACGGCCTCTTTGGCAAAGATGCCGGTGAAGATGCCAACGGTGGCTGGCCAGTTTTGTTCGCTGATACCCATTGGGATAAACACGGGGGTGATTTTTTGGCTGGCTACAGATAGTACAGACTGGCTGCTATCGGGGTGGCCAAATGAGCCGTCGCTTCCAAGGGAGTTGAGCAAGCTAAGAATGGTAACCATCAGCACGATGGCCTGTCCGGCACGGAAAATAAACCCTTTTAAGCGTGACCATGTGAGGTAGAGCATGCCACGTAGTGTTGGTAGGCGATAGGCGGGCATTTCCATGATAAATGGTGTGGTATCACCCGGTAGCAAAGTGTGTTTGAGTATCAGGCCGGTAAAGATGGCGACACCGATACCGAGTAAATACAAGATAAATACGACACTGGAAGCATTATTAGGAAAGAAGATAACGGCAAATAAGGTATAGACGGGTAATCTGGCGCCACAAGACATAAACGGAATCATGCTGATGGACATCAGACGGTCACGTGCGCAGTCTAGGGTGCGTGTGCCCATAATGGCTGGCACACCGCAGCCGAAACCAACGAGCATGGGAACGAACGCTTTACCCGGTAAACCGATGGCACGCATGCCTCTGTCTACAACCATGGCTGCTCGTGCCAGATAGCCGGAATCCTCGAGAAACGACAAACACAGAAACATGGCGGCAATGACAGGGATAAAGGTGGCTACAGTTTGGATGCCGCTACCGATGCCGTTAGCCAGTATAGCTATCAGCCATTCTGGTGAGCCAATATGAGTAAGTAAGGTAGAAAAGCCATCTACAAATATTGTGCCAAAAAGAACATCGAAAAAGTCGATGAATACGGAGCCGAATTTTACTGCCAGCATAAACATAAGGTACATGACAAACAGAAAAAACGGTATGCCGGTATATCGACCTAGGGTAAAACGGTCGATTTTGTCGGATAGTGACTGGTTTGCTTCACGTGGTTTTTCGATAACCGTACGGCTTAGCTGGTCAATGGCATCGTAACGAGAGCTAGCCAGTGCGATGTCGATTTCATAGTTACACCAACTAGATAGTTCGTCGCGACATTGCTGAACAATGTGCTCTTCGTCACTGCTAAGAGAAATAGAACTTTGTTTTAGCAGCAGTTCAATTAATGACCATTGATCAATTTGGTTTACTACACTGTCTGCCGGCAGTTGCGACAGATAGTGGCGGATGATATCACTTTGTTTTTTTCCGAGGGTGTCCAGTTGCGGGTCAGCAGCTACAGGCTGTCTGAAAGCTATGCTGATTGCTTGCTGCAATTGTATTAAACCCATCTTTTTCGCTGCAGATATGGCTATAACAGGGCAGCCAAGCTGCTGGGTAAGGGTACTGATATTGATGTTTTCGCCCATGTTCTGCAGGGCATCCATCATGTTGAGTACGACCAGCATTGGCTTTTTCAGATCAAGCAGCTGAAAGGTAAGGTACAGGCTGCGTTGCAGGTTGGTAGCATCGATTATATTGATAATTAGGGTGTCAGGTTCGTTGAGCACAAACTCGCGCGCGATCATTTCGTCCTGTGAGGCTGCCATGTCGAGGTTTTCGATGGCATAAGTACCGGGCAGGTCGACGATTTCTACTGACTGCCCATTTATCTGGGTACTGCCAATTTTGCGCTCTACAGTAACACCTGGCCAGTTGCCTACTTGCTGGCGAGAGCCGGTAAGGGCGTTAAATAATGTGCTTTTGCCGCTGTTGGGGTTGCCGATTAATGCTATTTTCATTACTCAGCCTCAACTACGCCAATAGCCTGTGCTTCGCTGCGGCGCAGGCACAGGTAAAAACCACGGGTTTTGATTTCCAGAGGGTCACCCATGGGGGCGGTACGGATAACAGTAACGTGGCTGCCGGGAGTGATGCCCATGGCTAACAAGCGGCGGCGAAATGGCATAGATTCGGGCAACAGTCGGGTAATAACTGCCGGTTGCCCGAACGGTAGTTGATCGAGAGTTAGTGTTGACACTGCGCTAAACCTTAGGTGGTAGATTTGGTTTGTTGTTTTTATTGGGAATCATTTTTATTGTGCATGATATTACTTTTGCTTGTTAATTTGCATGCAAGGTTTGCTAAGGGAGTTACTGTGGTTAAGCAGTAATGTCAAGAAAGCGCTAATATCTGTGTTGGTTTTGCAGATTATAATTTCGATGTGTTGAATTTACTGCTGCTAGTGTAAGGATATATACAGATTTTTAGTCAGTTTTGGGAAAAGTGCAAAAAGGAAGATAGAGGGTAGCGTTAGTTTCTCAGCCCATCTGGCTAAGCGAGATGAGCTGAGGCTGACAATGATGGCAGGATTATTCCTGTGTTTTTTTTTCAGGGCGCTGCCATTCGTTCAAGGTAGTTTGCCGGCTGCGGGCCAGAGTGAGCTTATCTGGCGGGCAGTTTCTGCTCAAAGTACTGCCGGCACCGGTGGTGGCGCGGTCGCCAATGGTGATAGGCGCTACCAGCATGTTGCCGGAACCGATGCGTACTTGATTGCCAATGACTGTACGGTATTTATTGACGCCGTCGTAGTTGCAAGTGATGGTGCCGGCACCGATATTGGTTTGTTCGCCAATGGTGGCATCGCCCAGATAGGTGAGATGGTTAGCTTTGCTGCCATAGCCAATGGTGCTGTTTTTGACTTCAACAAAGTTGCCGATGTGTACGGCATCACCAATCTGTGCCTGTGGTCGCAGACGAGCAAACGGACCAATTTGAGCGTTGCTGCCGATAACGCAATTATCTAGGTGCGAGTTGGGTTGGATTACAGTACCTGCGCCAATGGTAGCGTTTTTTATGACGCAGTTGGCACCAATGCTGACGTTGTCGCCCAGTTCTATGTTGCCTTCAAGTACGACGTTTACATCGATGATGACGTCCTGTCCGTGTTTTAACTGGCCACGTAAGTCGAAGCGTGCCGGATCACGCAGGGTTACGCCGGCCTGAAGCAGGGCGTTGGCCTGTTGCTGTTGCAAAATCCTTTCTAGCTGCGCCAGTTGAAGCTTATTGTTGACACCCGCCGCTAGCCATGAGACACGTACCTGTAGGGGATGTACAGGGATTTTATCGTGTTGTGCTAGTGCGATTACGTCGGTTAGGTAGTATTCCTGCTGAGCGTTGTGGTTTTGCAAGGCATTGAGCCATTGAGCCAGTTTGCGGTTGGGCAAAACAAAGATGCCGGTGTTGGTTTCGCAGATGGCTTTTTCGGCAGCGCTGGCGTCTTTTTCTTCAACGATGGCGACTACGTTGCCTTGCTGGCGGATGATGCGGCCATAGCCGGTGGGGTTGTCGAGAACGTCGGTAAGTAGAGCGACATCTTCACCAGCGATACTGAGTAAATCCGCTAATGTCTGCTGGTCTATTAAGGGCACGTCGCCATAGAGTATCAGGGTACGTCCGCTGTCAGCCAGATTGGGTAACGCCATTTTAACTGCATGGCCAGTGCCAAGCTGTTGGTCCTGTTCGACCCAGTGTACGTTCGCCTGAATGCGTTGCCTTACTAGCTCTTTACCATGGCCGATAACCACGCTTATGCTGTCAGGGTTCAGACTCTGAGCTGTGTGGATCACCCGTTCCAACATGCTGATGCCGCCTATTTCATGCAGAACTTTAGGCAGACGTGAATACATGCGGGTGCCTTTACCAGCAGCGAGGATAACGATATTAAGGGATGAAGTAGCCATATATCTATATGTGTATGGATGTGAAAAGGGGCTGCAGGTAATCAAGTCTGATTCCGGCAGCCCTGTGTGTTTAAACGCAGTTTATTCAGCACTGCTTTCTGGCTGATCCCACTTGGTGTGAGCCGGCAGCTTTTCATTAACGTCGCCCACCCCTGGTTTCATAGCATGTGGTTCGGGGCGCATTTTGTTGTACAGCATGTTGTGGGAATAAGTGCCATCCTGATACACCACGCGTGTACCCGGTTCGTATTTCTGGCGCAATCTGGTCTGGCCGGTGGCATCCTGATAAGTTTCCCATGTACAGCCGCTGAGTGCCAGTATTGTGCATATCAAGCAGATTCCCGCACGCATGGTGTCATCCTTTGTGGTTGGTGATTTGTAGTCTGTTATTGTAGAGAATTTGTGTGCTGACGTATAGCTTTCACAATAAGGTAAGCGCAATGTCGCGCAGGCCTGCCATATCAGTAACTGCAGCATCAATATTTGCTCTCGGATAACTCTGTGGACCATACCATACAGTACGCATGCCCAGCATATGTGCAGTGTGCAGATTGGCTGGGCTGTCATCAACCATAATGCATTGCTGAGGATGAATATGTAGCTGCCGGCATAGGCTGTGATATGCATGGGGATGGGGTTTACAGTGCATTTCTACATTATCCGTTCCAATTACTGCATGAAAATATTGCTGGATTCCCATTGCTTTGATTAGTGCCTGTACATAGTGGCTGGGACCATTAGAAAAAACTATCTTGTGCCCATGTAGATAGGTCAGTGTCTGTGATAGCTCAGGCATGGGTTTAATCAAAGGCAGAAGCTTTTCAAGTGGGTGGCAGGCAAGCAGAAATTCGTGCAGATTAATTTCAGGATGATTCAGCCCGATTCCGATAAGTGTAGCACCGTAATCGTCCCAATATTGCTGGCGTAGTTGTGAAGCGGCAATTTGATCAATGTGCAGTTGAGAAGCCAGAAAGTGTGTCATATTCTGATTAATGACGTTGAAGATGCCGGCATCTGCATAATGCAAGGTGTTGTCTAGGTCGAAAATCCAGTAATGAGTTGTCATGGTTTGTAAGATGGCGTCAGGTTTTTACTATATACGCGTAAAACAGGTATGATTGCAGGCACGATATAGATAATTTTAACAACTGGAGGCTGGAATGAAAGCGGGTAAGTGGTTAATCGGTACGTTGTGCATGCTGGTTGCGGTATGGGCACAGGCACAGACTGAGGTGCGTCTCGCGGTACATGATTCTTTTGCTTTACCGAAAAATGTTCTGGCCGGATTTGAGCAGCAAAATCAGGTTAAGTTAACCTTAATCAAGGTGGGCAGCGGTAATGAGATGCTGAATAAGCTCATTCTTACCCGCGGCAAACCGATTGCCGATGCCGTATATGGTCTAGACAACAGCAATATCAGCAAGGCGCAACAATATCAGCTCTTTGCCACCACTCAGCCGGCCAGCCGTGCAGTGAATGTTGATTTACCTCAGGCACTGGCCATCGATTACGGCTACATTACCATTAATTATGATAAGGCTTGGTTTCAGAAACATAAAAAACCCTTGCCGCGGTCTTTAGAAGATCTTGCCAGTCCGGCTTACAAAGATTTGCTGGTGATGCCGAGCCCTGCTACATCAACGGTGGGATTGGGGTTTTTGCTGGCGAATATCGGCGGTCTAGGGGAACAGGCTACATGGCAGTGGTGGGCAAAAATGCGTCAAAATGGTGTCAAAGTGACTAAGGGCTGGAGTGAAGCCTACTACACTGATTTCACGCTGAATGGTGGCAGCCGACCGCTTGTCGTAAGCTATGCTTCCAGTCCCGTAGCTGAAGTATATTACGGTAAAGGGAAATATACTACGCCACCAACCGGAGATCTGCGCTTTAAAGGAGCGGTATTCCGCCAAATAGAAGGTGCGGCGGTATTGAATCATGCTAGCCAGCCGGCATTGGCGGCAAAATTGGTGCAGTATCTGCAAAGTAATCAGGTGCAAAGTGCCATACCGACATCTATGTGGGTTTATCCGGCCGTGAAGGGGGTGTCATTGCCACCGGTATACGCACACATCAGTATTCCCACTAAAGTTGTGCAGCCAACGATGGCAGATATGGCAGCCAAACAGCAAAGCTGGGTGAAACAATGGGTAAAGGTAGTGCAACGCTAAGAGGTCAGGCCTGCAGTTAGGTCTGTGTGACATCAGACAGAACTTAATTAAACGGGGCATGCTAATGCCCTGTTTGATTTTGGTAAGCGTTAAGGTAAAGGTAATAAAACAGTGCATATGAAGCTGAACAGCCTGAAAGTCGGCGCCGGCAGAGTGGGAGAAAAGCTGCCTTACTTGCTGTTATTACTGCCGCTGGGGTTTTTGCTGGCTGTAGTAGTGTTGCCTCTGGGGGCGATGCTGCAACAAACTAATGCAACCAGTTTCCACATGGTGTGGCAGGACGAATATATGCGCCGTCTGCTTGGGTGGACAACTTTGCAGGCTGCCGGTAGTAGTTTGCTGACTTTGCTGTTGGGCGTGCCGGTGGCATGGGCGATTACGCGGTGGCAGTTTGCTGGCCGCAATCTGGTACTGCGGTTGGTCATGCTTCCGTTTGTAATGCCAACACTTGTGGCCGGTGTAGGAATTTTGGCGCTATTTGGTTCACAGGGTTTGCTTTGGCGTGGCTGGGAGGGTACGCCTTGGTTACTGTTGTACGGCAATGTGTTTTTTAATTTACCAGTAATGGTGCGTGCAGTCTATCAAGGCTTATGTCAAGTGCCGGCATCGCGTCTTTATGCAGCGCAAACGCTTGGTAGCAGTGTGTGGCAGCGCTTTATTCAAGTGGAGTTGCCGCAGTTGCTGCCATGGCTAGCTGGCGGTATGTGCATGGTGTTTTTATATTGTTTTTCGGGTTTTGGTCTAGCCTTATTGCTAGGCGGTGAGCATTACATTACGCTGGAAGTACAGATTTATCAGCTGATTGCCTATGAGCTGGATATGGCGCAGGCCGGTGTGCTGGTACTGTGGGTGCTGGCCAGTACGTTAGTATCGGGTATGGTATATGCGCTTGTAAGCCGGTTGAGCACACAGGCCAATATGGTACGAATGCTGCCACCACGGATACCAGTCAGATGGCAGAAATGGGCGCTGTTACTGGCTTTGTTGCTACTGCTAGGTTGCTGTGTACTGCCGCTTATGGCTGTTGCTTGGCGTGCCGTACTTGCTGGCAGCTCTTGGTTAGTGCTGTTGGATGGTAGTACATGGCAGGCACTGTTTAATACGGTACGATTTACTGTAATGGCCATGCTACTGGCACTGCTGCTGGGTATGACACATGCAGCGCTGGCTCATCGCTGGACATGGGTACGTAGTCTGACTTTTTTACCGTTCATGGTCTCACCTGTATGTGTGTCGTTCGGGCTGTTGTTATGCTATCCGGAATGGACGGCTTCGCTGACCATGTTGATATGTACATATGCATTGCTTGCCTATCCGTTTATTACCAAAGATGTACTGTCCGCATGGGACAGCTTACCACTCAGTTATATACAGGCTGCGCGTACGTTGGGTGCCAGTAGCTGGCAGGTGATGGTGTATGTGATTTTGCCTTTGTTACGGCCGGCCTTGCAGCGGGGGCTGGCACTGGCGGCAGCAACCTGTGTGGGTGAATTCGCAGCCACACTTTTTCTATCACGGCCAGAATGGCAGACCCTAACTACCCTGATTTACCATTATCTAAGTACGGCCGGCCGGGATAATTATGACAGAGCAATGGTGCTGACCTTGCTGCTGATGTTGCTGGCTATGCTTTTTTTTGGGTTGCTAGAATGGAGTAAGAGCAAAAAGGAACAACACTTATGCTGAGTTGGCAGCAGGTTAACAAACAATTTGGCCGCAAAATAGTGGCTGCTGATTTAAGCCTGCACGTAGCTGATGGTGAGCTGGTAGCGGTACTGGGTGAGAGCGGCAGTGGTAAATCAACGTTGCTGAATATGGCAGCCGGTCTGGTGCAGCCGGATAACGGACAAATCCTGATTGATGAAGCGGATATTACGTTTTTGCCGGCAGAGCAGCGCCGTATCGGGCTCATGTTTCAGGACTACGCTTTATTACCGCATCTGAATGTATGGCAAAACGTGGCTTTTGGTTTGCGCATGCATGGGGTTAGCAAGGCACAGGCAAAGCAGCAGGCGCAAGAGTTTCTGGCTGAAGTGGGTTTGGCTGACATGGCAATGCAGTCAGTTGAGTTGTTGTCTGGAGGTGAGCAGCAACGAGTAGCACTCATAAGGGCACTGATTTTGCAACCGCGGGCTTTGCTGCTGGATGAGCCTTTCTCTGCATTGGATACAACCTTGCGAGGTAGTTTGCAGCAATTAACCTTACGCCTATTGCGCCAGCAGCAATGTCCGGCTGTACTGGTCACTCACAGCCCGCAGGAAGCATTTGCGCTGGCCGACCGTATCTGCCTGTTGCGGCAAGGACGCTGGGTGCAGGAAGGCAATGCAGCAACACTGCTAGCGCGACCAACAGATGCATGGGCAGCACGTCTGTTAGGCTGTGATAATGTGACAGACCATTGCTATATTCCGCAGCAGGCTTTGTGTTATGACCTTGAAAACGGCGTGCAGGTACAGGTAACTGACGTTTGTCTGACCGCCAGAGCTTATGATGTACAGTTGCTGCATCCGCAATATGGATTATTACGCTGGTGGCTACCGCTGCATCGGACGGTGAATCGGGGAGACCAACTACCTTTAACTGTGCTGCAAGATCAAATCGTTTTTTTTCACTGACTCTTTCTTTCAGACGGTATGCACACGCTGACACAACTCTGCATGTGATGCCTACAAACCAAGCGCAAGGTGGTATAATTGCGCCGAATTTTTACCCATTATTGCCAAGTACACACGGAGAACCTCATGGCTTTAGTTTCTATGCGCCAACTGCTCGACCATGCTGCTGAAAACAGCTATGGCTTGCCGGCGTTTAATGTCAATAATCTTGAACAAATGCGTGCGATTATGGAAGCGGCCGATGAAGTTAACGCTCCGGTGATTGTGCAGGCCAGCGCCGGTGCGCGTAAATATGCCGGTGCACCATTTTTGCGCCATCTGATTTTGGCAGCTGTAGAAGAATTTCCGCATATTCCGGTAGTGATGCATCAGGATCATGGCGCTTCTCCGGAAGTGTGCCAGCGTTCTATTCAGCTGGGATTTTCATCTGTAATGATGGATGGTTCTTTGTTGAGCGATGCTAAAACACCTTCTACTTATGAATACAATGTAGATGTGACGCGTAAAACTGTATATATGGCGCATGCGTGCGGGGTTTCGGTTGAGGGAGAAATCGGTTGTCTGGGTAATCTGGAAACCGGCGATGCCGGTGAAGAAGATGGGGTCGGCGCCGCAGGCAAGCTCAGCCATGAACAGATGCTGACCAGTGTGGATGAAGCGGCACGTTTTGTCCAGGATACCGGTGTGGATGCACTGGCAATTGCCATCGGTACCAGCCACGGCGCTTATAAATTCACCCGCAAACCGACAGGCGATGTTTTGCGTATCGACCGCATCCGTGAAATCCACGAACGCCTGCCCAATACCCATCTGGTGATGCATGGTTCCAGCTCAGTGCCACAGGAATGGTTGCAGGTGATTAATGAGTATGGCGGCAAGATTCCGGAAACGTATGGTGTGCCGGTAGAAGAGATTGTCGAAGGGATTAAATACGGTGTGCGCAAGGTCAATATTGACACCGATTTGCGTTTGGCCAGCACCGGTGCCATCCGCCGTTTTCTGGCTACTCATCCGGCAGAATTTGACCCGCGCAAATACTTCACCGAAACCATTAAAGCAATGAAACAGGTGTGTATTGATCGTTATGTGGCTTTTGGTGCTGCTGGCCACGCTGGACAGATTAAACCGGTGTCGCTGGAAAAAATGGCTAACCGTTATGCTGCTGGTGAGCTAGTACAGATTGTAAAATAAATTTATCTGCTATTGAAAACGGACTGTTCCGATAAGGGGCAGTCCGTTATTGTTTATCTGACGCGCTCTTTAATGCAGCAAAAGTGTGAAATATCTGCTTAGACGCAGCCTGCCTCACATACCGGTACAGCAGTGTGCGTAAACTGACGCTGAAAATACAGTAAACCCTGATTGTCCTGTTCATTAACATTGATATACTCAATGGCCACATAAAATACACTGTGACTGCCCATATCATGGCTGTCAATAATACGGCCATGCAGATGAGCCAGTGCCCCTACCAATTGTGGCTGGGTTGTATGCTGGTGATTCTGCCAATCGTGTTGCAAAAACCGCTCATGAGCCGGAATTGAGGTTATACCTGCAAAATGTTCCGCCACATCTTGCTGAGAGGCCGCCAGAACATTTACGCATAATTGTCCGTTGGCGCGCAAAATCGGTTGAATACGAGCATTGCGATTGATACAGAGTAATAGTGTAGGGGGAGAGTCGGTTACCGAGGCGACTGCGGTGAGGGTAATACCATAGCGTCCGGCTTCCCCTTCTGTGGTGATGACATGCACTGCTGCGGCAACTTTCGACATGGCTTCGCGATACAGTAAAGCCATGGCTGAAGGTGATTGGTTCATGTTGTCAGGGTTCTTTTTCTTCTTTATCAACAGCGATATTAGTAAATTCTTTCAGCAGAGTACCCAGTTGCTGTAGTTTTTCCTGAGTAAAACGCTGCTCCAACACTTTATAACGGGCATCTACCGCTACACAGAAATCTTCATATAGTTTCTCGCCTACTGGCGTTAGCTTCAGAAACACCCTGCGCTGGTCGTTGGACGGTTTCAGGCGTACTACATAATTGAGCCTTTCCAGTCGTGTCAGGATACCGGTGAGGCTGGGGCGCAGAATGCATGCCTGTCTAGCCAGCTCCTGAAAGTCCATAATACCATTTTCTGCCAGTAAGCGGATAATACGCCATTGCTGATCTGTAATTCCGATATCGTTCAGCATGGGGCGGAAATGGGAAAGTAATGCTTCACGAGTCTGAATCAAAATGATGTTGAGGGATGAGTATTTAGATGTGTTTGCCATCTGTTTGCTCCAATCTTTCAGTATATCTAGTTCATATGGCGTATGAATAATGAACCAAGGTATAAGACATTGTTCAGGAATTTTACAGAAGATTATTATAAAATTGAATAATTATGTGTAAATCAAATACAAAATAAAGACATTGTAGTTGTTTAATGGATTGTTTAATAATTAAATATTCTGATTTTGAAATTATGCACTATTCACAACAGCTATGAAGAAGCCACCAGATTTACAGTATAAGCACATTGTGGCGGATACCTATTTATGCTAATTATGCTGCCGGACTGGTGGCTATCGTAAGAATATAAATAATTTAATTAACGATATTTTTGCAATTGTAAGTGGATTTTGGCCATTCTGTCCTGCAATTGCGCCAGCTCACTGCGGTCTTTTTCAACCAGATGTGCCGGTGCCTTATCGGTATAGCCAGGTTTGGCCAGTTTGGCAGCTATCTTGTCGATGTTTTTCTGAAGTTTTTCAGCTTCTTTTTGCAGGCGTGCTGTTTCAGCTGCTTTATCGACTTCCACTTTCAGCATGAGGCGTGCGCCCTGACACACTGCTACGGGAGCATCGTCACTTTCTGGCAGATGTGACACCTGTGTGGCTTCACTCAGACGTGCCATCAGTGGCAAATAGGGCAGTAACGTGCTTAAATCAGCAGCACTTTCAAGTAACAGTGGCACTTTCACACTCATCGCCAGCCCCATTTCGCCGCGTAGATTGCGAACGGAATTAACCAGTTCCTGCAAATAATGCATCTGGTCTACAGCTTCGCTGTTAATCAAGCTACTATCAGGTTGTGGCCAATCTGCCAGCATAATGCTGTCGGTGTTTTTAGCATTAGCCAATGGTGCGATGGTTTGCCATAGCTCTTCTGTAATAAACGGCATAATCGGATGCAATAAGCGCAATACTGTTTCCAGTACCCGTACCAGGGTGCGTCGTGTAGCACGCTGCTGTGCTTCGTCACCGCGCTGAAGTTGAGTTTTAGCTAACTCCACGTACCAGTCGCAGTATTCATTCCAGATAAATTCATATAAAGTCTGTGCCGCCATGTCGAAGCGATATGTATCTAGTTCCTCGCTAACGGCAGAAATGGTTTGTTGCAAACGAGTCAGCAACCATTTATCCACAAAACTGTAGCTTAACGGCAGACTTTCATCCTGTCCGCAGTCGTGGTTTTCAATATTCATTAGCACAAAGCGGCTGGCATTCCACAATTTATTGCAGAAATTGCGATAGCCTTCAGCGCGTTTGAAATCAAAGTTGATACTGCGGCCAAGACTAGCATAGCTTGCCATGGTAAAGCGCAGTGCGTCGGCACCAAATACCGGTATGCCGTCTGGAAACAGCTTTTGAGTCGCTTTAATGACCTGAGGTGCTTTTTCCGGCCGGCGTAAACCAGTCGTGCGTTTAATGAGCAGGTTTTCCAAATCGATACCATCAATCAAATCCACTGGATCAATGACATTGCCTTCGGATTTGGACATTTTCTTGCCTTCATTGTCGCGCACGATACCGTGAATATACACATCGTGAAACGGCACTTTACCGGTAAAGTGAGTAGTCATCATAATCATGCGTGCTACCCAGAAGAAAATGATTTCATAGCCGGTTACCAGCACCTGAGAGGGCAGGAACGCCTTTAATTCATGTGTGTCTTCCGGCCAGCCCAGCGTAGAGAAAGGCACCAGTGCCGAAGAAAACCATGTATCCAGCACATCTTCATCACGTGTTAATACCGCATCCGTACCGGCCTGTGCCTGTGCTTCGGCGGCATTGCGTGCCACATACACGTGGCCGTTCTGGTCATACCATGCCGGTATCTGATGTCCCCACCATAGTTGGCGTGAGATACACCAATCCTGAATGTTATTCATCCATTGGTTATAGGTGTTGACCCAGTTTTCTGGAATAAAGCGTATTTGTCCGCTTTCCACTGCATGAATACATTTTTCGGTTAAGGATTTGCCTTTAAATTCCGATTCTGGTTCTGGATGCGCTACATCGTTGTTGGCGCTACGCGTCATGGCCACAAACCATTGGTTGGTCAGCATCGGTTCAATCACACTGCCAGTGCGGTCACCCTTAGGCGTCATCAGTTTGTGTTCTTCAACCTTAAGAAGTAGACCTTCTGCTTCTAAGTCGGCCACCATTTGTTTGCGCGCAGCAAAGCGGTCCAGACCAGCATATTTAGCTGGCAGCTCGATACCAGCTTGTTCTTGTCCCTGAAAATCAAATACTTCAGCCTGAGGAAGGATTTTTGCTTCCAGACTGAGGACATTAATCAGTGCCGTCTGATGGCGTTTGCCTACTTCATAGTCATTGAAGTCGTGTGCTGGTGTGATTTTCACACAGCCGGTACCAAATTCTTTATCCACATATTTATCGGCAATCACTGGAATAGTACGGCCGGATAAAGGCAATATCAGTTGTTTCCCGATAAAACCAGCATAACGTTCATCGTCAGGATGGACGGCTACTGCTACATCACCGAGCAAGGTTTCTGGGCGGGTAGTGGCCACAATCAAGCCATTATCTGGATCATCAGCCAGTGGATAACGGATGTGCCACATATGGCCGTTTTCTTCGATATTTTCCACTTCCAAATCAGATACCGCAGTACCCAATACTGGATCCCAGTTCACCAGCCGTTTACCACGGTAAATCAGCCCCTGCTCAAACAGCCGTACAAATACTTCGGTCACGACTTTTGCACGCTCATCATCCATGGTGAAATATTCACGGCTCCAGTCTACCGAACATCCTACACGGCGCATTTGTTCGGCCATGGTGCCGCCGGAAAATTTTTTCCAGTCCCATATTTTGGCGATAAATGCTTCTCGACCCAACTCATGACGGGAAATATTTTCCACAGCCAGCTGTCGTTCCACCACTATTTGCGTTGCAATACCAGCATGGTCTGAGCCAGGAATCCAGCACACATTTTCACCTTTCATGCGGTGATAACGGGTGAGTCCATCCATAATGGTCTGGTTGAATGCATGCCCCATATGCAGCGTACCAGTTACGTTCGGCGGGGGGAGCTGAATAGAGAACGACGGTTTGCTTAAATCCATTGACGGGGCAAAATAGCCGCGTTCTTCCCATTGCTGATACAAGCGGGTTTCAATTTCACTGGGAGAATATTGGGTGTTTAACATGGTTAATGAGTAGCAAAAAATCAAAAAATAAGAGTCTGATTATAACCCATGCGTAGAAGCATGGTTTAAGACGATGCACTTTTATCAGATTGTGAACAGAAACAATTAGCTTCTAAATTTTAATAGAATAATATTTAGCCATATGCTTCGTTACTTCTATAAGCTTTTCTAACCAGGACAGTATGCCTTACAAGCCTATGCGCTGAATACAGGCTGGCCAGCACAATTAGAACAGCAAGCAAAAAAGGTATTTTAGTGTCAAAATATTTATCTGATGCTGACATCAAATAAAATATTAGCACAGCCTCAATAAGTTGTTTTTTATGGCATATGTGCCAGCATTAAGCCGACGTAGCTGGGAAGGAAATTAAGTTTGTGGTTAAAAATAAATTTTGTTGAACATTGTACCGGAAAAGGTGACATATTTTGGCTGAGAAGAGGTAGGAGCATATATCTGTGCATGTAGTTTATAGTATGTCGTGATTGTGGGCTCGTTGCCTTCTGGTACTGTTGATAACATATTATTTCTATTTTTTTTTGTCATTCTAGAGATAGTGGCAGAACTAAGTTGAAACCATGTTTATAGTTGTTTTAGTTTAAGAATGGTACAAGCAGTAATTAAATTAATTTCATTAATGTCTAAAGTATTACAGCTTAAGGTGTGAACATAAGGAGTAATATTTTGCTAATGTATTAATTGGCTTGTGAAGTAGCCATAGTGCAAATGGCTTAGAATAGATAAATTAAAATCTGGAAATAGCTAAAAACAAAAATTTATGTCTGAATCTAAGTATAAATAATTCCCGCTGAATAATAGTGATTTACAGGCTTATTCAGGGGAAAGTTTTTAAAGGGTGATTAAATAATGTGTCCGTTTATCTGAGGATAATCAACGGTAATAATCATGTCTGTTACTGCCATCGAAAGCAGCCTGATTTCAGGCAACATTTCCTAAAAGCTGCGGCCAGAACCGCACGGGCAACGGTCATTGCGCCCGAGCTTTTCATGCAGAACTTTATCGCCATGCACAATCCGCACCAGACCACGCTTTACACTGGTTTCAGACGGGTAGCCTTTGCGGCGTTTGCTGGTTGGCTCAAAAAAAGCCTTTATCATTAATTTTACGCATCATTGTACTCCTTATTTTATATCGAAGTAATCAAGACAAATTTAATTGCCATAATCATTTTAGACTAAATGCATAATAATGTGCAGTGTCAGATAAAAAAACTGCCTGAATTAAAATTCAGGCAGTGCGTGAGGAGGAGAAATTATTGCGGCATAATACCTTTCATGCCTTTAGCTAGACGCATTAGCTTGCCCATGCCGCCTTTGGTAAATGATTTCATCATTTTCTGCGATTGTTCAAACTGGCGAAGCATTTTATTCACTTCCTGCACACTGACACCGGAGCCATTGGCAATACGGCGTTTGCGGCTGGCCTTAATCAACTGAGGGTTGGCGCGCTCTTTGGCCGTCATCGAATTAATAATGGCCTCCACTCGACCCATGGCTTTTTCAGCGGTGCCTTCCGGCACTTGCTTGGCCATTTGTCCCATGTCACCTGGCAGTTTGGACATAATCGATTCAATACCGCCCATTTTGCGCATCTGCTGAATCTGTGCTTTAAAGTCATTCAGGTCAAAACCTTTGCCTTTGTGCAGCTTTTTTGCCATCTGCTGCGCGGTTTTTTCATCAATGCCTTTCTGCACGTCTTCAATCAAAGACAGTACATCACCCATCCCCAGAATGCGCGAGGCTAGGCGGTCAGGATAGAATGGTTCAAGACCATTGATTTTTTCGCCTACACCGATAAATTTAATCGGCTTACCTGTTACATGGCGTACCGACAGCGCCGCACCGCCACGGGCATCACCGTCCATTTTGGTTAACACTACACCAGTCAGGGGTAGGGTATCATTAAATGCCTGTGCCGTATTTACCGCGTCCTGACCCTGCATGGCATCAACCACAAACAAAGTTTCCACCGGATGAATTGCGGCATGAATCTGTTGGATTTCATCCATCATTTTCTGGTCGATAGCCAGCCGGCCGGCGGTATCCACCATCAGCACATCATAAAAATGCTTTTTAGCGTGATCCAATGCATTTAAGGCTATGTTTACTGGTTGTTCACCTTCGTGTGACGGAAAAAAGTCCACTTCAACCTGCTGAGCCAGTAATTTTAATTGCTCAATCGCAGCTGGCCGGTACACGTCTGCAGAAACTACCAGCACTTTTTTCTTCTGGTCATTTTTCAGCAAGCGTGCCAGCTTACCGACAGTGGTGGTTTTACCGGCCCCCTGTAAACCGGCCATCAAAATTACTGCCGGAGGCACTGCTGCCAGATTCAGACTACTGTTCTGTGTGCCCATCAGCTCGGTGAGCGCATCATTTACCACCCCGATAAATGCTTGTCCGGGTGTCAGGCTGCCAATGACTTCTTGGCCCACCGCACGTTCTTTTACTGAAGCCATAAATGTTTTTACAACTGGCAGGGCAACATCGGCTTCTAATAATGCCATGCGTACTTCACGCAAAGCATCTTTGATATTGTCTTCACTCAAACGCGCTTGTCCGCGCAGGGTTTTCGCAATTTTACTAAAGCGATCTGATAGATTATCTAACATCGGAACCATCTCCGGCTAATTGTAAGCAGCCTGTATCTGTCGGGTGAAAATTGCCAGTTTCTGGTCAATTCACACAGTAAATGGGTAGGATAAGAAGCAATTTGGTTATAAAATGGCAACCTGTTGTGATGCCTGCCCAGTTTCTGAGCAGGCATCACAATAAATAAATGCCTATTTTACACTACGCGCGCCAAATTTTGGCGCGCTATTGCTGCGGAAAAATCATGAGCTTATTGCTGCTGGTGCTTATTTTTGCCTATGCCGCACTTTCGGTGCTGGCCTGGCGGTGTTGGCAACGTCATACTGCTGTGCCCTATCCGTTGCGAGGTGAGCAGCTCTTGTTGCTGTCAGTATTGCTGCTGCATACTTTTACAGTATGGCAGCCAATGTTGCAGCAACGGGTACTGTTGGTGGGATTTGGTCACGCACTCAATCTGATTACCTGGTTAATGGTGCTGCTGTATTGGGTGGGTAGTTTTCGCTATCGTTTACAGGGATTGCAGCTGGCGCTGTTTCCTTGTTCGGCAGCGGTGCTGCTGTTGGCCTGGCTTCTGCCTGGTCAGCCTACCGCTTATCCCATGCATAATAGCGCATTCATGATACATGTTTTGTCGGCATTGTTGGCGTATGCCCTATTTGGCATCACCACATTGCTGGCGGTGCTGATGCTGGTGCGTAACCATTATCTGCATCGACGCAAAACAGTACCTCAGCAATCTTTTCTGCCGCCATTGCTGTCCATTGAGAAATTAATGTTTCAGGGTCTGCAAGCAGGATTTGTGCTGCTGACTATTGCGGCAGTTAGTGGCACGGTGTTTTCCGAGGCCGTGTTTGGCGAGCCGGCACGCTTAACCCATAAAACGGTGTTTGGCGTGCTGTCGTGGCTAATCTATTTGGTTATCCTGCTCCGACACCATACACAGGCTTGGCGCGGAAAAAAAGTGGCATGGTGGGTCATTGTGTCATTTGTCAGCCTAATGCTGGCTTATTTTGGCAGCAAGTTTGTGCTGGAAATTTTGTTTTAGTCTTTTTGTTTTAACTAGTAACACCCTGATTTGTAACCATAGGATATTTGAATGAGTGACTTACAATCGTCAGTTGACAGCCATAAGAAGAGCGCAGCTGAACAACGTTTAGCCACACCTGAAGGACGACGGGAATTTATTAAGGCAACACTTTCCTGCTGGCTTGGTACCACCATGGAATATGTGGATTTTGCTTTATACGGCCTCGCCGCAGGCCTAGTATTTGGAGATGTGTTTTTTCCAGAATTAACCCAGACAATTGCTTTGCTTTCAAGTTTTGCCACTTATTCAGTAGGCTTTATTGCACGCCCAATTGGTGCCGTTTTCTTCGGGCGCATGGGTGACCGCAAAGGAAGAAAATTTGTACTGGTCACCACCATCGCTCTGATGGGCATTTCCACCACTCTGATTGGTTTTATTCCCAGCTATGCCACTATCGGCCTATGGGCACCTCTGATGCTGGTGATATTGCGTTTTGTGCAAGGCTTTGGTGCCGGTGCCGAGCTTTCTGGTGCTACAGTTATGCTCGGAGAATATGCTCCGCCCAGACACCGCGGCCTGATTGCTTCTATTATTGGCATTGGTTCCAACAGTGGCACATTGGTGGCGTCTGCGGTATGGTTATTGGTGTTAATGCTTGATCCAGAAGATGTGAATAGCTGGGGCTGGCGTATTCCGTTTATTCTCAGTGCCCTGATTGCGGTTGCTGCCACACTTATCCGCCGCCATGTACGCGAAACACCCGTATTTGAGCAGGAACAGAACGAATCAAAACAATCTGATTCACAAACTACTAATGCCAAACCGGCACCAGCTGCCAAAACTTCATTCCTGGCACGTAATAAAGCATTTTTTGTGATGCTGGGCTTGCGAATCGGCGAAAATGGCCCATCTTACCTCGCGCAAGGATTCGTAATCGGCTATGTAGTTAAAATACTGCATGTGAATAAAACTGTGGCTACCACTGCGGTATTTGTCGCCTCATTGCTAGGATTCTTTGTGATTCCTTTTGCTGGTTGGTTGTCTGACCGCTACGGACGCCGTATCGTTTATCGCTGGTTCTGCTTTCTGCTGATGCTGTATGCCGTGCCAGCTTATATGTTTTTGGAAACGCGGGATCCTTTTATCGTAGCTAGCATTATTGTTGTGGGTATGTGTCTGGCTTCATTGGGTATTTTTGGTGTGCAGGCAGCCTATGGCGTAGAATTGTTTGGCGTGCGCAACCGCTATTCCAAAATGGCATTGGCCAAAGAACTGGGTGGCATTCTATCTGGCGGTACCGCAGCCTTAGTTGCTTCAGCCTTGTTTGATCATTATAAAACTTGGTGGCCGATTGCCATATACTTTGTTTTAATGGCTGGTATTGGCTTTATCACTACATTCTTCGCTCCTGAAACTCGTGGTCGCGATCTGAATGCAGTGGAAGACGCCATTTAGAGCTTATACAATCTGATTGAAACATCTATAACGGAGTCAGAGCTACTGACTCCGTTGCAATTGAGGCATAGGTAATCCTTATGAAGCGCATCGTGATTGACTGTGATCCGGGTAATGGCATTGCAGGCGCAAATGTAGATGATGGTCTGGCATTGGCACTGGCACTGGCTGCAGACTCAATCAAACTCGAACTCATTACCATCGTAGCCGGTAATACTCCGCGCGACACCGGCTATCAGGTCGCTCGCCAACTGATGCGGGAACTAAATCAGAGTATTCCTGTCGTTAAAGGTGCCGCACAGGCACTGATAGAGCCTGCTGCTCCTTGGCGCGAACAGCTGGATAATAATGTACGTAAACAAGGATTGCTGTCACTGTGGGATAGTTTACCTCCGGTACTGCCACTCAATGATAACAGTGCACCACATGCAGCACAGGCGATTGGCGAGCTAGTGTGCAGCAATCCTGGTGAAATTACTGTGGTGGCAATCGGTCCGTTAACCAATATCGCTCACACAATTCAGCTTTATCCCGATTTTGCTCGTTCTGTGGCCGAAATTGTTATCATGGGTGGTGTTTTTAAAGTAGAAGGCTATTTGAAAGATACCAATTTTGCCGTTGATCCTGAAGCCGCCAAAATTGTGATTGAAAGTGGAGCCAATATCACCCTGGCACCACTGGATGCCACCACACAGACTATGCTCACACATCAGGATCTGGATAGGCTAGAAAAATTTGCTAATCCGCTTACTAACTTTATCGTCCGCACCTCACGTCCGTGGATGGACTATTCCATTCAAACTCGCCATCTGGCTGGTTGCTGGATTCACGACGTATTATGCGTTGCTAAACTGATAGACAGTAATGTTGCTACCTCGTCACCTTATATTGTAGATGTATCCACCACCCGCGACTGTACTCGTGCCAGCAGCCGGCGCTGGAAAGAAGGCACACTGCGACTCACTGTAGGCATGCCTGAAGTGAAACATAGTCCAATCAATGTAATGGAACACGTCGATAACCAGCGTTTACTGGAGATAATTTTCAACGCATTGGGTCAGTTCCACTGCTGAAAAGCAAAGACAAGCCATACCAGTAGCTTAAAATTTTCATAAAGTCATTAATCACAATAAATCGGTTCTAATTAACCTGCCGTTGCCAGAACGCTAAATTGCAGTACAGATATTGCAATTGTTTAAGCGTATCGTTAGGATAAACGCGTAATACAAGAGAAATCAGCAGGTATTTATTGTGAACGTAATCATTACACATTATTCTTTTCCTGTTTTGTTGCGACACAAAACAGGAGAGTAGTATGTTAACCAAAATCAGCCAGAAGCTGCCTGAGTTATCAGCGGCTGAAAAACGCGTAGCCGAATGCGTACTGGCACAAACCAAATGGTTTGTGCATGCAGCCGTGGCTAATATTGCTAAAGAAGCACGTGTCAGCCAGCCTACCGTCATCCGTTTTTGCCGCAGCATGGGTTACAGCGGTCTACCCGAATTCAAGCTTAATCTCTCTGCTAGCATTGGCCACGAAGGCATGCCTTATGTGCATGAAGAACTCAACAGCACTGATTCCATGCAGGATGTGCTGAACAAGGTTATTGCCAATACGGCTGCTACTGTGCTCGGCAGCCGCAAATCTCTGAACGCTTCCGAACTGGATACCGCTGTCAGAATGATGGCTACAGCACGGCGCATCGAATTTTATGGTGCTGGCAATTCCGGTATCGTGGCTATGGATGCACAGCACAAATTGTTTCGCTTTGGTCTTTCCACCGTGGCGTATACCGACAGTCATGTACAACTGATGGCAGCTGCGGTATTGTCACCGCAGGATGTGCTGGTGGTGATTTCCCATTCCGGTTCTTCACGTGATTTATTAGACGCCATTAAAATTGCCAAAGGCAATGGTGCCCGAATTATCGGCCTTACCCGTGCCGGTTCACCGGTAGCGCAGGTCTGCGACTGCGTTATAAGCGTGGTTACTCCTGAAGACAGTGAAAAATACACTCCCATGATTTCACGCCTGTTGCAGCTAATGGTTATCGACATGCTCACCATCGGGCTGGCATTACATCTGGGTGAGAACGTTAGTGAAATGCTGGCCAAAACCAAAGCCGGCGTTAAGCTGAAATTTCTGCAACACTGATGACAATACTGGCATAAGTACCCGTCTGATTTATCTGAAGCATTACAACAATTAACCGAATTGAAGCAGCTTCAGGTATGATTCAACCTCAAAATCTTTGGTAATCCTGCTATTCAAACCGAAACTAAACTGGCTGCACGATACAGCCACTTGGATTATAGCCGGATTAAAAACTTAAATTGGTCGCCATGGAATAAGCGCAAGTGAGTAATAAAACCCGACAAATCAAACGTCAAGCCGAACAACAATCTGCCAAAAAAAACACTACTGCAACAGCCGCTGAGCAAAAACGAGGTTCTGCTGTACTGGTAGGCATAGTAGGTGCCTGTCTGCTGGCTGGTGGTCTTTATATTGGGGGCTGGTTTAATCTGGTAACACCAGCACAAATTCAGCGGTGCGAAACTGAAGTGAGACAAACTTATCCACAGTTAGCTGATCAGCAGGCTTTGCTGCCCAAATGTAATAACCGCCATATGATTGAAGGTATGAGTAGTCCGGCTAGCCAGAAACTGAGTGCCAAACAAGTATTAGACAGTCTGGACGTAGGCAAAACTGTTGATCTGGTTTCTATGTTTATCGGAGGTGCGCTGATTGGAGCCGCCATCGCCGCCTTTGCTGCCAGCTACCGCATTTTTCAGCGCAAGCGTGGCAAAAGCGTTGACTGACACAGCTTAATTTATTTCAATCCAGCATGTAAATTCTTACTGAGCTAAATAAATACTGTATCATTAACCATTATTTACCAATTATTCTAAAATGCAGACATGAGTAAAAAACTTATCCGAACATGGTTTACCGCTGTAGTTTTCCTGTTGTTCAGCCTGAATGCCTATGCACAGAAACCTTTTCATCTGCAAAACGGCGACCTGATATTTATAGAAGAATGTGATGGCGGTATGAATAGCGCCATCAAAGCGGCTACAAGTGGGCTTGATGGCTATAACTTTACCCATGTTGGCATCGTCTGGCAGAAAAAAAATGGTCAGAATAGCATCATTGAGGCCACTCCGCCTAAAGTCAGAATTACACCAGTGCAAACCTATTTGCATCCGAAAAATCAACAATGTGTACCGCGTGCTGTGGTTGGCCGCCTTAAAGCCCAATATCAGCCTTTGATACCAGCTGCCATTACATCGGCCAGACAGAAAGTGGGCAAACCGTACGATAATGCCTTTAATATTCACAACGACCAATATTACTGCTCCGAATTAATCTATCAGATTTTCAAAGAAGCCAATCATGGTAAAGAAGTATTTCCATTGCGCGCCATGACCTTCAAATCTAAGGAGACCGGCGAATTTCCAGTTTACTGGGTAGAACATTTCAAAAAAATGGGTATTCCTATTCCTGAAGGAGAACAAGGAAACAACCCCGGAGATATGTCTCGTTCAGATTTAATTGACATTGTGCATTTTTATCAGTAATTAACGTATAAAACAGGACTTCTTTATTCTGCCTATCTGGCAAATTGGATAAAAAGTCCTGATATAAAAGCAGCTATTTATATTGTAATCATTAACTCACTGTATTCTATTTAGTCCGTTTAAATAAAACACAGCTCTTGCTTTTAAAAAATCCAGTAGAGAAAAAATGTAATCTCTCTAATCAATTTAAGAGAGATTTGTTTTCCAATTGATGAAAATAATTATTAATTTATATGATATTGTCTCGGATTTTCCGATATTAGATAATCGATAAAGTGGAAATAAATTTTGCAACAGTTTCTTAGGCTAAATAACGGCTAAAACTTGCCAAATAGAAGCTATGGGTATTAGTTTTGAATGAAGGCAAATCGAGAGCTAAATCATAGCTTACTATCAGTATCATTACTGACTTGGTGCTAAATATTTTGTTTTGACCCAAATAATAAAAATAGTTAATTAGTCATTCAAAAAATAAACTAAAAATTTTTCGCCGCATGAGCAAGGAGCTTGGGCTAACCTAATACCAGTTTTACTGGCATAGCAACGCTGTTGAGCCTCAAGCATTTTAAGCTATTTTTTTATTATTTCACTGTTGAATATACTTAGATTATTATTGAATAAGCTTACATTTCTCAATTATAATGTTGCTTTCATTATTATCTGTAAAGATATGCTATTTACTGTTCTGAAATCGGTTTTTGGCGTGAATAAAAATATATTCTGTCTCTAATTTATTGTGTTAAATCGGAATTTTTGATAAGTGTCTACAGCTAGCGTACCCTCACCAGTACAGGAAATCAAAAGGGGGCTTATTACCGCTCTGCCTCTTATGCTCAGCTTTATTCCATTCGCAATGGTATTGGGCGCACAGGCTATCCAGAAGGGCATGAGCACAGGCGAAATATCTCTGCTTACTGCTCTGAACTTTGCTGGTGGTTCTGAATTCGTTGCCGTAAATTTATGGACATCCCCGCCGCATCTGCTCCTCATTGCTCTGATGACTTTACTCGTCAATAGCCGTCATATTCTTATGAGTGCAGCACTTACCCCTTACCTAAGCGCATTGAGTAAACGTAAAGTACTTGCCTCCCTCTTTTTTATGTGTGATGAAAGCTGGGCACTGACATTTACCGATATTAGAAAATCTCCAGCGCAGACATTCAGTTATTACTTTTTTCTGGGTAGTGGCGTTGGTCTGTATCTGTCCTGGGTGGGTTTCACTACTTTAGGTGCTCTGATAGGACCGCTTATTGGCGATGTTTCCCATTATGGTTTTGATATGGCCTTTGTAGCCGTCTTTCTGGTGTTAATCAAGGGTATGTGGAAAGGGATTAAAGCTGCTATCCCATGGATAGTAAGTTTGTTAGTAGCCATTGTTACTTACAATTTGCTGCCAGGTGCTTGGTATGTGTTGCTGGGTACACTGGCAGGTCTGGCACTGGCATTTATTATGGCGGCGTATGATTGATTTATCGGCTTTCTTTACCATTCTTGCCATGGCGGTGGTAACTTACATAACAAGGATCAGTGGCTATCTGTTACTACGTAGACGTAAACTTAGTCCTCGTCTCACTCGCGTACTGGAATCCATTCCTGGATGCGTACTGATCGCGGTAATTGCGCCGGCTTTTGCTACTACACAGCCAGCCAATCTATTAGCAGTAATCATCACCCTGCTGCTGGCGTGGCGATTTTCTCTATTACCCACCGTTATTCTAAGTGTCGGCATTACTGCTGTATTGCGCCATTTAATGCTTTATTAAATGAGACCGTTTCATCCAATAATCACCCTATATTGGATGAAATTATATTTCTATAAATAAAAAATAATGTAAAAACAGTTTGTTTATTCATATCATTCAGTTGCACCAATCAGCATAAATAAATCAATTCCTGATAAGAAATGCTGAGTAACCAGCACTTAAAAACACTGTTTTCCAGGCAAATTAATATTGTTTTTAATTGCTATTTATTGTTTTATAAGTAATAAAATTATTTTTTACCATCATTTAAATTAAAATTGTATTCGCCGAGAGGGGTGGGAATACTGTTTTTTTTCCGTTAACATGGTAATAGATGTTGTTTCGCAATTCATAATTTAATTACAGAATGATAAAGGAACTAAAATGAGCAATGCATTGATTGAAGCCATTGAGAAACGTCGTACCCAGTATGCACTTGGCAAGAATATTACTCAGGAGCAGGAAGAAATCACAGCACTGATAGAACAAGCTGTAAAGCTGTCACCATCTGCTTTTAATTCACAAAGTTCACGCGTTGTGGTTCTATTTAATCAGCAAAGTGAAAAGTTTTGGCATATCGTTATGAATGAGTTGCGTGCCATCGTACCTGCCAACAAATTTGCGCCTACTGAAGCCAAAATCAATGGCTTTGCCGCAGGTATTGGTACCATATTGTTTTACGAAGATCTGCAAACCATTGCCGGCCTGCAACAGCAATATCCGAGTTATGCTGAGCAGTTTCCGATTTGGTCAGAGCAGGGAAGCGGTATAGCTCAGTTTGCGGTATGGACAGCACTGGCCAATGCCGGAATCGGAGCCAGCCTGCAACATTATAACCCGTTGCCAGATGCAGCTGCCGCCAAAGAATGGCAGATACCCGATAGTTGGAAACTACGCGCAATGATGCCTTTCGGTTCCAATGAAGCACCTTTCCCTGAGAAAACCTTTATAGACGATACCGAACGCTTCAAAGTTTTTTATTAAATGAAATGCTAAATATTTGCCGTGAATGAAAAGAGAAATTATCCGGTCGGATTGATTATCAATCCGGCTTTCTTTTAATGAGTGACAGAGATGCAATATCTTATTTAATTATTCAGAAAAATAGCTTAACCTTCTCAAAAAATGCGATAAGCAGCAAAATATGTGTAATTTATTTCAAAATATTGATTCTAAACAAAAATATTATTTTTTACTAATTAAAAACCTTTAATTTATATTGGTATTTATATTATTTAAATAAAAATACCAAATAAATACATAAAATAGCAATTTATCATTAATAAGTATTGATAATCGCAATAAAATGCTAATATAGAGTTTATTAATTTTTAATGTATACTGATTTAGGAATATATTCAATATCAGTAATTTTATTTTGTATTTATTTTAAAATCAATTAGATATATTATAATAATGATTTTTTTTGTACCTAAATTTCTTAAAATATAAACACTATTTTTCTTGATATGATGTTCCATTTTATTATCTGATAATAATCAACTCAGTTGTAATTATCGCAATCTAACTTTAGAATTAACCAACTTTAACATTCAATAAGCATTAAATGAAATGCGTTTAAAAAAAATTGTCGTGCTGGTATGGCTGCTGAGCAATGGAATGGCAACTGCTTACGCCTCGCCGGTATCAGAAGTAGTTTCCCAGCTAGACCGTCAGCAGCAACAGCAAATCATTCGCGAACAGCAGCGTCAGCAGCAGTTTCAGCAGCAAATGCAGCCCGAA
>NZ_JAFNPH010000004.1:152692-262674 GCF_026535865.1 Snodgrassella sp. B3800 | reverse complement strand
TTCGGGCTGCATTTGCTGCTGAAACTGCTGCTGACGCTGCTGTTCGCGAATGATTTGCTGTTGCTGCTGACGGTCTAGCTGGGAAGCTACTTCTGTTACCGGAGAGGCGTAAACACTTATAAGACCACTAGCCAAGAAATTGATAAGCAATACGATTTTTTGTAGATACATTTTGCTCTTTAAATATGAAAGTAAATTATGACTGCCTGTGATCCATGTAGCTCTCAAGATAGGCAATATTGCCTTTAATAATGAGGCTGGTATTTTCGTCTTTAAATGGATAGTTAAGAGTAGAGAATATGATTTTATGGAGATTTTTATTCATTTAATCTGGCTGGTTTATAAAAAATATTGCGTTGTGGAATGCTGCCCCTATGCTAAAAATGAAGCAATTAGTCTGAAGATTTCAAATACTGTTTTATTTCCATTTATTTCCACATAATTTATAAAGAAAATTACTTGAGGTTAGACTTCTGTTTATTGCAACTACAATAATGGACAAATCTATAAAAATATTAGTAACAGGAAGACAATTGTTTCAGAAAGTTTCCAAAAATTATAATCGTCATGATTGCTTTTTAATATTAATTTTTATTAAGAACAATGGAATTTAGTCTATTTAATTACTACTAATATGCATATATAATATTAACAAATTAAATAAATATTATAATAACATTATGATATATATAATAAATATTTTTATTCAAATTTTATTCAATATTATTTTCAGATAAAGACTTTAGCATTAATGAACTGTTAATTTTTAGCAACAATATTAGCATTATCTCTTGATTGCCTATCTAAAATATGAGCCATATGCCATAAAAGATAATGAGATTAATTGATTAAATAGGGGTAAATAACCTGATTCTACTCATGATGTAGTAACTTTGAAAAATCGCATCGTGAAGGTTACTGAAATTTCGAAATCTGAAAAATTTCAAATATGCTATTTGTATGGAGTTGGTTTTATGAATGAAGGGAGAAATAAGCAATACATGTAAGAGACATACTTATAGTCTGCGTATTCAGACTTAGCGAGCCTTTCTTACATCTTTTCTACTCTAATTAAAATCAGTTTTTTTAAAAAGTCTATATGAATTATTTGGAAAAAATATTGGGTGACAAATCACTATATTGAATTGCAATTGCCCAGATGTAGATCTTAAACTTAATAGGAGGAAAAAAGATTTTTATTCTAAACATTTGTTTGCAGTTAAATAACTGATTTCCTTTAATACTTGGTCATTATCAATAAAATGAATAGTTTGCCATCCTCTTTTTTGAGCGGCTACACAATTTTCTTCTGTGTCATCAATTAGGATACAGTGTTGCGCAGTTGTGTCGGCTTGTTGCTCAGCTATTTGAAAGATGGTCTGGTCTGGCTTTCGGCAGCCAACCTTACAAGAATCCACTATTATATCCAGCACGTCATCAAGGTTTATCATAGGCCGCCAGTAAGCTTCCCATTCTCTGACATTATTGGTTAATAAACCTATGGTGAATCCGGCTTTCTTTAGTTGCCGAACTTTATCTATCATAGGTGTATTTGGTTGAATATTTTCAAACCATTGACGCCCGAAATGTTCCAGATCGGCTTTTGAAGTGTCAATATTTGGTTGGAGCTGGGTCAATCTGTTTTTTACCCGTCTGCCCCACTCTTGCTCACTGATTAAACCAATTTCTAGAGGCTCGAGTCCTGTATAGCCAAATTCAGCAGCAGTGTCTTTTACAGCTTGCAACATGATATTTGCTGGTAATTGGGTTTTCTGCTGGTATTGATAGATAATTACTTTAATTGGTGGCGTAAGTACGCCCCCGAAATCAAACCAGAATATAGGCTTATTCATGATAATGACTCTGCTTTAATGGGATAAAATTTTAAAGGTGACGTCAACACTCGCCATTGTTTTGTCTTTCTGTTTTATCACAATAGGGAACGTAATGGTCTGATTTTCTTGTGAGGTGTCCAGTACCATTTTTGCTTTATCTATCACGCAATCTACATCTGACCCTAATTCACAAAAGGCTTTGAAATTCAGGCAGCAAGAGATTAACTCAAGCAGATTTGCCGGTAGTTGAAAACATTTTCTGATAGCGATAAGAGCTGTTTGTTTGCAAAGTTCTACTAAGACCATGCCTGAAATATGGTCTACTTCATGGTCACAAAGTGCCGAATAGCCGGGATCGAAACCTAAAGTTGTTTGAATAGTTGCGTGATTTTCAATCAGGTTAGTTGCTACGACATTTTTACTCAGGTTTTTACCAACCATAAATGCTGGAAGAGGAAAGTAATTTTCAGAATAATAATCGTTGCCAAGCGAAACGGATTGAATGGCTGTTTTTTTTCTTAATTTGGTCCATAGTGCTTGGTTTAGCCAGTGCATGGTGGTCTGTGAATGAGCACACGGTAAATTGTTAATATAAAGTTGTTCACTTAATGTTAGACCGGTTAAAGTATCGCGTTTGGTTTTAAATGTCAGTATTTTAATGTCTATAAACACATCAGCTGGATGGTTAATCATTTTTAACAATTGATGATTTTTAATTTGTAATTGTGTGTTATCAATGATGAAAATATTGGAAAATGGTATCTGATAGAATTGATGTGTGATGCTAATGGCTGCCTGCCGAAATATTTCCTGTAGCAATATCGCATCATAATATCCCGTAAGATTATCATTGAAATACATATGCGTACGCGGAAGCTGTGCCGTGACTAGAAACTGATCTTGTTTGGTAGATTTTATTGAAGTGATAAACACTTCACTGATGGCACGTTTATGTACCAAATTTTTGTTAATACATTGAGCAGAATATGCCTTTGTACCCGCACTATTTTCAAGCCATAAATCCATTTTTCAGCCCCTATTTAAAATTTTATATTAATCTTTAAGTGATTATTATTATGTTTTGTATAGGTGGCAAATATAATCCGTGAATTATTTTAATGTGTTGTAAATTTTCAAAAAAATTTTAATTGAGTATTTATATTCAGGCTCGTTTTGAATTTTTATTTTCGGATACTTTGTAGTTATCAATTCTTCTCAATGCCGTTTGGTGGCCACACATAATATTAAGAAGTTTATATTAACTAGCTTTCTGATTGTGTCTGAATCGTTGTATTTTTATATATTTTGGCTTGCATTGTTATTTTGAGTATTACAGTAAAATATAAAAAGGAAGTTTTTTCTTTAATAAAGAAAAAACTTCCTTTCATGGCTAATAACTTTATGATTAATATCTATTGCTAGATGATGTAGGTTCGTGTAACGCTTTTTAATTGTTGCCAAAGTGATGATGCTGTATCCGTTGATAGTTGTACCAGTTTTTCTGATTAGCCATTAAATTAGTTTGGTTATGTTGCAGCTGATTATAATTTTGAGAATCATCTTTAATGTCCATACCGTCTTCATGAGTTTCTGCAACGGTAACACTGCCTGACTGGACTTGTTGCTGAAACTCCATTTTGCGTGCTTTCTTATCGAGCATGGAAATGTGAATTTCAGTATCGTATATGCTCTTCAGCTCCAGCAGCTTTTGATATGTGGCAATTAATTCTTTGTTTTCAGGCGTGCGCATGATTTGCCCTTCAAGAAATTCACGGCACTTATTAAATTCTTCGGTTCTCATGGCTGTCTTATTTTGATATTCATAATAATAATTAATTTTACACCATTTAATCTTTTACGCGTTGGAAAAATGAGTATATGACAAATTTATGCTCAAGTTGTATTGAAGCTACAAGTCAAATCTCCAGTGGCATTGAATTAATTGGATGAATCTATTGATATTTATGTTTCAAAATAAGAAATTGATTTGTTGTTGCTGAATGGTTTGTATATTGGATGGTTTTTCTGCTTAAATTTTAAGCACCTTAAAATTGGATTGATTCATCTTGTTTTTTTTAAGTTATCCACAGATATACTCACAAATTTTGTGAAATTTTAGTCAGGCATCTGCCCTAACAGCATAAAATGTATTTAGCATATAAATATTCTTTACAATATGATTTATATAAATTTTTATATTTTTATGATGTAGCACAAACTTTGCTTAATTTTTAAATATTGCGCGTTACTAAGGAAAGAGGCATGTCTGATTATGCTTTGAAGTTTGATACAGTTTTGGTTCCGAAGTTGGGGCGATGATGTTCATAAAATCAATTGTTTCTTATCATTATGGAAACAATCTATCAATACAATATAGTGATAATTCAATGCTGTTTAGGTGTGAGGAATTGAGCAATCTAGGCTGTTAATAACATCACTATTTATTAAATTTATAAATCAGCAAGTTATAAATTAGACTCTATTTTAGCCATTTTAGGTCTTGACATTAATTTTCTCATACCAATATATCTATTAATTAAAATTTTAATGAAGGAAATCTGATGCGATTCGATAAGCTTACAGCAAAGTTTCAGCAGGCATTGCAGGATGCTCAGAGCATTGCTTTGGGTCAGGATGCCGGATATCTTGAGGCTGTTTTTGTATTGAAAGCCTTGCTTGATGATGTGGATAGTGGCAGCGCTGCAATATTGACACAGGCTGGGGCCAATCTGGCACAAGTGAAACAGCAAGTTGAAACCACTATTAATGGTTTACCTAAGGTATCTGGTCAGGGCGGTGAAATTCTGCCGAGTACCGAGTTACAGCACATTTTGAACTTGATGGATAAGGCAGCTACCAAGCGCAATGATGCGTATATCGCCAGTGAATTATTTCTGCTAGCTGCGGTACAGGAAAATGGGCAATGTGGCCGTATTTTGAAACAAGCAGGCGCTACTGAAGATAAATTAAATATGGCTATTGATGCCGTACGTGGGGGGGCAAGTGTGGATAATCCTAATGCAGAAGACCAACGTGAAGCACTGAAAAAATATACAACAGATTTAACAGAAAAAGCCCGTGCCGGCAAACTGGACCCTGTAATCGGACGAGACGATGAAATCCGGCGCACTATTTTGGTGCTGGAACGGCGTACCAAAAATAATCCGGTACTGATTGGTGAACCGGGTGTAGGTAAAACTGCTATTGTTGAGGGCTTGGCTCAGCGGATAGTTAATAATGAAGTACCAGACTCTTTACGCAATAAACGGCTGCTGATGCTGGATTTGGCGAGTTTGATTGCCGGTGCTAAATTCCGAGGTGAATTTGAAGAACGGCTCAAGGCTGTATTGAACGATTTAGCTAAAGATGAAGGCAATACAATAATTTTTATAGATGAAATTCATACTCTGGTTGGTGCTGGTAAAGCTGATGGAGCCATGGATGCAGGTAATATGCTCAAGCCAGCGTTGGCGCGTGGAGAATTGCATTGTATTGGCGCAACTACTTTGGATGAATACCGCCAGTACATTGAAAAAGACCCAGCCTTGGAACGGCGTTTTCAGAAGGTGCTTGTGAAAGAGCCTACGGTTGAAGATACCATTGCAATTTTGCGTGGCTTGCAGGAACGGTATGAAATTTATCATGGTGTAGAAATTACCGATCCGGCTATTGTGGCCGCAGCTGAATTGTCTAACCGGTATATTACTGACCGCTTTCTACCCGATAAGGCAATTGACCTAATTGATGAAGCTGCTTCACTGATTAAGGTGGAAAGCCAGTCTATGCCGGAAAGCATGGATAAGCTGAAACGGAGAGAAATTCAGCTAGAAATTGAGCGCGCATCTTTGGTGAAGGAAGATGACGAAGCCAGTAAAAAACGTCTGGCTTTACTGGATGAAGAACTGGATAACGTTAAGCGTGAATTTGCCAATCTGGATGAAATCTGGAAAGCCGAGCGTGCTAAAGCCCAAGGCAGTGTAACCATTAAAGAACAGATTGATCATCTTAAAGTTCGTATGGATGCACTAAAACGTGAAGGCAAATGGGAGGATGTGGCCAAGCTGCAATATGAGGAATTGCCACGACTTGAAGCTCAGTTACAGGCAGCAGACAGTGGTCAGCATGATACACAGCCAAACAAACTGTTACGCACTAAAGTTGGCTCAGAAGAAATCGCAGAAATTGTATCGCGTATGACAGGTATCCCTGTATCGAAAATGATGGCTGGTGAACGTGAAAAACTGCTGAAAATCGAAGAAGTATTGCATGAACGTGTGGTAGGTCAGGATGAAGCTGTTAGAGCTGTAGCTGATGCAATTCGCCGCTCACGTTCTGGTCTGGCTGATCCTAATAAACCTTACGGCAGCTTTTTATTCCTTGGACCTACCGGTGTAGGTAAAACAGAGCTATGCAAAACACTGGCTAGTTTCCTGTTTGACAGTGAAACTCATCTTATTCGTGTAGACATGTCGGAATATATGGAGAAACACTCTGTAGCACGCCTGATTGGTGCGCCTCCCGGCTATGTTGGTTATGAAGAAGGCGGTTTCCTGACCGAGCAGGTACGACGTAATCCTTATAGTGTTGTGTTACTGGATGAAGTGGAAAAAGCCCACCCAGATGTTTTTAACATTTTGTTACAGGTACTGGATGATGGGCGTTTGACAGATGGACAGGGACGTACTGTCGATTTCAAAAACACGGTAATTGTGATGACATCTAATATTGGTAGTCAGGAAATCCAGAAGATGGCGAGTGATGATTACGAAGCCATTAAAGCGGTTGTAATGGAAGAAGTGAAACAATACTTCCGCCCTGAGCTGATAAACCGTATTGATGAAGTGGTGGTTTTCCATAGTTTGAATCAGTCTAATATCCGTGCAATTGCGAATATTCAGCTCGCAGGGCTGCGCAACCGTTTGGAAAAAATGGATTTGCACTTGCAAGTTGACGATGCTGCTCTGGATGTACTGGCTAAAGTGGGTTTCGACCCTGTATACGGTGCCCGTCCTTTGAAACGCGCTATCCAGACGGAAATTGAAAATCCGCTGGCTAAGGAATTATTAGCCGGTGATTACGCACCTGACAGTACGATTATGCTAACTGCTCAGGATGGTGTTCTGACTTTTGCCTGATTGTTGTAAAAGAAACCTGCTCAAAAGCAGGTTTCTTTTTAATAATGCATAACAATTGTATAAGCATAATTTTTGTATGATCAGAATTTGATTGATGGGTCACGAAATAGTCAGTTTCTAACTACATCTTTATTATTAACTAATTTCTCAACAATCTTATAAATGAATTCTCATTTATGTATTCTAATATTTAAACTATATTCGTTTAAATAATTAAAATTATTAATTTTCAGAATTTTATTTATTAATATCATTCAAAAACTTTGATTTTAATCTCTACCAGGTCTATATCTATTAAAATATAATTTATTAACATATTTACAACTCTATTTTAAAAGTAAGATAATGTTATTATCGCTTTTAAATATATTAGCGATGCATTACTTTTTATAGTTGTGATATTTTTTGGGAGATTTATATGCACTCTTCTTTAAAAACAATAAAAATAGCGCTATTAACATTATGTCTTTCAGCCGCCTTTAACACTCAGGCAAGCACAATTCAGAATAATTGTAAAACGCTACATCTGAATAACTGCCCTACACCTGTTGACAAAAAACTGCCAAATGTTAAAAACATGCTGACATGGAATCAGCAGCAGCGTGCAATTGGTTTTCGTAATGATTACCGCTCGTATGCTGGTGATGTATTTCATGCAGCAGGCGGTAAACCTTTACCACGTGCAACACAAAATCTTAATCAGGTAAGTTATCAGCTTCATGGCCAGTCTTATCTGTTGAAAGACTATTTAAAACGCAACAATGTAACCGGTATGATGGTTATAAAAGATGGTAAAGTGGTTTGGGATTATTATGCCAACGGTAATAACCCAACAACTTTATGGACGTCCCGTTCTGTAGGTAAATCGATTGTATCCACCCTAGTGGGTGTGGCTCTTAAAGAAGGTAAAATCAAATCTCTAGATGATAAGGTAGTCAAATATAATCCTGATGTACGTGGTACTGCATGGGAAAACGTTACAATTCGTCAATTGTTGCAACATACTTCTGGTGTTAACTGGAACGAAGACTACACCAATCCTCAATCTGATTTTGCGCAGCTAACCCAATGTGAAGCACATCCCAACACTTATACCTGTGTCAACAATCTAGTCAAAAACCCACAACGTAAGGCTTACGCCAAACCAGGTACAGCTTGGTCTTATTCTTCAGGTGGCGCATGGTTGCTAGGTGATACTCTTGAAAAAGCCACTGGTGAAAATATTGCCAAATATCTTCAGGATAAAATCTGGCAGCCTTTTGGCATGAGTCGTGATGGTGTATGGCATAGTTATGCGGTGGGCAAACATGATGTTGGTGCTCATGGTTTTAATGCCACACTTGAGGATTGGGGTAAATTTGGCCTGTTTGTGATGAATAACGGCAAATTACCAAATGGTCAGCAGATTCTGCCGGCAAACTGGGTAAAAGATGCGCGTAGCTGGAATCAGGCAAAAAATTCAGTAAGCAAGCTACATCCAGAGGGTACTTATGGTTATGAATGGTGGAATAATAGTGTACCGGCTAATGCTGCTGATGTAGCACCCAAAACTGGGCTAAACAGTAAAGATACCATGTGGGCTCTGGGTATTTACGGGCAGATTATAATGGTTAATCAGGCGCAGAAACTGGTTATTGTACAATGGTCTACATGGCCGAAAGCTGAGCCTTCTATGCTGGAGCAGCCATTGGAAGCATCACTGATGTTTAATGCCATTGCCAACAAACTGGCTTCTTAACTGCTATTATTAAGCTTAAGACCACTGCACCAGCAAGCTAAAACACGGTTGCTGGTGCTTTTTCTTGTATATATTAGATGAAAGAAATTGATTGTGGCAAAAGAGATTGAACGTAAATTTCTGGTAACAGGCAATAACTGGCGGGGTCTGGTACCTGCAAAACATTATTGTCAGGGCTACCTTTCCACCATCAAGGAGCGCACAGTGCGTGTGCGTTGCTGTGAAAATGAAGCATGGCTAACCATTAAAAGTACAACTCAAGGCATTACGCGTACAGAATTTGAATATCCTATACCGCCGGACGAAGCACGATATATGATTCAGCATCTGGCCGAACAACCTATTATTGAAAAATATCGTTATTGCATACCATTGAATGGTCTTGTGTGGGAAATTGATGAATTTCTGGGCGCTAATCAAGGACTGATTGTGGCTGAAGTGGAACTAAACCATGCACAGGATGAAATTATTTTGCCAGAGTGGATTGGCGAGGAGGTATCAGATGATCCACGCTATTACAACAGTAATCTGGTCAGCAAGCCATTTAGCCAATGGTAAAGTAAACTTTTATTGAAGCCAAACTGGCTTAACTGACCATAGATGTGTAGTTTATTCTTCACCCAACAGTTGTTCCCGACTTAGCAAGAATACAAAACCATCGCCACCGCTAGTGGATAGCCATGTAAATGGCAATTCTGGAAATGCCTGCTCAAGTATTTCTCGGTTATGACCAATTTCTACCACTAATACGCCATGAGGATTCAGATAACGAGCAGCCTGCTGAATGATTTGTCTGGTTACATCCAGCCCATCTTCACCACTGCCAAGTGCCAGCTCAGGTTCATGTAAATATTCTTCCGGCAGCTGCTCAACAGACTCTGCATCAACATATGGCGGATTAGAAACTATCAAATCATACGTATTGTCTATACCAGTAAATAAATCTGTATGAATTAAATTAATTCGTTCCTGCAATCCATAGTTTTCCACATTGATTGCGGCTACTTCAAGCGCATCTAGACTGATATCAACAGCATCAATTACCGCATCTGGATAGCAATGCGCCATCTGGATTGCCAGCGCCCCACTACCAGTACACAAATCCAGTGCACTGTGTACCAGCTCGTCATATTCAATCCATAACCGCAGAGGTTCGCCTAATAGTTCGTAAATAAATGAACGTGGCACAATCACACGTTCATCCACATAGAATTCATATTCGCCCTGCCAAGCCTGATTGGTTAGATAAGCTACAGGTATACGCTCACTGATACGGCGCTGTACCAGATGAAGCAAGGTACCTTTTTCTGTATCCAGTAACCGCGCATCTAAAAAAGGCTCCAGAGTATCCAGCGGCAAATGTAAGGTATGCAAAATCAAATAGGCAGCCTCATCATAGGCACTATTATTTCCATGGCCGAAAAACAGTTTGGCTTCTTCAAACTGACTGACAGTAAAACGTAAAAAATCTCGTACACTATGCAATTGCTGTGCAGCTGCATCAAATACAGACATGAATCACTCCGGCAATAAAATCAAATGCAGATTATATCAGCTTGTGCGGGAATCTTTCGGAGGCTATTCTGGCTTGCTGTACGTTCAGTAATGAGGGAGTAAGCGCTGATTATGCGGATGATTGACAAACGGCTTCAGCAAACGACGGAAATAGAGTAGATGCGAATGGTGTCTACTATCACCGGCCAGTGCCAGAAAATAATCTTGTACCAGTTGTGCCTGCTGCTCCATATTAAGCTGGCCGAAGTATTTAATTTCATTCAAAGGCGGATAACGGTAGGCACGGCGGTGATGATAACCTGCTTTCATTGCCAGGTAGACACCGGCCAATAAAACCGGAAAACCATGCTGGCTCTGCCATACATGTATTAATTCATGAATTAGCCATGCTTGCCGGCTTAAAGAGGTAGCTACAAAATCATCTGTGAAATAAGCAGCTGGAAAATAAATACGATTGCCGCAGGTAATGGCTGCATGCTGATGAAACTGCCACCAAGCTCCGAAAACAATCTTTACTTCTGACCAATTAGCTGCATGACCAAGTAAATTTGTAACCAGACGCAATTCATTATCTGTTAACGAACGCTCTATCATATTAATTCCGGATATTACGGTGTGTTTTTCTGTACGCTGCTACCCAATTCCAACCATTCCAGACCAAAAAATAGCCGAGAGTAGCCAGAATCATCCCTAGTACAGGTACGCCAACAAGCAAAGGTTTGCCAAATTGTATCACCCATTGCCACAACTCCGAACCCAGATGACCAATGGTTAAAGCCGGCAAGGCAGGCATTTCTACACCCCATTGCCCATACATCAGACCGGCACCTATTTCATAAGCACAGTAATAAAGAGGCACATAAGTTAACGGATTAGTATAGAGTGTAGTTAACAATGCCAGTGGTAAATGTGTACGAACAAGGTAAGCCACAATAAGTGCGGTAAAAAATTGTGTTGGACCCGGCATCAGACCACAAAACATTCCAACAGCCACTGCCGAAGCAGCCCGTTCACGATTAAGCTGCCAAAAATAGGGTTGGTCAAACCAGCGTGCGAATGGCTTAAACCAAGGCGAGGCAAATAATGAAGCTTGTGTCGGCATTTTGTATTTAATCTGCCGTATCCATTTAGCCTTTTTATTACGCATTACATCTCTCGGGACAAGAAAGCTGCATTGTTAAATATTCCTATACAGATCTAACTGAGTTGATGAAGTCGGAACCCTTTTTTGTTCATCTGCAAAAATTAATTTTTCTACAGCATACGATGTTTCTTTTTAACCAAAACATACACAGCACCATCATTGCGCTCATTAGGCTGAGCATAGGCAAGAACTTCGGGATGGGCCATCAGCCAGCGCCGTACCAGCGTTTTTAATATCGGCTGATAGTCTTTGGAACCCAGACCACTGCCATGAACAATTTCGCCCACGACACCGTATTGCTGTATATATGCGATAAATTCGTTAAGCACTTCCTGTGCTTCTTCTTGTCTGTAACCATGTAAATCCACATAAGCCACTATCGGCCAATGTCTGGCTTGCAAACGTTTAATATCAGCCATACCACGGCCATTTTTACTAAACACCACAGGTGTACTATCTTCCTGATTTTCACCAATATAAAAATAGCTTTCCGTATCCAGCAGCTCTTCCTGCTTCTGACGCGGTTTAATCGGACTAGTGTCACGTGGATGCTGAAACTGATTTCTGGCTTTTAACGGCACAATATCCTTACCCATCGCTTCACTGAAAGTGATATCTGTTTGACGCTTTGCTGCTTGCTGTGCCCGTTGCTGCTCTTCAGCCTGACGCTGGGCTCTGGCCAGTTTACCCAGTTGTTGCAACTTTTCTTGAAATGAATTTTCAGCCATATGAGTAACCATTCATATCTAAATACCATTTCCATGATTTTAGCAGAGGCGCAAACTCCAAGTTAAGCTTGACCTTTATTAACTTTGTAAGCGTTTAAGATAGGATTCGTGCTGATTTTCAGTTATCCTAGTGCTGTATAAAATATATTCATTCAGGAACAGATTTTATGACGGCAACCAATGTCTCTCCAAGCTCAGGTAAAGAAACTGATGTCATTATTGTCGGTGCCGGTCCGGCAGGATTGAGTCTGGCACGCGCACTGGCACCATCAGGACTATCAATTACCGTAGTAGAAAAGCAAGATTCGGCTACGCTGGCAGAACCACCGTTTGATGGCAGGGAAATTGCCCTGACCCATTACTCAAAGGAACTCATGCAACAGCTGGATATGTGGGACAAAGTACCGGCAAATGAAATTTATCCTTTGCGTGATGCCAAAGTAATCAATGGTTACTCGAATTATCAACTACATTTCGAACAACCCACTATGGCACGCGGTAAACCAGCTAATACTTTAGGTTTTCTAATCAGTAATCATCATATCCGCCGTGCGGCCTATGAAGCTGTCACCCCATATAAAAACATCAACTTGATTGGGGGACATAGCATTATTGATGTCAGAAATGAAGATAGCAACCACATCGAAGCCACTCTGGATAACGGGCAAACCATCAGCGCCAGATTGCTCATTGCTGCTGATAGCCGCTTTTCCAATACTCGCCGTCAATTAGGTATATCCGCTCAGATTCATGATTTCGGTCGTACGGTGATTGTATTCCGCATGCGTCATACCCTGAGCAATCAGCATACTGCGCTGGAATGTTTCCATTATGGCCGTACATTGGCCTTGCTGCCCTTAGAAGAAAATATGACCAACTGCGTGGTCACCATTAATAATGAACGCGCTGGTGAAATTCTAAATATGTCTCCTGCACAACTGGCGGCTGATATTACCAAGCAGCTGAAAGGCAAATTGGGTGACATGCATCTGGTCAGCACTGTGCATCATTACCCGCTTGTTGGCGTTCACGCCAATGCATTCTATGCCCATCGTAGTGCCCTGATTGGTGATGTCGCAGTAGGTATGCACCCAGTTACCGCCCATGGTTTCAATCTAGGTCTGAGTGGAGTTGGTATCCTGTCTAAACTGATCATTGAAGCGGTACAGAAAGGTAAAGACATTGGCAGCCAAACCCTATTGGCACAATACCAGCGCCAGCATATGCCGCATACACGGATGCTTTATCATGGCACCAATGCCATGGTGTCGTTGTTCACCAATGACAGCCATCCTGCTCGGCTGATGCGATCTCTGGTATTACGTATCAGCAATAATCTACCACCAGTGAAAAAACTTATCAGCAAACAGCTCACTGGCTGATATACAGATAATATTATGAAAAAATGCCTGCTGTAATTAATTTATAGCAGGCATAATTACATAAAATTTTCTGAGCTAAATTAGACCCTGATTGATTTGCTGTAACAATGCCGAAGGATGCTCACTTTGAGTAATTGGACGCCCCATAACCAAATAGCTGCTGCCTGCAGCCAAAGCAGCTTTAGGCGTCATGATTCGACGCTGATCGTCTTTGATGTCAGTACTGAGACGAATACCGGGTGTAACCAATAAAAACTCTTGTCCCAGCTGCTGACGCAATAAAGTGGCTTCCTGTGCAGAGCAAACTACGCCATTCATACCCGCTTGACGGCTCAATTCAGCCAAACGAACAACCGCTTCATCAATTGGCAGGTTCATGCCGGTTTCAGCCAGCTCTGACTGGGTCATACTGGTTAAAACTGTTACTGCAATCAATAATGGAGGCTGACTGTAATTGCTGACCGCTTCGGCTGCAGCTTCCATCATTCTGCGCCCTCCCGAAGCATGCATGTCTACCATCCATACACCCATGTCAGCAGCCACCTTACAGGCAGAAGCAACAGTATTGGGAATGTCGTGATATTTCAAATCCAGAAATATTCGATAGCCTTGCAACACCAATTGTTCCACCAGATACCGTCCGGTAGCGGTAAACAACTCTTTGCCGATTTTGAGTTGACATAGACTTGGTTCCAGCTGCTGCACAAAATCAAGCGTTTTTTCCGCACTGGCAAAATCCAGCGCCACAATAACTGGCTTAGCTGGTTGATCAATCAACGTGGTATCAAGCATTAATGGATTCATACTTTATATAGAAAAAATTACAAAATAATAAGGACTACTTAGCTTGTCAGAAGAGGGTTATCAGTCTGAATGGTTCTGCTTATAAAAAAGATAACTAAACGCTAAGTCCGCTTAGACCAATCCGTATCAGCTTGCAAACTAAATATCAATGCGGTTTGGGGTAAACGTTTCCCATTTATTGCAGGCTGGGCAATGCCAGAAAAACACTTGTGATTTGAAATGGCAGTGTCGGCAACGATACATCACAGATTTTTGCATCTGCAGTCCCACTACCGAACGCATCATATCCACTTCCGCCTTCCATTTCGGGTTTATACTATTCTGCAAAACCCCGAGCAAACGATAAGTTCCCGTGAGTGTAGGTTTGCGCCGTACCAAATCAATCACAATTTCCGTGGCTTTATCCTCACCATATATAGGTACTGACTTTTCATAAATCACGCCGGATAAATCCAACTGAGGAAAGGTCTGGGCAAATCCAATCAAAACTTCAATACCGTCGGCAGCTTTATGTAAACCATCATAAGCATCATACAGGCGCTCACCTACCTGACTCAGATACTCATAATTTTGCTTTTCTATGGCACTATAAGCATCTATCGCGGCCTGATAATTATGTTGTTTCAGCTCTACATCACCCAAAATCATATTCGCACGGCAGCATTTACGGTTTACCGCCAAAGCCTGAAAAATATATTCGCGCGCTTTATTGTATTCCGAATGGTATAAAGCCAGCTGAGCCAGCTCACAATAAAACTGGGCAATTTCAAACTGATATGTCTGATCACCAGTGCTTAACTCTTCAGCAAGTTTAATTGCTTTTTCCCAGTCGCGATCCTGCTGATAGATATTCAGTAGAATTTGTCGTGCCTGCCGAGCCTTACTGCCATCAAGCAAACCAACCAATATTTGTTCTGCACGATCTACTAGTCCGGCTGCCTGATAGTCTTGTCCGAGCTCAAAAGCAACAGTATCTCGTCGTTCTGCGATGGTTTCCGGTAATTCAAGCAAGCTTTGATGCAGAGCAATGGCTTTATCGTTTTCTCCACGCTGGCGATACAGCTTACCTAGTGTCAGATGCAATTCATATGTACTCTGTCTGGCATCATTCTGCTGATCCACTACTTCAGCAAGCTCACGTACCGCAACCGCACTTTTGTGTTCCGCCAGCGCATCCAAACTTTTGTAAAATCCTTCTGGAATAGCTTTTGCCTGTTTCAGCACAGCACGCATATCCACACGTGCTGCAAACCAACCCATAGCAAAAAATACCGGTAATAAAAAAACTGGCGCCAGCCACATCCAAAAATCATTGCTATCCATGCTGATTATTTACCTTCTGCTCTTCAGAATGATTTTGGCCGTTCACACCAGCATTGGTGGCAATAGTTTCAGTATGGACTGACTGACTGGCAGCTTTCGTTTGCTTATCAATTTTAACCTGCAATTGATTAACCTTACTGCGCAGTCTTAACAGACGACCAAACATAGCAAACACCCCAAACACCGCACCAATAATAAAAAATATCAGCAACAGTACAATCAGCGGTAAATTCAGCATCTGCCCAGGCAGATAATTAAATGTAATCAGTTGTGTATTACTTACAGCCAGTAACAGCAAAGCCAGTAACACCACTATCTTTATTAATGTGTAAATAATCTTCATACCCGTCTACCCCGTAAAGTACTGTTTTCAGAAAAAACAATCATATGCCAGATAACAGCCTGTTTAGCCGAGAAACAACACAGTTTAAACGATTTCACGGCTTTTTAGCAAAAGCAGCCCATGTTTTCAGCATTGGCAAGCAAAACAGGCAGTGTATAATATTTATGTTTACATAAAGTAACAGCAACCACTGGCTAAAGCTAAGACCTTAGGCTGTTGTTACATTGATTCTTGCACTGCCCAAGTCTTAGACCCAGTTTTGCCCTATCCCATGCAGAGCTGAGTTTCGGCCACGCAGCTTAATGTCTTATTTTGGAGAAGTTTTACTATGTCTATGGCCGATCGCGACGGTTTTATCTGGTTTAACGGTAATCTTGTCGACTGGCGAAATGCCCAAACACACGTTTTAACACACACATTACATTATGGCATGGGCGTATTCGAGGGTGTCCGTGCATACGAAACCTCAAAAGGTGCCGCTATATTCAGATTGCAGGATCACACCAAACGCCTGTTTAATTCCGCAAAAATTACCGGCATGCACCTGCCCTATACACAAGAACAGATTAATCAGGCTCACATTGAGGTAGTAAAGGCCAACAAACTGTCCTCCTGCTATTTCCGCCCTATGGCTTTCTATGGTTCTAACAAACTGGGGGTAGCGCCGGATCAGAATGATGTACAAGTCATAGTAGCAGCTTGGCCATGGGGTGCTTATCTTGGTGAAGAAGGCATGCAGCGTGGTATCCGCGTGCAAATCAGTTCATTTACCAGGCATCACCCTAATATCACCATGATTAAAGCCAAAGCAAATGGCAACTACATGAATTCTATTATGGCCAATACTGAAGCCACCCGTAATGGCTACGATGAAGCCATTATGTTAGATGCTAATGGATTTGTAGCAGAAGGTTCAGGTGAGAATGTCTTTATTATCAATGATGGTAAACTTTACACGCCAGCACTGGATGCCGCACTCGATGGCATTACACGTCGTACTGTAATGGCCATTGCTGCAGATATGCAGTTAACGGTAACTGAAAAACGCATTACCCGTGATGAAGTTTATTGTGCCGATGAAGTATTCTTTACTGGTACCGCAGCTGAAGTTACCCCTATCCGTGAAGTTGATGGACGCACAATCGGCTGCGGCGCACGTGGCTCCCTGACTACTGAAATCCAGCAGCGATACTTCGACATCGTTCACGGCAAAAATGCTAAATATGAATCATGGTTAACCTATATTGACTAAAACTCAGCCAGCAGGCCTGAATAAAGGTATTTCCGCCTATCAAGCCTGCTGGATTTTTTTTGTCTTATTGCCGATGTAAGGAAAATATAATGAGTCATTCAGCTCCATCTATGATCACCATCACTCCGCATGATTTACCACTGATATGCACCGGACCAGAAAACGAAACTTGGAACGGACATCCACGCGTATTCTTACCTATTCAGTCAAACAGCAGCATAGAATGCCCATATTGCGGCCAGCATTATCATCTGAATGGGATTGCTGAACAGCACCATTGATAAATAATTATTCTGCATAATAGTGTCAATATTAATCAACCGCGGGTATTGTGGTACAGTAATTAATAATTTTTCACTCAAGCATTGCAAGCATAAGAAGGATTTGTCATGACAGAAACCACACACAGCCGTCTGATCATTCTCGGTTCCGGACCTGCCGGCTATACCGCAGCCGTATACGCTGCCCGTGCTGGATTGAATCCTACTCTGATTACCGGTATGGCACAGGGTGGTCAGCTGATGACAACTACAGAAGTTGATAACTGGCCGGCAGATGTGAATGGCGTACAGGGTCCAGAACTGATGGAACGCTTTCTGGCTCACGCTGAACGTTTCGGTACCAAGATAATTTTCGATCACATTAATCAGGTACAGTTGCAGCAGCGTCCATTTACTCTCACCGGTGATATGGGTACATATAGCTGTGACGCATTAATTATTGCCACCGGTGCATCGGCTAAATATCTCGGCTTACCTAGTGAAGAAGCATTTGCCGGCCGTGGCGTTTCCGCCTGCGCCACCTGCGACGGATTTTTCTATAAAGATCAGGATGTAGCAGTGGTAGGTGGTGGTAATACAGCCATTGAAGAAGCACTCTATTTAGCCAATATCGCCCGTACTGTAACCGTCATTCACAGGCGAGAAAGTTTTCGTGCCGAAAAAATCATGATTGATAAGCTACTGGAACGGGAAAAAGAAGGCAAAATTATTCTGAAACTCAATGCCAATGTAGACGAAATTCTGGGTGACGATTCTGGCGTCAACGCAGTAAGAATCAACTATACAAACAATGAAAGTGAGCTTCTGGCCGTAAACGGCATTTTCATTGCCATCGGTCACCAACCCAATACCCAGATTTTTAAAGGCCAGCTGGATATGGATGCCACCGGCTATCTCATTACCAAAGGAGGCAATGAAGGTAATGTGGGTGCTACCAATATTCCAGGTGTATTTGCTGCTGGCGACGTAAAAGATCACATATACCGTCAGGCCATTACCAGCGCCGCTTCCGGCTGTCAGGCAGCTCTGGATGCAGACCATTATCTTTCCGGCTTAAGCAGCTAATAATTTTTTCAGATATTACCGGCCTATCGGCTTAGTAGCCTGCGGCCGGTTTTAAAGTTTCTACTCTATACTAGCATTTCGCCTAAAAGTAAATATTAGTTATAATGCGGGCTTTAAGCTAACACAAATCACGTTCAAGGATAATAAATATGGGCTTTTTGCAAGGCAAAAAAATCCTCATCACAGGTATGATATCGGAACGCTCTATTGCCTATGGTATTGCCAAAGCCTGTCACGAACAGGGTGCGGAACTGGCCTTCACCTATGTCGTAGACAAACTCGAAGAACGGGTACGTAAAATGGCAGCCGGCCTCGGCTCAGAACTGGTATACCGCTGCGATGTGCAGAGTGATGATGAAATCAATCAGTTATTTTCTGACCTCGGTCAGAGCTGGTCGCAACTAGACGGACTGGTACATGCCATTGCTTTTGCACCCAAAGAGGCTTTAAACGGTGATTTTCTCGATAGCATTACCCGTGAAGCCTTTATGACAGCCCATGAAGTATCTGCCTATAGTCTGCCTGCACTGGCCAAAGCGGCACGCCCGTTAATGACTGGTCATAACAGTGCCATTCTGGCGTTGACCTATCTTGGTGCAGTTCGTGCCATTCCTAATTATAACGTAATGGGTATGGCTAAAGCTTCGCTGGAAGCTGGTATCCGCTTTACTGCCGCTTGTCTGGGACAGGAAGGTATCCGCTGCAATGGCATTTCTGCCGGCCCGATTAAAACCCTGGCTGCCTCTGGTATTGCCAATTTCAGCCGCCTGCTGTCCCACGTTTCAGCACAAAACCCAATTCGCCGGAATATTACCATTGAAGAAGTGGGCAATACGGCAGCTTTCCTATTATCCGATTTAGCTACTGGCATCACTGGAGAAATCACCTATGTTGACGGTGGTTACAGCATCAATGCATTGGGTGTACCGGAAGATCTAGTCAGTACCCACAATAATGCTTGATTAACAAAACGTTGTTCCAAGCTGCCTGAATTCAGAATCAGGCAGCTTTTATTATTTTTACACTGCATAACGCTTTCCCTGCATGCCGGCTGGTTTAATCGCGCTAATATAAATACGCAAGTATTTCATTTATAAGCCAACCATGGAGGCAAATATGAAATTTTTAGAACAGTTTAAAGCTTTTTTAATGCGAGGCAATGTCATTGATCTCGCTGTTGGTATGGTAGTCGGTACTGCATTTACCAATATGGTTAAATCATTGGTTGACGATGTAATCATGCCCCCTATTGGCTTACTAATTGGCGGAGTAGATTTTTCCAATTTGTTCTTTACCTTGCGTGATGGTGCCAAAGCCCCCGGCCCTTACGAGACACTGGGTGCCGCTCAGGCAGCCGGAGCCGTGACCATTAATATCGGTTTATTTATTAATACAGTTATTAGCCTGATTATCGTTGGCTTTGCTATTTTTATGGTGGTAAAAGGGATCAATCGTCTGCATAAAAGCCCACCACAGCAAAGCCATACCAAGCAATGTCCTGAATGCTGTACCGAAATTCCGATTGAAGCAAAACGTTGTCCGAATTGCACTTCTGAGTTAAATTAATTTAAAAGATTAATCAGCATCCAAACCTAGTGTACACTGCACACAATTAATTAATTGATTCATACCCGATATGCAAAAGCTACATAAACCCTGTAGCTTTTTTTGCGCCGAAACCAAATGAGCATGTTACACGCCACTATGACAACAGATTTGCCTCAATAGTTGTCATCACATTTAAATGCTCATGTAAATTGTTTTGCCAGAATAAATCAATCAGACCAACAGGAACAGCCATGCAGAATCAACCCACTCCATTTTATAACCCTCTTCTAAGCTATGAAGAAAACTATCAGCAAGGTCCTTTTGGTGCATTCAGTCTGACACCACCATCTATACCAGAGAAAAAACAGCCAGAAACTTTTCTAAATCTGGAAGTGAATTTGCCTTTCGGTATTCCTGCAGGTCCATTACTGAATGCCAGCTTTATCAAAGCAGCATTTAACTATGGTTTTGATTTATGTGTGTACAAAACCGTACGTAGTCGTGCACATGCCAGCCACCCCCTACCTAATGTATTATCGGTGCACCCTGAAAACCAATTGTCTGCCGGCGTAGATACAGTTTTAGCTGATACCAATTACACCACGCCGTTATCAATTACCAATTCTTTTGGCGTGCCTTCCTTTAATCCTGATATCTGGCAGCCTGATATGGCTGCAGCTGTAAATGCTGCACATAAAGGGCAATTTCTGATTGGCAGTTTTCAAGGCACCGCAGGTAATGAAGCCAGTATCGAAAAAGATTATGCCAAAACTGCCCTTCTCGTAGCAGAAACAAAAGCCCCCATATTGGAGGCCAATTTAAGCTGCCCCAATGAAGGGGTAAACCAATTATTGTGCTTTGATTTTCCTAAGGTCGAACGCATAGCCAAGGAAATCAAAAACGCCGTACCTGATAAACCCCTATTTCTTAAACTTGCTTATTTTGCTAATGATGAAGCTATTTACCCGCTGCTGCACGTATTGGACGGTGTGGTAGATGGCTACAGTACCATCAACACATTGTCAGCTAGGCCGGTAAATGCAGATGGAGAACCAGCGTTGGGACAAAACCGACCTACAGGCGGGGTTTGTGGTGATGCTATTCGCTGGGCTGGCCTAGAAATGGTAGAACGTTTGCACAGATTAAGAACCCGACTAAATAATCACTTTGCCATAATCGGCGTAGGTGGTGTCAGCAATGCAGAGCATTATCTGGCTTATCGAGCAGCCGGAGCTGATGCAGTGATGAGTGCAACCGGTGCGATGTGGAACCCTCAACTGGCTTTGCAGATAAAAAGCAGTCTGAATAAATAAATAATTGCCGGTAACTTGATTAAGCTTACCGGCATTTTTATATCAATCCTTATTTCAGCGGCAGATACGATAAGGTTCATCCATGATGACAAAATCTTTTTCTTCAAGAGCTTCAGCAATCCACTCAGCCACCGCTTCGGTAGTACATATAGTTTCTATGTAATGGTTCAGAATGTTTGAAACAGGTATCTGATATCCTTTCAATCTCAAGCACATCGGAGCATAAAATGCATCTGCAATGCTAAAATCACCAAACAGATACGGGCTTTCAGATTCTGCAAGCAAAGATGATAAATGATTATCTAAAAAATTGATTTCATCTCTGAGTGTTGGAAAATCACGAAGTTTTATCTGTCCGATTTCAGGTAAGACTGCCTCAATATTCATGGCTAAATGCTGGCGTATATGACTATAACCACTGTGCATTTTGGCCGTTACGCTTCTTGCTTTTGCGCGAATTTTATAATTTTGAGGCCATAAAGGAAGTTGAGGATGCCGTTCGGCCAGATATTCGCAGATAGCAAGAGAATCGCTTATCACCAGTTCATCATCTGATAAAATCGGTACCGTACCATAAGGATTTAATGGCAAAATGGTTTGTTTGAACTTTGAATCGGCATCGAAGTTGTCAAAACGCACCATTATTTCTGTAAAATCTATCTGAAAATGTTTCATCACTAGCCAAGGTCGCATAGACCAAGTTGAATAATTTTTATTACCGATATAAAGAGAATAGCTCATCGCTTATGTTTTCCTTATAGAAAAATTTTTGTCAAAATAATTAATTTATTTACCTATTTTTTCTACTATATTAGAACATTTATACCATAAACAATGAAAGCCGAATCTTTCACCCTAATGCATAAATTCGGTACAATAAGAACTCAAATTTATTAGTCTTTACAACAGTCACACATACATGCTCAGCTATCGTCATGCATTTCACGCCGGTAATCATGCCGACATTCTAAAACATTATTGTCTGATATCAGTTCTAGAATATTTTAAGCTTAAAGACAAAGCATATTGCTATATAGACACCCATGCTGGAACAGGTCTATACAGCCTGAACAGCAAAGAGGCTCAAAAAGTAGGCGAATACCGTGAGGGAATTAAAAGAATTTTAGATGAAAAAAATCTGGATGCCAGTCTGCAAACTTTCCGTGAAGTAGTTATAGCCAGCCTACCAGATACAAAAAATTATTATTGTGGTTCACCATGGCTTGCTCAGGCAGTGGCTCGCGAACAAGATCGTCTGAGACTGTTTGAATTACATCCAACAGATGCAGAATTATTACGAAGTAATATGCGCAATATAAAATTGCCCAACCGAGCTCAGGTCTTTTGTGATGATGGATTCAAGGGTTTATTGTCAATGCTGCCGCCACCCAGCCGTCGCGCAGTAGTATTAATCGATCCACCCTATGAAGTAAAACAAGATTATCAGCAGGTTGTGGATACACTTAAAGCTGCAATAAAAAAATTTTCTAACGGCTGTTATATGGTTTGGTATCCTTGTCTGAGCAGCGTAGAAAGCCAGAAGTTGCCTATAAAACTGCAAAAACTTGTTCCAGATAACTTTGTACAAGCAGAACTTCACGTTAAATCCCCGCAGCCAGACGGTTTTGGTATGCATGGCAGTGGAATGTTTATTATTAATCCGCCTTACACCCTGCCTCAGCAATTAGCAGAAGTTTTACCAGCATTAACCCAGCTACTGGCACAGGATAACAGTGCCCAGTTTGTTTTACAGTCTCACATTGCCTGAAAATCATCTGCTTATCAGTCAAGCAAACAAGGCTACTGTATAATGGCCTAGAATTTTAAAAGGGAGTATTTGCATGTCCGTTTTACTGTCTGATTATTTGTATCAGCAACAACAAAACTATGCAGTCACACCATTATTACCTGAAGTTATCACCAGCATCAGCAATGCGTGTCTACTCATCAACCGCGAAATCCGCTTAGGTGCACTGGATAATATATTGGGTAGTGCCCATACTGGCAATATTCAGGGCGAGGAGCAGAAAAAGCTGGATGTACTGTCCAACCGGATAATGATTGATACATTGTCTTCCAATCCAGCCATCGCCGGTCTGGCTAGTGAAGAAGAAGATTCCTTTGTAAGTGCTAATAGCGATGGTCAATTTCTGGTTCTCTTTGACCCACTTGATGGCAGCTCCAATATTGATGTCAATATTTCCATCGGTACCATTTTTTCGGTGCTGGCAAAACCCACTGGTGCCCTGACTACCGAAAGCTTTTTACAGTGCGGCCGTCAGCAGCTGGCCAGCGGCTATGTTCTGTATGGTCCACAGACCATACTGGTACTGACGCTGAAACATGGCATCGCCATGTTTACCCTGAATGAACAAAACCAGTTTCAGCTGACACAGGAAAATCCGCAAATACCAGCCACTACAGCAGAATTTGCTATCAATATGTCCAATCAGCGACACTGGCAGCCGGCAATGCAGAAATACATAGCCGAACTGCTAGCTGGTAAAACCGGCAACCGCGGTAAAGACTATAATATGCGTTGGGTAGCATCCATGGTAGCGGAAGTGCATCGTATTCTAATGCGCGGCGGTATCTTTACTTACCCGCAGGATAATCGTAATCCTGACAAGCCAGGCAAGCTGAGATTAATGTATGAAGCTAATCCCATGAGTCTGTTAATTGAACAGGCACAGGGTGCAGCCACTGATACCAAACAAAATATTCTTGATATCCAGCCATGTGGACTACACCAGCGAGTTGCTGTCGTACTCGGTAGCAAAGAAGAAGTGGATTACGTCACTGCCATGCATCAAGCAAATTAACCATTGCAGCTAAAAGCTGCAACTTTTTGTTTCACTCCCGTCTGGAGATTTCCATGATTAAATTAACTACCAATTTCGGCGTTATCGGCATCGAATTAGACCATGACAAAGCACCGAAAACCGCAGCCAACTTCGAACGTTATGTACGTGAAGGTTTCTATGATGGCACCATTTTTCACCGTGTAATCGATGGTTTCATGATTCAAGGTGGCGGTTTCGACAAAGACATGCAACAAAAACCTACACATGAACCAATTGAGAATGAAGCGAATAATGGCCTGAAAAATGACCAATATACCATCGCTATGGCACGCACCATGCAGCCTCACTCAGCCAGCGCACAATTTTTTATCAACGTAAAAGACAATGACTTCCTGAATCACACCAAACCTGATTTACACGGCTGGGGTTATGCCGTATTCGGTAAAGTGGTTGAAGGACAGGATGTAGTTGATAAAATCAAAAGTGTTAAAACTGGTAATCATGGCGGCCATCAGGATGTACCAGTAGAAAATGTAGTAATTGAAAAAGCTGAAATTGTTTAATTAGCACAACAACAAAGCAGCCTTGACCGGCTGCTTTTTTAATATAGATATGCGTATAAAATTATAGAATTAAAATTTTGAACGCACAAAAATACCCAATCTTTCAACAGACAGGGTATTTTATTTACCTATTTATTGTAGCGGCTTCATATTCATTACTTCCATAAGGAAGTTTGTAAAAGCCGGATTGGCTGGTTTAGAACGCATTACCGGCCAACGCTGCTGCCAGCCAGACAAAGCATTCTGTATATAGGCCTTGGATTGTGCAGTATCAATTGTACCCTGCTGACTTTCCACTGCACTACGCAAATAAATGGCAAACATGTCATCGTCAACCATATTATGTCCTACCTGAGCCAAACGAAACTGATCCAGCAATTGTGCGGCCTGCACTTTGGTTATGCTACCCTGTGAAACCTGAAAACTTAAACGGGTAGCCTCATCGCGGATTTTGGCTACATCAGACCAGTGGCTGCTGGCCAGATGATACTCATTATTTACCGCAGTGCCGTCAACTACCTGTACCGGTTTGACTTCTTTATTTGCCTGCTTCGCGGATAAAGGTACATCTACAGATGAACAACCACCTAAAAAGGCTGCTACGACACATAATGCTAATGTTTTTTTCATCATTTGTTTACTCAACGTATATTGCTTAAAACAAAAATAAAAGCTAGCTAGCTTGAGCGTGTGGCTGTACATGATATCAGAAAAGAGGGTGTAAGCGACGCCTTTTGCTTCTCCAATGGTAAAGTTCCGAATATATCCACATACTGGTCTTTACATTTACACTGTTTATAAACAGATTTAAATAACTGATTTTTTTATGGATTTACAGAATTAAATCACTAAAAATTATTTCCTTCAATTTTATTAATTAATACAATATTTGTTTCATAAATAAATACATCGTCTATTTCTGATTTATGAACTAAACAAGAACCAACATGTTTTTTTTATGTATATAACCATTCTCTTTTTTAAGAATGAATATTATCGAATAATTTATAATCAATATAAGGATGGATAATTGAAACAGGTGCCATATATAATTTCCCCGAAATTTATGAATCTTAACTGAAGTAATGACATATAATTTATTTTTATAGTCTTTAGTTTCTATAATACGAATACATAAACAAACATCGAGATGATGATCCCTTATTGTTAAGGCAAGTGTATCCTTTTGTTTATCAATAATTGTAAAAAAATGGACTTTACTGCCTATATCTGGCTCTGTTTCTTCCAATTTATTGAATACATAAATTGATTTGATTCCGACTATTTTGCCCAAAAAATCCCTTATTTTAAAAAGCCCTGCCAACCATTTTAGTTGGTGGAAGGTCATCAATTTATAAGCTTCGTAGGCAGTGACATTTCTGCAGACTTCCTGAGACTGATAGCTTAAATAATCAACCTTTTCGTCTACTAATGTTATGTTACTCAATAAACCATTGAGTCTTTCAAAAGAAAGCTTTTGTTTTTTTCATAAGCCAATCAATTTTATATTGCTTTTGTTTCATAATTTAGTCAAAAAATATACTTTTATTTAAAATATTTGTTTCACAGCCTTGACTGCATAAAAAAACCGAACCTTTTTTCCGGTTCGGTTGCAATCATAGGGTTAAAATTTAGGCTAAATCTGCGAACAATGGTGTAGAAAGATAGCGTTCACCATAAGAAGGAATCAATACCACAATTAGTTTGTTTTTGTTTTCCGGTCTAGCTGCCAGTTGCAAGCCAGCCCATACCGCTGCACCAGATGAAATTCCCACTAAAATACCTTCTTTAGAGGCCATTGCACGAGCAGTATCAAAACAAACATCATTCGGAACCTGAATGATGCCATCATAAACATGGGTATTGAGGATTTTAGGTACAAAACCGGCACCAATACCCTGTATCGGATGTGGTCCTTTGCAACCACCAGACAATACGGCAGAAGCTTCGGGTTCTACAGCATATACTTCAACTTCAGGTTTTTTTTCTTTTAAAACTTCGCCTACGCCGGTGATAGTACCACCCGTACCAACACCAGCAACAAAAATATCTACTTTACCATCAGTATCGTGCCAAATTTCCTGTGCAGTAGTTTCACGATGAATTTCTGGATTTGCCGGATTTTCAAACTGCTGTGGCATAAAATATTTCTGCGGATCTGAATCCACGAAAGCCTGTGCACGTGCAATCGCGCCAGACATGCCTTCTGCTCCGGGTGTCAACACCAGTTCAGCACCGTATGCACGCAATAGCATGCGCCGTTCCTTACTCATGGTTTCCGGCATAGTAATAATTAATTTATATCCACGTGCAGCACATACCATTGCCAGTCCAATACCGGTATTACCACTGGTTGGTTCCACAATCACCGTATCAGAATGAATCTTACCCGCCTTTTCTGCCGCATCAATCATGCTAGCTGCAATTCTGTCCTTGACACTGTTGCCGGGATTAAAAAATTCCAGTTTAACCACCACTTTGCCCGGTAAACCGGCACTCAGACGGTTGAGTTGTACCAGCGGGGTGTTACCAATCAGGTCAGTGATGCTAGAGGCGATATTCATTGTCTATCCTTTGTTATGAGAAACTGCATTGATTATCATCATAGATTAAAACCACTATCAACCTAAATAATTTATCAGTGGGTTAATACAATTAATATTTATATAGGCGGTGAAAAAGGGAATTTCTGCTGAAATATGATTTTTTCTGATTATTACCTTAGAATGAGGTGATTAATTATAGCAGTAAGCCGCTGAATAATTCATATAATTTCTTAGTTGATGGCTAATTTAAGTAATCCAGCAGCCAAAGCTTAATGTTTAATTTTTAGCGCCATTTAAAAAAAGGACTACCTTTACGGTAGTCCTTTTTTAAGCCACTGATAAAATGCCGTTATTAGGCATCTACCTTGGCTGCTACATCTACATAATCCTGAATTTCATTAAAGTTCATATAGCGATAAATTTCGATGCCTTTATCATTAATAATGGCAATATTTTCGCGATATTCATCGATGTTCGGGATATGTCCGAGTTTAGAGCAAATTGCCGCCAGCTCTGCTGAGCTCAGATAAACTTGCGTATTCTTACCTAATCGGTTTGGAAAGTTACGAGTCGAAGTGGAAACTACAGTAGAACCTTCACGTGCCTGCGCCTGATTGCCCATACACAAAGAACAGCCAGGCATTTCCATCCGCGCACCTACTCGACCCAAGATACCATAATAGCCTTCATCAGAAAGTTCTTTGGCATCCATTTTGGTCGGAGGAGCCACCCACAGACGTACAGGTAAATCTGTTTTACCGTCTAACAAAGTAGAAGCTGCACGATAATGACCAATATTAGTCATGCAGGAGCCAATAAATACTTCATCAATATGTGTACCTGCTACATCAGACAAAGTTTTTACATCATCAGGGTCGTTCGGGCAGGCTAGAATCGGCTCTTTGATTTCATCCATATTGATATCAATAATGGCAGCATATTCTGCATCCGCATCGGCTTCGAGTAATTTCGGTTCAGCCAACCATTGTTCCATTTTCTGAATACGGCGTTTCAGCGTACGGGCATCCTGATAGCCATCGGCAATCATATTTTTTAAGAGCACTATATTGGATTTCAAATATTCTTCAATCGGCTCTTTATGCAGTTTCACTGTACAGCCGGCAGCAGACCGTTCCGCAGAAGCATCAGTCAGTTCGAATGCTTGCTCTACTTTCAAATCCGGCAAACCTTCAATTTCCAGAATACGACCGGAGAAAATATTCTTCTTACCTGCTTTAGCTACGGTGAGAAGTCCATCTTTTATAGCCTGCAAAGGAATGGCATTTACCAAATCTCGCAGGGTGATACCCGGCTGCATTTTACCTGAGAAGCGTACCAATACGGATTCAGGCATATCCAATGGCATCACGCCAGTAGCCGCAGCAAATGCTACCAAACCAGATCCAGCAGGAAAAGAAATACCCAGAGGGAAACGTGTGTGTGAATCACCGCCAGTACCCACCATATCCGGCAACAGCATCCGGTTTAGCCATGAGTGAATAATTCCGTCACCAGGACGCAAAGCTACACCGCCACGAGAAGACATAAATACTGGCAATTCCTTGTGGGTTTTGACATCCACTGGTTTAGGATAGGCTGCGGTATGACAGAAAGATTGCATCACCAAATCAGCACTAAAGCCCAGACAAGCCAGGTCTTTCAGTTCGTCTCGTGTCATCGGGCCGGTAGTATCCTGCGAACCGACAGTAGTCATTCGTGGTTCACAATAGGTACCCGGACGAATACCCTGTCCTTCCGGCAAGCCGCAAGCACGGCCAACCATTTTTTGTGCCAGACTAAATCCAGCTGTGCTCGGTGCAGGAGCCTGTGGTAAGCGGAATACTTCAGAATGTCCCAGACTTAATGCGTCACGAGCTTTTGCAGTCAGACCGCGGCCAATTATCAGATTAATGCGGCCACCGGCCTGTACTTCATCTAGAATAACCTGAGATTTGAGCTCAAATTCGGCGACAGTTTCGCCATTTTTGATTATTTTTCCTTCATAAGGCAGAATATCCACTACATCGCCCATGTCGAGTTTGGATACATCTACTTCAATCGGTAACGCACCTGAATCTTCCTGTGTATTAAAGAAAATTGGCGCAATTTTGCCACCTAAACATACTCCACCAAACCGTTTATTCGGTACATACGGAATATCTTGACCGGTATGCCAGATTACAGAATTCGTAGCTGATTTACGTGATGAGCCAGTACCTACAACATCACCAACGTAAGCCACCAGATTACCCTTGGCTTTCAACTCAGCTAATTGTTTAATCGGGCCTACTTCACCTGGTTTATCTGGATGTATGCCTTCACGTGGATTTTTAAGCATAGCCAGTGCATGTAGCGGAATATCCGGCCGGCTCCATGCATCCGGTGCCGGTGACAAATCGTCAGTATTGGTTTCACCCACTACTTTGAATACGGTAACAGTGATTTTTTCCGGTACTTTTTCACGAGAAGTAAACCATTCAGCATTAGCCCATGACTCTATTACTTCTTTTGCATACCGGTTACCGGCTCGCATTTTTTCTTCCACGTCGTGGAAAGCATCAAACATCAGCAAAGTATGTTTTAAAGCATTTGCCGCAGTAGCCGCCAACTCTTCATTATCCAGAAACTCAATCAGAGGCTGAACGTTGTAACCACCCAACATGGTACCCAGTAGCTCTACCGCAAACACGGGCGTGATTAATGGACTACTTACGGTTTTCTCCGCAATAGCACCCAGAAAAGATGCTTTGACCTTAGAAGCATCATCTACACCAGGCGGCACTCGATGTGACAGTAAATCAACCAGAAATTTTTCTTCCCCTTTGGGAGGATTTTTTAGTAATTCAACCAACTCTTCTGTTTGCTTCGCTGTTAGCGGCAGAGGCGGAATACCCAGTGCTTCACGTTCAGCGGCGGCTGCGCGGTAGGCTTCTAACATCTTGAACATCCTTAATGTAATGGTTTTTTAAGTTTTTCTTGTAGATTTATTATGCATTACTGCTGCAATAATATGAATGATAACCGAAAACAGGGGCGATTGAAACAATTTGTAGTGTGATGTAGTCAATATTAGAAAATGTAAAGATTAAAATAAAAGCAGCCCGTTACAGGCTGCTATAGAGTAATAAAAATGAATACAATCATGGTGATTTCACATTGATTACACCATTTTAATATTTCAAACTTTCTGAAAAATCTTAGAAACGATTTCTCTTCTTACCACTGGCATTTTTGCGCAAGCTTGAGCCCGCCTGACTATACTGGCTGCGACCGGTAGGATTTTGCAAAGCCGGCTGATTTAGTCTGGCCTGCTCATAAATCGGCATAACTTCCGGCAGCATTTTTTTCAGAGAGCTAATGCGTGCATTATTGCTCGGATGGGTAGACAAAAGGCTAGTACCATTATTATTGCCCAAAACCTTATTCATTTTCTCCCATACTGTTATGGCAGCATTGGGGTTGTAGCCCGCCTGTGCCATTAGCCTCAGACCGCCTGCATCTGCCTGAGATTCCTGATAACGGGAAAAAGGTAAAGTCAGGCCATATTGACTTAGCACATCTTTATACACACCGACATTATCTGCATTGGCACCGGTTTTAGATTGCACCACTGCACTGCCTACTTCCAATGCCACGCTAGTCAAAATTTGCTGGCCAGCAGCTTTTTTACTGTGCTCCTGCAATGCATGTGTCATTTCATGCCCAATAATCGCAGCAATTTCATCATCGGTTAAATTCAGACGATCAACAATGCCTGTATACACCACCATTTTACCGCCTGGCATGGCAAAAGCATTTGCTTCATCACTACGGATAACATTAAGCTGCCAGTCAAAAGGAACTCCAGTAGTGTTTGCTTGATTGGCGTAAGGTACCAGTCGTTGAAATACATTGCGTACCCTTCTGGCAACAGGTGTGTTGGTTTCAATCACCCCTTCTGCTTTAGCCTTACCTATCATCTGAGTATAGCTTTTGGCCGCACTGCTATTAAGAGTTTGGGTGTCATAGCCCATCACATCAGCCACCTGCGCACATCCACTTACAGCTATAAGCATGGCAGCCAGTGTAATTAGTTTAGATTGCCGTTTGATTGAATACATGATTTATCCACGGTAATACAACTGGTTGAAAAAATATCACTTTTTAATGTCCTACATTCAGTAATAAATGTAAAAAATGGTTTTATTATATGGTGTTTATTTAATTTTAAAACCACTCTTATAACATGTACGCATAACAACACTTATGCGTATATAATAAAAACAAAGATAAATGGCTCAGATTATCCATCAAAATTAATAATATTCAGCAAATTATTAGTAACATCCGTCTTTGCAACAGAACAAATATAACAAAATGATTAGAGCCAGCTTTTTTATACTTGTGTCGCGGTTTTACACCAATATTTGCACGCGGCACCACAAAGGCTACAATGCTATTGATTACCACAGAGATGATGTAAATTACGTGAAAATCCTTATTTTAGGCTGTGGACAAGTAGGTTCGACCATTGCCAGCAATCTGGCCAGAATGCCCAATAATGATGTCACTATTATTGACGTCAATGAAACTGCTTTACAGAAAATCAATCAGCGACTAGACGTACAAACCATTGTCGGCAACGGCGCGTGGCCGTCTGTCTTGTCTACAGCCGGTGCTCAGGATGCTGACATGATTCTGGCTCTGACCCAAAATGATGAAACCAATATGGCTGCCTGCCGAATTGCTTATGCGCTTTTCAATACGCCAAATCGTATTGCCAGAGTACGCTACAGTGATTTCGTTGAATTTGAAACAGGCAACAATCAATACAAAACCAGTTTAGACTTATTTAACATCACCGAAGCCATTAGCCCTGAACAACTTGTAACCGAACAGATAGTTAATTTGCTACTGCATTCTAGTGCCTTACAAATCCTGCGATTTGCCAACGACAAAATCCGTTTACTTGTCATCCGCGCTCAAAATGGTGGTATGCTGATTAATCAACCTATTAGTGCACTGAAACAGCATTTGGAAGAAGGCGTGGATTGCCAAATTTGCGCTATCTACCGCAATAACAGATTGCTGGTTCCCACTGGCAGCACTATCCTGCAGGAAGGTGATGAAGTTTTTGTTTTAACGCCAACTGCTTATTTGGAAAACATTATGCGCGAACTACGCCCAGTTACCAAGCGGACACGTCGCATTATGATTGCCGGTGGTGGCAATATTGGCTACCGCGTGGCTAAACAGCTGGAAGCTAGATTAGATATTAAAATTATCGAACGCAAACAAAATCGTGCAGAATGGCTTGCTGAAAACCTCAACAATTCGCTGGTTCTGGTAGGAAATGCTTCGGATGAAAGCCTACTGGAAAACGAATATATTGATGAAATCGATGTATTTTGTGCACTGACCAACGATGATGAAAATAATATCATGTCGGCCATGTTGGCAAAAAACCTCGGTGCCAAACGCGTGATGGCCATTATCAATCGTTCCAGTTACGTGGATTTATTGCAGGGCAGTGCTATCGATATTGTAATTTCACCGCATCTGATTACTATTGGTTCTATTCTGACTCATGTACATTTGGGCGATATCATGGCAGTGTATCCATTACGCCGCGGTTCGGCAGAAGCCATTGAAGTTGTATTGCACGGTGACCGCCATACTTCTAAACTTATCGGCCGCACCATGTTCCAATTACGTTTGCCCGCGGGGTGTTATTTTGGCGCGGTAGTACGTAACGAAAATATCACTATGTACCATCAGGATACAGTACTAGAAGATGGAGACCATGTAATCTTTTTCGTGGCTCGACGCAAAGCGGTGCAGGATCTAGAAAAAATGATTCAGGTTAAACTGGGCTTTTTTGCATAGGCAGCATGTTATGAGCCATTTCAGCAACCGCTTTACTGTGCATCATAAGGCATCAGGTTTCGTCAACAAAATTGCGCCCACCGCTCATATTGTGGCCAAAACCGGTTTTTTATTCTCATTATTGCTACTGGCACCGACGGTAGTCTCATTACTGTACATGGATCATGTGTTTTCAGCATTTGCAGTTACGGCTGCTATTAGCATGAGTGTGTGTGCGCTGACTTGGCTGCTGACGATGCGCTATAACCGTGAGCTGCGACCGCGTGATGGCTATACATTGGTCTTCATGCTGTGGATTGGCTTTGCCCTGATTGCCTGCCTACCCTTTTATATCTACTTGCCCGGACTGGGTTTTACTAATGCCTATTTTGAAGCCATTTCCGGTCTCACCACCACAGGTGCCACCATCATCACCAGTCTGGATACACTTGCCCCGTCACTAAATTTCTGGCGTCATATGCTCAACTGGCTGGGCGGCATGGGGATTATTGTGCTGGCCGTAGCCGTCATGCCGATGCTAGGCGTAGGCGGAACTCAATTATTTAAAGCAGAAATACCGGGTGTAAACAAAGACAGCAAAATGGCACCACGTATTTCAGAAACGGCCAAACGCTTATGGAGCGTTTATGTATTATTTACCTTTGTTACATTGCTGGCCTTACGTCTGGCCGGCATGAGCTGGTTTGATGCGGTTTGTCACGCCATGTCAGCTTTTTCCCTTGGTGGTTTCTCTACACACGACAACAGCATTTCCTATTTTAATTCTGTACCGATTGAAATTATTCTTAGCATTGCTACCATACTAGGTGCTATTAATTTCACTAATCATTTTAATGCGCTACAAAAAAAATCATTACGTTATTACTGGCGTGATGAAGAAGTCCGTGTACTATTATTTGTTTTGTTGTTCAGCATCATTGGCATCAGCTTGTATTTGTGGTGGCACAGTTTTTATTCGCTAGGTGAAGCATTTCGATACACGGCTTTCAATTTAATATCTATCGGGCTGGCAAATGGCTATTCCGATACTGATTTTGCCAAATGGCCATTAATCGCCTCCTTATGGATGTTTTTTCTGGCCAACATACTTTCTAACGGCGGATCAGCCGGCGGTGGTATTAAAACAGTGCGTGCGCTTGTACTCTTTAAATTCAGTTTGCGCGAAATGTTGCTGATGCTGCATCCCAATGCGGTAAGTATGGTTAAAATTAACGGCAGCCATATTCCCGACCGGCGGGCTTTAACAGTGATGGCCTTTGTGTTTGTGTACGTAATCACCATTATATTATTCAGCTTTGCCTTGATGATGAGTGGAATGGATTTTCTGTCTGCCCTGACAGCCGCAATCAGCTGTATCACCAATGCTGGCCCTGGGCTGGGTACTGTGGGTCCAGCCAATAACTTTGCTTTTCTTTCAGACCTTCAGAAGTGGTTATGCATCATCATCATGCTGCTCGGACGTCTGGAAATATTTACCGTCTTTATCTTGTTTACCCCTGCTTACTGGAAAAAATAAAATACAACTTGAGAAAATTTGAAGGAAAAAAATTGATTAAACACTTAAAGATGCTAAAAGCAAAACTGACTAACCAACAGCATCTCATTTCCGGCACTTTGCTGCTCCTTACCGCATGCAGCAACCAGCACGAAGTCGCGCTCCAGCCCATCAACAAAAACAGTGGTCAAGCCATCCTGCCGGGTACGCAAGCCACTGAAGCACCGGACAAAGTCATCAGCAGTTTTCAGCAATATCAAAATGCTCTTAAAGCAGCCAAAAATGGCGATGATATTTTACCGGCTCAGTTTCTGGCTCATCAGCCAGACAGCGCCATGAGCAATAGCATACGCAATAGTTGGTTACAGCAGTTAGGTAAACGTGGCAACTGGACAGTATTCCGCCAGCAATATGATTTTCTGGATAAAAATTTCCGCGATATGGAAACACGGTGCTATGCCGCACAAGCAGGCATAGATAATGACAATGAGTTATTAGCCAGTTTGAGCATGGAATCTGGCAATCTGCCATTAGGATGCAATCGCTGGCTTGAACAGGCTGCTGCACGCCAACAAATTAGTGCCCAAAATGGGTGGCGACGTGTACGCAACCTGTTGGCACTGAATCAAATTACTAATGCACGTAATTTAGCTCAAGCTTTAGGCAGTCCCTTACCAGATCCGTTGGGCAGCAGCACCGGTGGAAGTCAGGGCGCACAAGAAGCTTTACTGTATCAAGTTATCAATAAGGATAATCGTAACAAAGACAGTGCCGCTAGCACCCTAGAGCAACTATCAGCCAGTCTCACCAAAGAACAAATTGGCTTCGGCTGGGCGCAATTGGGCTTGGCTCAAGCAAATAGTCTCAATTCTGCTAAAGCTCTGAATTATTTTGACCGAGCCACCCCATCACAGATGAATAACGAAATGTGGGAATGGTATGCTCGCTCAGCACTGCGTCTGCAGCGCTGGCAAAAACTTAATAGCATCATCCTCAGCATGCCAACAGCGCTACAGCAGCAAGTTACGTGGCAATATTGGCTGGCTCGCAGTTACCGCTCATTGGGGCAAAATAGTCAGGCGAACGCCATATTCCAAAAAACAGCTCAACGCGGACATAATTTTTATGCGTTGCTAGCTAAAGAAGCTTTGGGCAGCAAAGCCAACACCAGCAGCACTGTGGGCAAAAGCAGCCAGCAAGTTCAGAACAGAATAGCAGCTGACGGTAATATCCACCGTGCGCTGACATTATTTAAAACCGCACAAGCAGAAAATAACTGGCCAATGCGCCGACTGGCTCAGCAAGAATGGCGTTATGCTACACGTAACTTCAACGACGACACCCAAATCGCAGCTGCCACCCTTGCAGAAAACAATGGTTTTTATGAAATGGGAATTTACAGTGCAGACAAAGCGGATAACCTCCTCAACTACGAATTGCGTTATCCGGCGCCATTTAAAGAGCTCGCCGTACCATTTGCTCAAGAAGCCGGTATAGACCCTGCGTGGGTATATGGCTTAATCCGTCAGGAAAGCCGCTTTATGATCGGCGCCCGCTCCAACGTTGGTGCAGCCGGCCTGATGCAAGTGATGCCGGCTACAGCCCGTGACATCGCCAGCCGGCTAGGTATGGATAGTAATGAGCTGTATACCATGCGCGGCAATATCCGTATGGGAACTTGGTATATGGGCAATGTACGCAAACAGTTTGGCGATGAAGTGCTCACCACCACCGGCTACAATGCCGGACCTAGCCGCGCTCGCCGATGGCAGGCAAATACACCTCTGGAAGGGGCCATTTATGCCGAAACTATTCCATTTGACGAAACCCGTACCTACGTCAAAAATGTTATGGCCAATACCACTTATTATGCCAACCTTTTTGGCGAACCGCGTACCACGCTGACAGAACGTATGGGTACCGTACCGGCACGGTAACCTGCTGGCACTTACCAGCCTTGCCAGCCTTAACCCGTACTTACTTTCCGCTACCTATAAATAATGCATAATTATCGTGTAAATTACTCAACCCTTGGGAAAGCAAATTATGTTGTTAGACCGCAAACGCTCCGCCGTATTAATGATTGATTTACAGACACGCTTGCTGCCAGCCATCAGCAACACCGATGAACTACTAAACAGCAATGTATGGCTGGCCGAATTGGCAAATGATATGGCCATTCCAACCATCATAAGCGAACACTGTGTCGATAAAATTGGCTCTACCCGTGAAGAAATCATTACCGCTGCGCCGCAGGCTAAAATTGTACAAAAACAAAGCTTTTCTGTATATTCTGCTGGTGTACTTACAGCTGATAATCTGCAAAATGCAAGCCAGATTGTCATATCCGGTATAGAAGCGCATATTTGTGTATTACAAACAGCTCTGGACCTACGTTCGCAAGGATATGAAGTATTTGTTGTAGCCGATGCCATAGGTTCTCGCCGTCAACGTGATCTGGAGCTGGGTCTGTCTCGCATGCAGTCTAATGGATGCAATATAGTTAGCCGAGAAATGATAGCATTTGAATGGCTAGGTTCAGCCAATAATCCACAATTTCGAGAAATTCACAAAAAATTCATTCGTTAATTTAGTCTGAGTCCTCACATTACCACTGCACCCTTAATAAAAAATGGGTGCAGTTTTATTTTCATCCTCAGCACAATATTACAAAATAAAAAGCCGAATCCGTACCACCCCAGATTCAGCTTCATTTAAAGGATAATATATCCATTCTCAATTTCTGAATAAACCAGCGTTAGCCTTTAACCTTCCCCATTAGTATCACTTCGGATAATCAAGAGCGGCAAATTAGTTTCACGCATCACTGTTTCAGCAAAACTACCCATAAGCAAATGCATTAGACCACTGCGTCCATGTGTACCTAAAATAATTAGATCACTACTTTTTTCGTCAGCATAATCCACCAGCATCTGAGCCATTTCCTTTGCTCCTTTATTAGCTATCAGCAAATGGCGGTGTACTCTGTCCTGCGGCAATTGTTTCAAAGCCTTATTTACCGCATCGTCCAGAACAGTATTCCCTTCAGACAATGCAGCCGCTTCGTAACTTTCATGCTGCAGAAACTCAGGTGCCAGCGCCATATATTCAGTCGGATTGGCCACATTTACCACTGTTAATTCTGCTTCTTCACTTTTAGCCAGTCCAATAGCATGCTCCAGAGCATTTTCTGAAGTATGGCTGCCATCCACCGCCACAAGTAAATGTTTGTACATGAAACTCTCCTTATCGTTTTTGCAATTCGAATCATCAGGCAGATACAGTATAATACCACTACCTGCTAAAAACGGCTTTTTGGATTTTACTACGTGTCGCAGATGTTCCATTCCTCAGTAAATTATCAGCGCCGCTTCGGTGGTATTGCACGATTATACGGCGAAGACTCCTTACAACGATTCGCCTCTGCACATATATGCATTGTTGGTCTCGGTGGCGTTGGCTCATGGGCTGCAGAAGCATTGGCACGCAGTGGTATCGGCTCTCTTACACTGATTGATTTGGACAACGTAGCTGAATCCAACATCAACCGACAGCTACCGGCTTTAATCAGCCTGATTGGCAAGCCAAAAGTAGAAGCACTGGCCGAACGCATTGCCGACATTAATCCCGATTGTCAGGTTAACTGCATCGAAGATTTCGTCGAGGTTGACAATATTAGCCAGATATTTAAACAACCCTTTGATTTTGTTATTGATGCTATTGATCAGGTGCGTGTCAAGGCAGCCATGGCTACTTACTTTATCGCACAGCACCAACCATTTATTGTTTCCGGTGGCGCCGGCGGACAGAAAAATGCCGCCCTAATTCAAAGTGCCGATTTAAGCCGTGTAACTAATGACCGCATGCTGGCCAGTATGCGTTACACCTTGCGCAAACGGCATGGTTTCAGTCACCAGCCGGCAGACAAGATGCACATACCCTGCATTTATTCGAGCGAAAATATTACTCCGCCACAAGCAGGTAGCTGCCAGACAGAATCAAGCGCTCCACAGGGGCTTTCCTGCGCTGGATATGGTGCTTCCATGGTGGTCACAGCCAGTTTCGGCCTGCGTTGTGCACAGGCGTGTCTTGATCATCTATGCAGACATACCTGAGCTCAAGCATGAATACCGTTAACCCAGCAGAACACACTGTTGCCATTTTATTCGGACAAGCTGTCACTGAAATTCCTCAGGATTTGTTTATCCCACCCGATGCATTACAAGTAGTTTTACAAAGCTTCGAGGGACCGCTGGATTTATTGTTATATTTGATCCGAAAACAAAATATCGACGTTCTCGATATTCCAATGCTCACCATAACCGAACAGTATCTCTCATACATTCAGCAGATGGAGCAGCATGAGCTAGATTTAACGGCTGAATATCTGCTAATGGCAGCGGTGCTGATTGAAATCAAAACTCGCCTGCTCCTTCCTGCTCCACCGGCCGCGGAAGAAGAAATTACTGACCCGCGCGCAGAACTGGTTCGCCGCCTGCTTGCTTATGAACAGATGAAACTGGCCGCAGCCGGACTCGATGCCTTACCTCGTTCTGGACGAGATTTCGGCTGGGCATGGCTACCAGTAGAACTCATTGCCGTCACTCAGCCACCTCAGGTACAGGTGGCTGATTTAACCCGCGCATGGTTAGCGATTCTGGCGCGTTCACAGCACAATCGCAGCCATAATGTAATTAAAGAAACCCTGTCAGTACGTGCCCAGATGAGCATGGTTTTGCGACACCTGCAAACTCGGCAGCAATGTTGTTTCACCGAACTTTTCTGCCGTAATGATAGTTTGGCTTTGGTCGTTACCACATTCATTGCACTGCTGGAGCTCGCAAAAGAAGGTTTGGTGTACATTACTCAGCAACAAACAGATGATCCGATATCAATTAGAGCTGTCAGTAATGAATCTACTGACAATTAAGCGCCACATCAGAGACCAGTCACATAGTGACAAGTTTATTGAAAAACCCTAATATAAATAAATTTATATATCTGGATAAAGTCATGGCTGTCAACCCTACTATATTTAATACCGCTTTTAATACTTGTCTGGATTTACCTCATTGCCGTTGGCTAAAAATTTATGGTGAATGCACATCCGATGAACCTGTCATCTCTGTTGACTGGAGAGATGAACTGCTGGAAAACAAAGAAAGTAGCAATATCCATGGTGGTGTTATTACGACGCTAGTAGATATGGCTTCAGCCTGTACTCTTGCCTCCCAGTTCGAACGGTTTGAATCTATAGCAACATTAGATATGCGAATCGATTACCTGAAACAACCTGTACCCGGACAAGCTATTCACGCACGTGCACATTGTTACAAAACCGAAGGACAGATCGCCTATATACGCAGCCATTGCTATCAAGAAGATGAAACCCAACCATTTGCGCTGGGCATGGCTACCTTTGTTCACAGACTAATATCCCTTTCAGAGCTACAGGTAACAGTGAAACAGCTCAAAAATGAGCGATCCGAATTAAAAAGAGCCACAATTAATTATGACGCAGAATTGAAAAGAAGAGCTTATGAGTTGATGCCTTACAGCAAAGCCATTAATCTAAAAATCGGTACAGATAGCGAAAATAGACGAATATATTGTCTACCTTTTTCTCAAGACCATATAGGTGATTTTATACAGATGGCATTACATGGCGGCTTAATTGGTGGTTTTTTACAAAGCTGTATAAATTTACATGTGATGGAAGAGCTAAATCTTTCTTCACCAGCCCGAATTATTGACTATTCAACTGATTATTTACTAAGTGGCAGGCCGGAGGACAGTTATGCCCGATGTGAGATCATTCATGCAGGTAAGCACATTTCACAGGTCACCGCAACCATGTGGCAAAGCCGAATTGAAAAGCCTATAGCTTTTGCTCGGGCACAGATACAAATGCCTGTAGTTGAATAAAGAAAATCAATTGTTTGTCCATTTCAGAAATTCAGTTACTCAATTTCTGTAACAGCAATATTTTAGTGAGTTGACCCAGCGTTATGGCTATTGATACCAACCGCCCGCCGATTATCCAGTCCTTACTGGACACAGACCTGTATAAATTCACCATGCTTCAGGTAGTCCTGCACCAGTTTCCACAAGCTACTGGGGTTTATGAATTTCGCTGTCGCAATAACCATGAAACCGCTTACCCGCTTGGGGATATTCTGGAAGAGCTTGACTGGGAATTAGATCGTCTATGCCAGATGAAATTCAACGAAGATGAATTACTATATCTGCGAAGCCTACGCTTCATCAAAAGCGATTTTGTCGACTACATGGAGCTGTTTCAGTTAAAACGTCGGTTTATCAGTACCAGTATCGATAACAATCATTATCTTAATATCCGCATAGAAGGCCCGATCATACAGGCCATGTTTTTTGAGATATTTGTTTTGTCGATAGTCAATGAACTTTACTTCCGTCGTCTAGAAACTCCTGAAATAATTGCTGAAGGAAAACGTCGATTAAAAAATAAAGCTGAGCTGATACACCAATATGCTAATGAACAACAACAATATAGCTCACCTTTTATTGTTTCCGATTTTGGTACCCGCCGACGCTATCGTTATACATGGCAGAAACATGTCGTAAAAACCCTTCGCGAAGCCGCTCCCAGCGTATTTCGCGGTACCAGCAATGTTCACATAGCCAAAGAATTTGGCCTAATACCTATCGGCACCATGGCACATGAATTCCTTCAGGCCTTTCAGGCGCTGGATGTACGTTTACGTGATTTCCAAAAAGCGGCTCTCGAAGCATGGGTACACGAATATCGCGGCGATTTAGGTATCGCTTTAACTGATGTAGTCGGCATGGATGCTTTCCTGCGCGATTTCGACCTATACTTTGCAAAGCTGTTTGATGGACTGCGCCATGACAGCGGCGATCCGTATATCTGGGGTGAAAAAGCCTACGATCATTATCAGAAACTGCGCATTGACACTCGTACCAAAATGTTAACATTCAGTGATGGACTCGACTTGCAGCGAGCATGGGATCTTTACGTCCATTTTAACAAACGCTTCAAAACCAGCTTCGGTATCGGTACTAACTTCACCTGTGACATGGGATTGACACCATTAAACATCGTATTAAAACTGGTAGAATGCAATGGCCAGTCTGTAGCCAAAATTTCTGATTCACCTGGCAAAACCATGTCTGATAACAGCACATTTCTGGCTTATTTGCGCCAAGTATTCGATATATCAGATATCAACAAATATTAAACAAAATAAAGCCAGTGTATTATTTATAATAGCAACTCAGATAGAAAAGTTACTTTTTTACCGGCTTTAAATCATTTAAAAAAACACACCTATATAGGACACACCAAAAATGAACAGAAATAACGATGCCAGCACCAACAGCATGCGACTGGATAAATGGCTATGGGCAGCACGTTTTTTTAAAACCCGAGCTCTGGCTCAGAAACACATCGAACTCGGACGCGTTTTGGTAAACGGAGCCAAAGTGAAAAACAGCAAAAATATTCAGGTAGGTGACAGTATAGACCTGACACTTAACTCATTGCCCTATAAAATTGAGGTTCAGCAACTCAATCACATGCGCCGACCCGCCTCTGAAGCACGTTTACTCTACAATGAAGACGAAAGCGTCGCCTCCAAACGTGCAGAACTCAAAGCCCTCAAACAGGCCAGCCAGATAAGTGCTTCTTATCCCGATGGTCGGCCAACCAAACGAGATCGCAGAGCGCTGGATAAAGTAAAAAGACACTGGGAAGACTGAATATAAATTCAACAGCAGCTCGGATAAAGCAAGCACCCTACTCATCTTACATAGTCAGCATATAATTATTAGGCTTAATGTGGGTATTCCTAACAAAATTACTCTTTTTAAGCGCCTTAGCTACCATTTCTTTATTGAATGGAACATGCAACACCGGCACCTGAGATTTTAACTTTTTAAAAAGCGGTAACTTATTCCAGAAATAGTGAACCTTAAAGTTCATATTATTTTTACCACTAACCAGCATATCTTTCTTTTCGCGTATTTCTGTATAAATCACAATTACCGGTAGCCTCAAACGCCCGATTCCATATTCAAGTTCCTCTTTCAAACTGCGTGACTGAAAAGTATCCTCACTTAATATTAAAATAATATTATCTGCTCGGTTTAAACGCTCTTTAATACGTGGCTTTAACACCCCTTCCCAATCGCTACCGTCGCGTACATCATATTTTTTAGCATGAATATCATCAAACAGAAATTGCTCATCCTGAGTTTTCCACGTTTTCAGCTGATTATAAAAAAAATAGTCTCTTTGTATTAATGCCCCCGCCGCATACTCATTAAATGGTTCATCAACATAAAAAATACTGTAATTACTGGGCATAACATTTCTCCTCAATTATTATCCAGACCATCACCACACATCGGTAAATATTACAGTAAATATAAACAAAATCCCACTAAAAAACTTTAAAATACAGACACATATAATCAAATGTAATAATTGAGATAAAAAAACCGCATCCAAAAGGATGCGGTTGATACTTACTTCTATAATTTATTTAATAGAAGAAGCAGCCTCATGCATAGCTTCAGACAAAGTCGGATGGGCATGAACAATACGGGTAATATCCTCACTTGAAGCTTTAAAGTCCATAGCCATTACAGCCTCGGCAATCAGCTCAGAAGCCACCGGCCCAATGATATGTACTCCCAGTACACGATCAGTTTCCTCATCAGCTAGAATCTTAACAAAACCTTTTGCCTGTCCCATACCCAGCGCACGACCATTCGCAGCAAAACTAGACTGACCTTTTTTATACTTCACGCCAGCAGCCTTCAACTGCTCCTCAGTCTGACCAACCCAAGCAATTTCCGGATGAGTATACATCACAGCAGGAATGGTATTCATATCTACAAACGGTTTCTGACCGGCAATACGTTCAGCCACAGCCACACCCTCAGCAGATGCTTTATGAGCCAGCATCGGGCCGCGTACTACGTCGCCAATCGCCCAAACATTAGGCAGATTAGTGCGGCATTCATCGTCCACTACAATAAAACCACGTTCGTCTTTTTGCAGGCCAACACCCTCAGCATTCAGACCCTTTGTATTTGGAATACGGCCAATCGCAATAATTAACTTATCAAAAGACTCGGTTTTTTCTTCACCGCCAACAGTATATTTAACCGTCACGCTGTTTTCAGCTTTAACAATTTCATTCACCGTCACACCCAGATGAATGTTCAGCCCCTGCTCTTTAGTGAAAACCTTAAATGCTTCTTTTGCCACCTGCTGGTCAGCAGCAGCTAAGAAAGTAGGCATTGCTTCCAGAATGGTTACTTCTGAGCCTAGACGATTCCATACAGAACCCATTTCCAGACCAATCACACCGGAACCAATCATACCCAGCTTAGTTGGTACAGCTTCAAGATTCAGCGCACCTTCATTATCCAATACATTAATATTATCAATTTCAGTAATTGGCAGCGGGCGCGGTACAGATCCGGTAGCAACAATCACATGCTTAGCTGTAACCTGCTGTTTGTTACCATTGGCATCTACTTCAATCTGCCATAAACCATCAGCCTGACCAACCAAAGAACCTTTACCAAAAATACTTTCAACTTTGTCTTTTTTGAACAGAAAACCAATACCATTTGTCAGCTTACTAACAATAGCATCTTTACGTTCAATCATTTTTTTTGCATCAAAGCCCTTAACCTGAACATCAATACCATGTTCAGCAAATTCAGATTGCGCGGCATGGTAATTCTCACTGGTCTGCAGCAAAGCTTTAGAAGGAATGCAACCTACATTTAGACAAGTACCACCCAGAGCCGGACCATCCCCTTTTTTATTTAAACCAGCATCAATACAGGCAGTTTTAAAACCCAGCTCAGCCGCACGAATGGCTGCAACATAGCCCCCAGGACCGGCACCGATTACCACAACGTCAAATTGAGACATTAAAATTCCTTTCAATCATGAATATTTCTGACTGATAAAATAAAACCGCAATGTGGCACAAACGCCATTTGATTCGGTGTGGCCAGCATTACGGTTTATCTTCATCAAGCTGCCATAATTTGAGAATACGGCAGCCAGCAAATCAAATTACAGTTCCAGCAACAAGCGAGCAGGATCTTCCAGCGCATCTTTAATAGCTACCAGTGTCAACACAGCTTCACGGCCATCAATCAGACGATGGTCATAAGACAGAGCCAGATACATCATCGGACGTACCACTACCTGACCATTTTCTACTACTGCACGTTCTTTTGTTGCATGCATACCCAAAATAGCAGACTGAGGTGGATTAATAATCGGCGTAGACATCATAGAACCGAATGTTCCACCATTGGTAATACTGAATGTACCACCAGTCAGGTCTTCCAGAGCCAGCTTACCGTCTTTAGCTTTAACTGCATAATCATGAATGGCCTGCTCAATATCAGCAATGCTCATCTGATCTGCATCACGCAAAATAGGTACAACCAAACCACGAGGACTGCCAATAGCAATACCAATATCAAAATAGCCATGATAAACAACATCAGTGCCATCAATAGAAGCATTAACCACAGGGTATTTCTTCAACGCAGCCACAGCAGCTTTAACAAAGAAAGACATAAAGCCCAGTTTAATACCATATTCTTTCTGGAACTGTTCTTTATAGCGGTTACGCAAATCCATAACCGGCTTCATATTCACTTCGTTAAATGTAGTCAGAATCGCATTTTCATGCTGAGACTGCAGCAAACGTTCAGCAACACGTGAACGCAGACGAGACATCGGTACGCGCTGTTCTACACGATCACCGGCAGCCACAGGTGTAGCAGCTTTAGTTGTAGCCATGGTCGGAGCAGCAGCCAATGCAGAGGCTGCAGCAGCAACGTCTTCTTTTAATACACGACCATCACGACCAGAACCTTGGATCGTAGCAGTATTTACACCTTTTTCCGCAGCCAGTTTAGCAGCTGCAGGCATAGCTACACCAGCCTGAGACTGATTTGCCTGTGCAGCAGGAGCTGAAGGTGCTGCAGCAGGGGCAGATTCTGCAGGGGCAGCAGCGGCAGCTGGCGCAGATGCTTCAGCAGTAGCTGAAGTATCAATTTTGGCCAGTAACTGACCAGCAGTCACAGTAGCACCATCTGCTTCAATAATTTCGACCAACTTACCTGCTTGCTGAGCAGGCAGCTCCAACACAACTTTATCCGTTTCCAGATCAATCAGGTTTTCATCACGCTGTACGAATTCACCCACTTTTTTATTCCAGGTCATCAGAGTGGCTTCAGTCACACTTTCCGGAAGCATGGGAACGGTTACATCAATAATCATGGATTACTCCTAAAAAAGGGCCAAAGGCCACCACACAGGTGGCCGGTTATTCATTACAGATTCGGATTATTTCAATTCCAGAGCATCATCAACCAATTGTTTCAGCTGAGCAACATGTTTGCTCATATAGCCCACAGCTGGAGAGGCGCTGGCAGGACGGCCGGCAAAAATAACTTTCTGCTTGCTGCTGGCAATCGCTTCAATGCGGTGACGGATCTGGAACCATGCACCCTGATTTTTCGGTTCTTCCTGAGCCCACAGAATTTCAGTAGCATTCGGGTAGCGGCTTAGTTCAGCAGCCAGTTGCTCGTAAGGGAAAGGATACAACTGTTCAACACGCACAATCGCGATATCCTTGCCTAAATCACGTTCCATACGTGCTTTATTGATATCGTAGTACACCTGACCGGCACACAGAATCACACGCTTAACAGTATTTTCATTGCCCTCAACCTGATCACCGATTACCGGTCTGAAAGAATGGCCTTCAGTGAAATCACTGAGCGGACTCATAGACTCATTGAAACGCAACAGACGTTTGGACATGAAAATAACTAGAGGCTTACGATACGGACGCAATACCTGACGACGCAACACATGGAACATCTGCGAAGCTTCAGACGGCATTACAACCTGAATATTTTCTTCAGAACACAATTGCAGCCAGCGTTCCAGACGACCAGAAGAGTGCTCAGGACCTTGTCCATCATAACCGTGCGGTAAAATCACCGTTAGACCACACAGACGACCCCATTTGGTTTCACCTGAAGTGATAAATTGGTCAATGGCAACCTGTGCACCATTGGCAAAATCACCAAACTGACCTTCCCAGATAACTAAACGATCTGGAGCACTGCAAGCAAAACCATATTCATAAGCCAATACAGCTTCTTCATTCAGAATGGAATCAATTACCAAGAAAGAAGCCTGATTATCACTCAAGTTACGCAATGGTACGTAAGCACCAGCATCACTTTTTTCCCGTTTCTGATCATGCAGCACAGCATGGCGATGCGAGAATGTTCCGCGACCGGAATCTTCACCAGAAATACGTACACCATTACCATTGGTTACTAAGCTTGCATAAGCAAGTGTTTCAGCCATACCCCAATCAACAGGTTGAGTACCCTCTGCCATAGCAACACGGTTAGCCAACATTCTTTTAACAGTATTATGTGGCGTAAAGCCCTCAGGCAGCGCAGTAAATTTAGCAGTAAGACGTTTAATATCGGCCTCAGGAATACCGGTTTCTACCGGATGATTCCAGTGAGTACCAATATATGGTGTCCAGTCTACAGCATGCTTGTGGTTGTAATCAGTCAGCGTGGTCTGTTCTACATGCTCACCTTTATCCAGCGCATCACGATAAGCCTGAATCATTCCATCAGCTGCTTCTTTGCTAATCACATTTTCATTTACCAGACGGTCTGAATACAATGCACGGGTACCCGGATGCTGATGAATCTTGTTGTACATCATAGGCTGCGTGAGCATCGGGTCATCACCCTCGTTATGGCCCAGTTTGCGGAAGCAAACGATATCCACAACTACATCTTTGCCGAAAGACTTACGATAATCCATCGCCAGTCCCATTACATAGCTCACTGCTTCAGGATCATCACCGTTTACATGGAAAATCGGCGCATCAACCATTTTAGCCAAATCAGTGCAGTACACGGTAGAACGGGTATCGCGTAAATCAGAAGTCGTAAAACCAATCTGATTATTAATTACAATATGAATCGTGCCACCGGTGGTATAACCACGGGTTTGAGACAGGTTGAAATTAGCCTGATTCACACCCAGACCAATGAACGCAGAATCACCATGAATCAGTACCGGTAATACTGCTTTACGACCTGACTCCCCACGGCGTTTCTGGCGTGCACGTACAGCACCTTCCACAACTGGATTCACAATTTCCAGATGAGATGGATTGAATGCCAGAGAAACATGCAGCGGACCATTACCAGTAGCCAAGTCAGATGTGAAGCCCATATGGTATTTCACGTCACCACTTGGTAGCGTCGTAGTATATTTACCTTCAAACTCGCTAAACAAATCGCGAGGTTCTTTGCCTAGGATGTTAACCAGCACGTTCAAACGGCCACGGTGCGCCATACCAATCATGACTTCTTCTACACCCTGACTGCCACAATGCTGCATCAGATAATCCAGCGCAACAATGGTACTTTCGCCGCCTTCCAGAGAAAAACGTTTTTGACCCACATAGCGAGTATGCAGGTAGCGCTCTAGGGTTTCAGCCGCAGTAAGCTGCTTCAGAATACGGCGTTTGTGTTCAGGAGTATAACTACCGGCAGACAAATCTTTTTCTACACGATCTTGCACCCAGTTACGCTCATCTGGACGAGTAATGTGCATAAATTCCACACCAACCGTACCACAATAAGTCTGATCCAGTTTATTTATAATTTCAGACAAAGGCAGCTGCTGGCTGCGGGAAAAATCACTGCCAGTATAGAATTTAGTAGACATATCAGCAGCAGTCAGACCGTACTGTGCCGGATCCAGCTCAGCCAGATATTCTTTTGGACGCCGTTTCAACGGATCCAGATTAGCATTACGGCTGCCCAGAATACGATAAGCATTCATCAGATTTAAAACTGATACTTGCTTTTGCAACATATTTAAATCAACACTGCCCTGTGCAGCACCATGCTGTTTGGACAGATTTACAAACGACTCTTGAATCGGTAATTGCGGTATATCTTTGGCAACATAGCCCGGCAAAGCAGCCACTTTGTCAAAATAATCTTTCCAGTATTCATCAACTGAATCTCTATCTTTCAGGTAGCTCTCGTATAACTCCTCTATATAAGGAGCATTGGCACCGTATAAATAAGAAAGACTGGTTTTTTCTTCCATCATGGTAAAAACCCTTTTTTACCTTAAACTATAAAACAGGAATATAACTATCCCCTACCAATATTCAACTCGAGAATCGAATGCCGATTCCAGATTACCGCATATCAACATACCGATTCCAGATCACCACGCAAACACATGGGGATGAAGCATTAGTATGTTTCAGGCAGCTAAAAAGCTGCCTGAATACACCAACTAGATTAGCGTTTATCTACAGGTAGATAATCGCGACGGCCGGCCCCAGTATATAACTGCCTTGGACGGCCGATTTTCTGATGTGGGTCAGCAATCATTTCATGCCAATGTGAAACCCAGCCTACTGTTCGCGCAAGAGCAAACAAAACAGTAAACATCGTTGTAGGAATGCCCAAAGCACTCAGAACAATACCAGAATAAAAGTCTACATTTGGATAAAGCTTGCGTTCAATGAAATAAGGATCTTCCAAAGCGATTTTTTCCAAAGCCATTGCCAGCTTGAATTTAGGACTATCGTGTAAACCCAGCTCATTGAGCACTTCATCACAAGTCTGTTTCATGATTTTGGCTCGAGGATCCATGTTTTTATAAACACGGTGTCCAAAACCCATCAGACGATAACGTTTTTCTTTAACTCCCTGCATAAATTCTTCAACGCGGGATACATCACCAATTTCATCCAGCATTTTCAGTACAGCCTCATTGGCACCGCCATGAGCCGGACCCCACAAACAAGCAATACCTGCTGCAATACAGGCAAAGGGATTGGCTCCGGACGAACCGGCCAGACGTACAGTAGAAGTGGAAGCATTCTGCTCATGATCAGCATGCAGAATAAAAATCCGATCCAAAGCACGTTCTAGCACAGGATTAACCACATAATCCTCAGTTGGCTTGGCAAACATCATATGCATGAAATTGCCAGTATAAGACAGACTGTTACGCGGATAATTGAAAGGTAAACCTTTTGAATAGCGATAGCACATGGCCGCCAGTGTCGGAACCTTGGCAATCATACGGTATTCAGCGATCCGACGATGCTCAGGATTGCTGATATCCAGACTATCCTGATAAAACGCCGCCAGTGCACCTACAACCCCCACCATCATTGACATCGGATGAGCATCACGACGAAAACCCCGAAAGAACCAAGTCAACTGCTCATGCACCATGTTATGACGCAACACACCCAGTTCAAATTTCTGTTTTTCGACTGCATTAGGTAATTCACCATAGATAAGCAAATAACAGGTTTCCAAATAATCACTCTGTTCTGCCAGTTGCTCAATGGGATATCCCCGATAATATAACTGCCCCTTTTCACCATCAATGAAGGTGATTTTCGATTCACAGGATGCGGTTGAAGTAAAACCTGGATCAAACATAAACATGTTGGTCGTACCATACAGTTTACGAATATCAACCACATCTGGTCCCAGCGTACCAGATAACACTGGCATTTCAAAAGGCTCTTGCCCCTCGACGTTGAGTATAGCGTTCTTGGTCATCCCTAACTCCTTAATTTTCAATTTTTCTATTTAAATAATCTAAACTTAAATACATTAACAAAAGTAAGGCGTTTCACAACCTCTCAGCCTGTCTGATTTTTTCCAGAACAGGCTCAAATTCAGGGTACGCACATTCTTCCGCTTTATTGATTAATGCCAGAATTTCCGGATCCGGCAAATCCATTAACGCCACAAAAGCTGCCAGCTCACTATCCGACAAATGGTCAAAAACCTGTGTCATGAATCTGCCTAGAATAATATCTAGTTCCAGCAAACCCCTGCGAGCTAACCAACGAATGCGGCGTTTGGCATTATCATCAAAGTGTTGCATCAAATTGCTCTTCTTAACATTAAATCTTTAATCTTGCCTATAGCTCGAGTCGGATTAAGGTGTTTCGGACAAACATCCACACAATTCATAATCGTATGGCAGCGAAACAAGCGATATGGATCATTAAGATTATCGAGTCGTTCATTAGTACGCGTATCACGAGTATCGGCAATAAAACGATAAGCATTGAGCAGACCAGAGGGACCTACAAACTTATCGGGATTCCACCAAAATGAAGGGCAAGAAGTTGAGCAGCAAGCACAAAGAATACATTCATAAAGACCATCTAGCTCCTTACGCTCAGCCTGTGTTTGCAAGCGTTCACGCGTTGGTGCTGCTGTATCATTAACCAGATAAGGTTTAATAGAATGATATTGATTAAAAAACTGCGTAAAATCAACAATCAAATCTCGGATTACAGGTAAGGCCGGCAAAGGTTTCAACACAATCGGCTGCTTCAGGCTACGAATATCCGTCAGACAGGACAACCCGTTTTTACCATTGATATTCATACCATCCGAACCACAGATACCTTCACGGCAGGAACGGCGGAAAGACAGACTATCGTCCTGTGCTTTCAGCTTAATCAGCGCATCTAGCAGCTTGACATCTGTTGGTTCAATTTCAAGTTCATAATCTTTCATGTACGGCTTAGCATCCACATCGGGATTATAGCGGTACACCTGGAAGCGGATTTTTTCCATCTTGATAGTTCCTTAGTAAACGCGTTCAGCCGGTTTTATATATTCCACACTCAAAGGTTTAGTGTGTACTGGTTTATATTCCAGATGCTGATCTTCAGCGTAATACAATGTGTGTTTCATCCAATTTTCATCGTCACGTTTAGGGTGATCATCAGAAGCATGAGCACCACGTGATTCTTTACGTGCAGCAGCAGAAACCAGTGTAGCCTGAGCCACTTCAATCAGGTTATCCAGTTCCAGCGCTTCAAGTCGTGCTGTATTCCAAACCTTACTCTTATCGTGAATCTGAGATTTAGCCACACGAGTAGCTATCTCATTGATTTTATCTACGCCTTCTTTTAACAAGGCATCGGTGCGGAATACACCAGCATGCGACTGTACACAACGCTGCAAATCAGTACGAACATCAGACACTTCTTCACCATTCGTCTGATTTTCCAGTCGGCTGAGACGTGCCAAGGTTTTCTCACCGGCATCAGCTGGCAATTCACGATGAGCAACCTGCTGATTAATATACTCAATCATGTGGTCACCGGCCGCTTTACCAAACACCACCAAATCAAGTAAAGAATTAGTACCCAGACGGTTGGCTCCGTGCACAGATGCACACGCACACTCACCTGCAGCATAAAAACCAGGTACAGGAGCTTCCAGATCATCACCTTTGGCCATAACTACCTGACCATGATAATTAGTCGGAATACCACCCATCATATAGTGACAGGTTGGCACCACCGGTATCGGGTCTTTAATCGGATCCACACCGGCAAACTGAATGGAAATTTCGCGAATACCCGGCAATTTTTCCATAATTTTCTGCGCACCTAGGTGGTCCACTTTTAGCAAAACATGATCTTTATTTTTACCGACACCACGGCCTTCATGAATTTCAATAGCCATCGCACGAGACACTACATCGCGGCATGCTAAGTCTTTTACAGTAGGTGCATAGCGTTCCATAAAACGCTCACCTTCACTGTTTAGCAAGATTCCACCTTCACCACGTACGCCTTCAGTAATCAGCACACCAGCACCTGCCAAACCTGTAGGGTGGAACTGCCAAAACTCCATGTCTTCCAATGGAATACCTGCACGAGCTGCAATCCCCAGTCCATCGCCGGTATTCATATAGGCATTAGTAGAGGAAGCATAAATACGACCGGCACCGCCAGTTGCAAAAAGCACAGCCTTAGCATGCAGAATGTAAACTTCACCAGTTTCCATTTCCATGGCAACGACACCAATGACCACACCCTCCGAATCCCGAATCAGATCCAGCGCTGCCCACTCTACAAAGAACTGAGTTTCAGCATGAACATTTTGCTGATACAAAGTATGCAGCATGGCATGGCCAGTACGGTCAGCCACGGCACAAGCACGCTCCACAGCTCTTTTACCAAATTCGGCAGTATGCCCGCCAAAAGGACGCTGATAAATTTTGCCGGATTCAACACGGTCAAATGGCATACCCATGTGTTCCAGCTCTACCACCGCATCAGGTGCACGACGAGTCATGAACTCAATTGCGTCCTGATCACCCAGCCAGTCAGAACCCTTTACGGTATCGTACATGTGCCAGCTCCAGTGGTCTTCCTGCACATTACCCAGCGAGGCGGAAATACCACCCTGAGCAGCAACCGTATGCGAACGAGTTGGGAAAACTTTAGATAGCACCACTGTATTTAAACCTGCTTTAGATAATTGCAGAGCCGCACGAAGCCCTGCACCACCGCCGCCAACAATTACTGCATCAAAACGACGTACCGGCAAACTCTTGGGCATACTCATGCTAACCCCCAAATCACTTTAACAGAATAAATCAGACTGCCTAACAGCCATAAAATAGTAGCCACATGTAAAAACAGGCGTAAACCCGCCGGTTTAATGTAATCCATCCATAAATCACGAATACCAATCCAGGCATGCATCACCAGTGCCAGCACAAATATCTGAGTCACCACGCGCACCCAAGTCAGGCTAAAAAAACAGCGCCAATCCTGATAAGTATGGGGTAAACAGATGATCATGATTAAAAACAGCACTGAATACACCAGCATGATGACAGCGGTGATGCGCTGCATAATCCAGTCGCGCAAGCCATAGTGCGCGCCAGCTAATTTACGGTCTATCATGATAATAAACACGCTCCATAAATAATAACGGTCAATACAATTGCACATACCACCACAGCTTTGGCAGAAGCTCGTGCTGTTTTCAGTTCTGTACCTTTATGTATATCCAGAAGCAGAAAGCGAATACCGGCCAGACTGTGATAAACGTAAGCCAGCAACAGCACAAAAAGAATGCACTTAACCAAAGGATGGTGTACTAATGCCTGATAAGTATTAAACGCAGATTCATGGGACAGCGTACCTGCAAACAGCCACAATAAAACCGGAATACAGATAAACAGTGCCACACCACTGAAACGATGAAAAATAGATACAATACCCGGAATGGGTAATCGTATCTTTTGAATATCCAGATAAACTGGCCTTTCCTTTTGCATCGGTAACTCCTCTTGATTATTAGAAGATTTAACTCAAAACCAGCGACTCACGCCGCCTCAAACCGAAATTTACTGCAATTGACCCAGTTTTTAACAAACCAGTCAAAAAACAACAGATAAATTATTTACAATTCAGTCTTCAAAAATCTGCTGAGCTTTTTAATGAAAGCTGCAAAGCCTGACTTCCGAATTGTAAATAACGCCGGCGCCACTCATAAGCTACACCGTCAACACTCTGACTTAGGCGCCCCAGACAAAGTGCAGATGTAACCACATCCGCTTTTAACAGTTTGGCTGTTTCTGCACGCAGCGAAGTCTGCCAGAGCCATTGTTGCGCAGTATCCACCAGAACATCATATTCAATCAACAAAAAAGCATAAAAACTACCGCGGCGACGCACAAAACGTACATTTAAATCCGGTAATAATGCAACAGGTAAATACATTTCATCTACTGCCACCTCTGTATAACCAGTACGCCACAGCAACATAATTTTCCAAACAGATTCTGACACCTTAATACCCAGCTGCTCAGCCGTTTCTTCATCAGCAGCGGCAACCGCAAGACTCAATACTTCAGCCACAGGCCAGATTTTTTCCAGCCTATCCTTGTGTAAGGCAGGTATTTCCGTAAAAGGAAAACAACCCCAATCCCAGTTTTGCTTAGTAACAAAAGTACCCACCCCTTGCTGGCGCTGCAAAATACCACGCGCCGCCAATTCACTCAGACCCTTACGTATCGTACCCTGACTGACTTTCCACTGCTCTGCCAGATTCCATTCGCTTGGAAGAGGCTGGCCAGGTTTGAAATCGCCATCCACAAGTAGGTGTACTACCCGCTTCATGACAGACTGATATAGAGGAATATGCCTTTTAAGCGGATTAAGTTTGAATCTATTGTACGACATTTCTAACTCAAGTAAACAAAGTCTTATATAAGACATAAGATATCACAAAAATTGCTAAAATATTCTCAAAAAACATCATTCCATTACGTCAATTAATTTAATTTTGAACAAAATTTTGCTATCATACCGACCATAATTTTGTGGTGCAGCATCATCAACCACCTTGTAAAGACAAGAAAAACTATTTGTTGTCGTGTTTATTTATTAATTAAGAGGACAAGTTATGAAAAAACCTGTACGCATTGCCGTAACGGGTGCTACTGGCCAGATTGGTTATGCTCTGCTATTCCGTATCGCCAGCGGCGATATGCTTGGAACCGATACACCGGTTATTCTTCAACTGCTTGATTTGCCACAATCACAGACTGCTGCACAGGGTGTCATGATGGAATTGCAGGATTGTGCATTTCCCTTACTGGTTGATATGTTTGCAACTCATGATCCAGAAGTAGCATTTAAAGATGCGGATATTGCCATTCTTGTGGGCGCTCGCCCGCGCAGCAAAGGAATGGAACGCAGCGATTTACTTCAAGCAAACGCCGAAATCTTCGCAACTCAGGGTGCGGCGCTAAATAAAGTAGCCAGCCGCAATGTTAAAGTAGTAGTGGTTGGCAATCCAGCCAATACCAATGCTTACATTGCCATGAAATCGGCGCCCGATTTACCCGCTAAAAATTTCACTGCACTGATGCGTCTGGATCACAATCGCGCACTCAGTCAATTGGCAGAAAAAACGGGTAAGCCAGTAAGTAAAATCAGTAAATTATGCGTTTGGGGCAATCATAGTCCCACCATGTATGCAGATTATCGCTTTGCCACCATTGATAACGAAAATATAGCAGAGATGATTAATGACCAAAGCTGGTATGAGAACGAATTTCTGCCTAAAGTTGGTAAGCGGGGATCAGCAATTATCGAAGCACGTGGCCTTTCCTCTGCAGCTAGTGCGGCCAATGCCATCATTGATCAAATTCATGATTGGGTAATCGGTACTAACGGCGAATGGGTTACTATGGGCGTGCCTTCTGATGGTTCTTATGGTATTCCGGAAGAAATGGTATTTGGCTTCCCGATGACCTGCGAAAATGGTGAGTACACTATCGTCAAAGATTTGCCAATAGATGAATTCAGCCAGCAACGCATTAATCAGACTCTGGCCGAGCTTGAAGAAGAAAAAGCCGAAGTCAGCAATTTAATTTAACATTTCAAACCTGTTTTCGGCCAGCACTAATTGCTGGCCGTTTTATCTTAGCGAAGCTTCAGTCTCCTTTTAGCACATATAACAAGCATATCAGCGCTGCCATACTTAACAATATTATCGCCAGACTGTTCACCCAGTAATTTATTGATTCTCTATTCCGCTTCCTCAGTACGCATCTGTATATCACCACCAAAAACAAAACAATTATCAACAGACGCAGTAATCGTCCAATCATTTACTTTCCAAAACATGTAATTCTGTGCAAAAAACGTAAAGTCGTTATAATGCCCATTTTCTATTCTTTTACATATTCTCATGAAAGAAATAGACAGTATAGGCCTTGTCACCCCTCAGAAGCTGTTTTTTGACTGCCCGCTCACCCTGCAGAATGGTAGCGTTTTACCACATTTTGAGCTAATGATAGAAACCTATGGCTGTCTAAATGCAGATAAAAGCAATGCGGTACTGATTTGCCATGCGTTGTCTGGAAATCATCATGTTGCAGGTTACCACAATCGCGATGACAAACATCCCGGCTGGTGGGATAACATGGTTGGTCCTGGCAAACCAGTTGATACCAATCGTTTTTTTGTCGTGGGACTGAACAATCTGGGTGGGTGCCATGGCAGCACCGGACCTTTAAGCATCAATCCCACTACCGGACAGGCTTATGGTGCTGAATTTCCAATAGTAACTGTAAAAGATTGGGTGAAAAGCCAAGCTATGCTGGCCGATCGGCTAGGTATCCAGCAATGGGCTGCTATCATGGGTGGCAGTCTAGGTGGAATGCAGGCACTACAATGGGCCATTGATCAACCAAAACGATTACGCCATGCGCTGATTATCGCTTCAGCACCCCGTTTATCTACCCAGAATATTGCTTTCAACGATGTCGCTCGACAAGCCATACTGACTGACCCCGACTTCTGTCAGGGTCACTACGTACAACAACAAAAAATTCCACGTCGTGGTTTGCGCATTGCACGAATGATGGGACACATCACTTATCTTGCTGAAGACGGTTTGGGCAAAAAATTTGGCCGGCAAATGCGTCAGCCAAATTATCAATATGATTACAATGTCGAATTTGAAGTAGAATCATACCTACGTTATCAGGGTGACAAATTTGCCGAAATGTTCGATGCCAATAGTTATTTACTAATGACAAAAGCTCTGGATTATTTCGATCCGGCAAAAGATTTTGATGGCAATTTAGTAGCCGCAGTCTCAACAATTCAAGCTAAAATATTTCTGGCCAGCTTCAGCAGTGACTGGCGTTTTTCACCCAGACGATCACAGGAATTGCTGGACGCATTGGTGGCAGCCAACAAACCTGTACAATATATCGCGCTTAACTCCGTTCACGGTCATGATGCTTTTTTAATGGAAGACAAGGATTATCAGGCCGCCATCCGAATTTACTTCAATAACATAGCTAGCGAACTTACATTATGAACACTTCTACTACGCCATTGCGTGGTGACTTACAACTAATTTTCGACTGGATAACTCCAAATAGCCGTGTTCTGGATCTAGGTTGCGGAGATGGAGAATTGCTGGCTGCACTGGTTAAACGCAAAAATTGTCAGGGTTATGGACTGGAAATTGCCACAGACTACGTCCTGGCGGCCATGCAACGTGGTATCAATGTCATACAGGCTGATCTGGAAGCAGGCCTGCAACACTTCAATGATAATAGCTTTGATATTATCGTTTTAAGCCAAACCATTCAATCCATGCAGAATACAGAAAAAATTTTACAGGAAATGAAACGTGTAGCACGTGAAGCCATCGTTACTTTCCCCAATTTTGGCTATTGGCGCAACCGTTTACAAATTGCTTTGCGCGGTCACATGCCAGTATCTGAACGCATGCCCTATCAATGGTATAACACACCCAATATACATTGGTGTACCTTACAGGATTTTGACAAGTTATGTGCCAAAAACCATTTAAATGTGCTGCAACGCGCCGTAATGAGTGGCAATAAACGTATCTCATTGTGGCCAAACCTATTGGGTAGCCTAGCATTTTATCGCGTAGGTTAAAAATATAGAGAAACAGTAGCTCCTGTTTTAAGCCCTAAAGACATCCGCAAGAGTAACCGTCATGTACGCTCTCATTTCTAACTCAAAAAACGTCACATCAACCTAAATTCAACCCCCAGCACATTCATATTCATAACACCAATGTGGATAAAACTATCATTTATCTCACAATCAGCAGCTATCTAAAATCCCATTGCCGATAATAGCCTTTGCGGATGCGATTTAAGCGTATTTATGCGAAAATTAGTCATTTTCTTAAGTACTGAATCAACATGAAATTACATCAACAAGTTGCGGCTGAAGTAACAAAAGCTTTCAGCGCAACCGGACTTGCTGAACACCAGATCATTTTACAACCCGCCAAAAACCGTGATTTTGGTGATTATCAAATTAACGGCGTAATGGGTGCTGCCAAAAAAACAAAGCAGAATCCACGTGAACTGGCAAAAAAAGTTGCTGACGCTCTATCAGACAACCCATTGATAGCCTCCGCCGAGGTTGCCGGTCCCGGCTTCATCAACTTACGATTGCGTCCAGATAAATTAGCCCAGTACATCCAATCGGCTTTACAAAACAAAAATCTGGGGATTGCCCAAAGCAGCACTCCACAAACAGTAGTAATCGATTATTCCTCGCCTAATCTAGCCAAAGAAATGCACGTCGGACATTTGCGGTCAAGCATCATAGGCGATAGTCTCAACCGCATACTGTCCTTTCTTGGCCATAAAGTAATTCCTCAAAATCACGTAGGAGACTGGGGCACCCAGTTTGGTATGCTGGTAGCCTATCTGATAGAACAGCAGAAAAACGGCAATGCAGCACTAGAACTAGCTGATTTAGAACAATTCTACCGCAATGCCAAAGTTCGATTTGACGAAGACGAAAACTTTGCGAATACTGCGCGCGAGTATGTCGTAAAACTTCAGAGTGGTGACAAAGAAGTTTTTGCATTATGGCAGCAATTTGTACAAACATCTCTTCAACACGCACAGGCCATATATCAAAAACTAGGACTGAAACTGCAACCTGAAGATGTAACCGGAGAATCCTTTTACAACGATCAGTTGCAATCTACAGTCAACGAATTGCTGGATAAAGGTATCGCCGTAGACAGTGACGGCACCAAAGTTGTTTTTTTGGAAGAATTTAAAAACCAAGATGATGAACCAGCACCTTTTATTATCCAGAAAAAAGATGGCGGCTTTCTGTACGCTAGCACTGATTTAGCTTGCCTGCGCTATCGCATTAATACCTTGCATGGTGACCGATTAATGTATGTAGTTGATGCACGTCAGAGCCTGCATTTCGACGAACTATTTACCGTAGCACGTAAAGCCGGCTGGCTACCCGATAGCGTGCATGCAGAACATGTACCTTTCGGTACCATGATGGGTAAAGATGGTAAACCGTTCAAAACCCGCAGTGGCGACACCGTAAAATTAATGGATTTAATTAACGAAGCTGTGAATCGCGCTTCCGCCTTAGTAGCTGCTAAAAATCCTAATCTGAGTGCTGACGAAATAGCTCATATCGGAGAGGTAGTTGGCATAGGTGCAGTAAAATACGCAGACCTAAGCAAAAACCGAACCAGTGATTATGTATTCGACTGGGACAGTATGCTGTCACTAGAAGGTAACACTGCCCCTTATTTACAGTATGCCTATACCCGCGTACAAAGCGTCTTCCGTAAAGCAGGCACATGGAATGAACAGGCACCTATTAGCCTCAAAGAACCATTAGAACTCCAGTTGGCTGTAGAACTACTCAAGTTTGAAGATATACTCGATAGCGTGGCAGAAACATCTTTTCCACATTATCTTGCTGCCTATCTGTACCAAATTGCCACCCTATTCAGCCGTTTCTATGAAGCCTGTCCTATTCTTAAAGCAGATGAATCCACGCGCAATAGCCGTTTACAGCTCACCAGCCTGACCGGTAAAACCTTACGACAAGGTCTGGCTTTACTGGGTATTGACACACTGGAAACCATGTAAACCTATTTTCATATGCAGAGAATACAGTACAGTCTGAAGCAAAGTAATTCAGACTGTACTGTATTGAACGACTACATAAATCATATTTGATTAATATCTGTATATGGTATGAAATTCTATTCAACCACAAGTTACTTAAATGAAATCAGTTTATTTCGTCTTTCTAGCAAGGTTTTCTAGAATATTTTTATTGCCTTTAAACCGAATATTTATCTGTTTGTATATTCTTAATTTATTTTTCTTGGCACGTTTTTCAAACTATCTTATAATAATCGTCTGAATCAAGTTTTGATTTATGCGGATATGGCGAAATTGGTAGACGCACCAGATTTAGGTTCTGGCGCCGAAAGGTGTAAGAGTTCGAGTCTCTTTATCCGCACCACAGATTTTAAAAAAGGTATTTTTATTTAAGATACTTTTTTAATACCTCACATTTTCATCATAAATCATATCAACCAGTCTCTGAATCTAGTCCATAATATCTGGCTTTTTCTAAACACAAACTAACTAAATTCTCTATATACCAATATCTTCATTATCTCTATAAATCTCCAAACAAAAGATTAAATGATCTATAGAAATTTGCTCTCTACCCAAATCCAAGAACAATTTTCAAATTTTTTATTCTTCACTCTGATGATATGATGTACGGATGCGCTCAAAGTAATCACAAATATGCTCATGCACTGTTTTCAGCAAACCAAAATTAAATTATGCAGAATAAGTTTAATATTTACTGAATCTAAGTTAAATTGTTTTGCATATATTTATTAAGCTGTCGGCACCACTAAGCAAGCTAATAACTAGGCAAATATGAATAAAACTAGAATGATATAAAAGATATGTTTGGTGGGTGATGACGGAGTCGAACCGCCGACATTCTGCTTGTAAGGCAGACGCTCTACCAACTGAGCTAATCACCCAAAAGAAAACAGCTAAATAGGTATATTGGCGCGGCGGACGGGGCTCGAACCCGCGACCCCCGGCGTGACAGGCCGGTACTCTAACCAACTGAGCTACCACCGCGCAAATTTTATGCTAATGCATAAAATAAAAACTGGTGGGTGATGACGGAGTCGAACCGCCGACATTCTGCTTGTAAGGCAGACGCTCTACCAACTGAGCTAATCACCCTGTGCTGTTGAGGCGCGTATTTAATCACAGTGCCAACACTTCAGCAAGCTATTTTTTAAATTAGCAATCACTTATTAGCTAGTTATATGTTTTTTATAGATATAATTATTAAAGTAGAAATATGACTTATACATTAAATCATTCTGTAACAATAAAATTATAATTCAATTTGAAGATACAACCAATTTAAAACAACCTTACCACAGCCATACATGGCTCAAACCTCAAAAACACACTAATCTATTAATTGTCTTTTTATCCATCACCCCACTACATTACAGCCATACCAGTTTTTTGTTCAGGGGCTAACCAAGCTCAGCTAATCATCAATATCGGGCTGCAAAATTAACAAAACAAAACATGTATAAATGTGCAATAAGCAATAAAATTGCCAATATAGATAAAAAAGGATTTAATAATTCATTACTGAAATCGAAAATTAAACTAAAGTAAAAGCTAAATACAATCTTAAACTACACAATAAACATATTAATAAATATAAAATACGCAATAAAATTTTAATAAATATTGATTAATTTATCCTTTACATTAATTTATTGGCTCTATCTAAGCAAAGTTAATCTGTTTACTTCTAAAATAAATTAAAAGATTATTTTTATTCAGGTTAGCATCCATGAGCATAAAATTGCCTAAAAATTCTTTTGGAATATAAAACACCGGCAAACGTTTTCAGCTACCAATTTACTGTTTAACGGACCACATACATACCTCCAAACTGAATGATTACTCATGTCTGGATAGTATCCAGCATAAATGTCGGGTTAAAAATTAGCCTTTCTAAATATTTTTTTATCACCTCTCTCTGTTCACCTTGCACAAGTTAAACAGCTGGCTAAAAACAGATATTATCAAACGCAGGAAACTTATGAACCAGCAATCTGAAGCCATTCACAATCAGCAAACCAGAAAAGAGCAACTTTATCAAACGCTGCGATGCACCATTCTGGGAATCTTGAGCTTACTGTCCTACTCTACAGTCTCAGCCTCGACCAATATCTTTGCCAATATCCCTTTACACTTACAAAGCAAATCGATTACCACCTCATCCTACAGCGTTAAACCAAATATCACATTCTACATCGACGATTCCGGCAGTATGTCCATGAACATTGTACCTATTACATACAAATGTCGTGTTAGCAAGTGGGTTCCCAATCCAGATGGAAAAGGTGGCTACTGGCCACCTTTTGCTGGCTATGAATACGGTTTTAACGTGAAACCCAAAAATACCTCAGAAGTCCGCTATAGCTGCGATACCTATCGTCGTATCGATTCAGTAAAAGAAGTATTAACAGACATCATCAATAACTATCATGATGATATGTATTTTGCTTTTCGACCCATGTGCGGTACAGGTGACCAAAAAAAATTCAATAAATTTTATGACACTTCAGATCCCGACAATTACCAGAACATGCTGGACAATATTAAAAAACTTGAAACTCCGTGTGATACACCAACCACACGCCAGTTTCCTGTCATCGCCCGTAATCTAGTGATAAACAAACTTAAATACCGTTGTCAAAAATCCTATATCATTCTGTTGAGTGATGGCGAGGCAGACAATACCTACTCCGTATCCGACAAAAACTACAATAACAGCAAAGACTCACGCTACGATGCTTATTTCGACCGTGATTACAGCAGTGAAAATGAGCGCCTCAATTTTCTGGCACGCAATCACAACATCAACAAACCATTTCGTCTGAAATACTACACAGACAGGCTCAATAATTCTAACTTTGGCAACTATATCTACACCAAGGATTATTATAATTCCAGTGGCCGATCCATTAATGCATCACCAGTCAGAAGAAAAACCGATGAAGCAGGCCAACCATGGGATGAAGTTGACCCAAAAACCGGTAAACGCTTCGTTCAAACTGCGCAGACCTTTACCATTGGTGTAGGTTTAGGCCAGCGTAATACCAATGAAGCCAAAATAGCCATTCCTTATCTGGAAAACGGTGCCACACCTAGTGGTGAATTTAATGAAAAAAACAATCCTAAAGGGCGCTTTTTCAACGCCAATTCTCGTGATGAAATTATCAGTGCCTTTGACAAAATTTTTAAAACCATTAAAGGAGAAATAACAGCCTCTACCATTCAAACCACCACTACTGCTCCCACCATTGCCATATCTAACACCAGTATTGGTAATTTATCCATTACCGCCAAAGTCGAAACCGGAGCATGGAGCAGCCGCATCTGTATATCAGATCTCAATAAAAAAAATAACAACGATACCTGCCCTATGCAGCCATCCTTTGATAACCGGCAATTGCTTTTGAACGATGGCAAAAACACCTATCTCTTTGATGGCAATTTAAACACTTTAAACAACAGCACATTTAAAATCAGCAACAATAATAAAAACCGTTTAGAATGGCGCGACGGTTTACTGGCTTGGTTAAACCGCTCTCTTACCGATTCAACACTCAAAAACAATGATTTTGTATTGGATTATCGCACCCGTCGTCCGTTGAAAGATTTTGGCAATACCCGTGATATCGGCGATATCATCGACAACCCAATTCTTACCGCCGGCAATATCGAAAACAATCGCCAGCAATACCTGATTACCTCAGCCAACGACGGCATGGTCTACGTATTTCGCTCAAGCAACAGTTCAAACCACCCGTATGATTTAAAATTCAACTACATGCCAATGGGCATCGAAAGACAAAGTAACAATGGTTCTGATTTGATCGCTCATTACTATAAAGATTTAACCAGTAAAAAATACGGTTCTAACGATTCCTACCCCCATCGCTACCTCCTCAACGGCGGTATGGTCGTACAACAGACTGATGGCAGCAACAATCGCCCACAACAAATTTTTATGGTTTCTACTTTAGGACAGGCTGGGCGCGGCGCCTTTGGTATCAACATCGGCGGGCATGATGTTATAACTGGCCGTCCTCTTGCTGCAGAAAATATGAATTCATCTAATTGGTATCAAGATGTATTTCTGTTTCAGACTCCTAGCGGAAAAGACAACCAATTCGGATATACCATTGGCACACCTGCAATTGCCCGTGTACGCGTAAACAAGGCAGTCAACGCATCGGATACATCTATAACCGACCACATCCGTCAGGCAGCATTCATCAGCAATGGTTACAACTACTCCTCAACTCTGGCTCAGGATATAAGCGCCAAACCCTCCCCTGAATCGGCATTATATATTTACGATATTCTCGGAATCGATGTAGGCACCAAAGCTTACGCACGCACTGGCACAAAAAAAGGGGAATTGATTGCTAAACTGACTGCACCAAATAGTAAAGGCGGTCTATCCAGTCCCACCGTTATTGATATCGATGGTGATGGCATAGCCGACATTGTTTACGCTGGCGACTATGGAGGAAATCTCTATCGCTTTGATTTGCGTTCCCCTAATCCGGCCAACTGGAAAGTGCATAAAATTTTTACTGCTGCTGCTCCTATTACTTCAGCACCAGGTGTAGTTTTGATACAGACACCCGGACAAAATCACAGTACAAGTCAAACCGCGATTATCACGTTTGGCACTGGAAGTGATATTTATCAATCAGACTTGAATAACAAACAGCAGCAATCAGTTTATGGAATCTACGACAATTTAAATCAGACACAAGTAGAAGAAATAAATAAAAATAATTTGTTAAAACAGGAATTTATTCAAAAAGAGCATTATAGACTACTGAGTAATTACCCATTAAACCCAAAAGTTCACCGCGGCTGGTATTTCCAACTGCAAAACAACACTGGAGAACGTGTAGTCACGAAACCAGTGATAGTATCTTATGCCGGAGCTGTCCTTTCACGCACGTACAACGTGAAAAAAGAAAACAAACTTCCTGATCCATGTAAAGTAACTACCACAACACAGCGCACCTCAGTTATCACTGGCAAAATCCAGTATAATGTAAAAAATGGAGGTGCATTACAGATTTCAGATCCTAACTTTGTGTTTGATGAACATGCACCAGCAGGCGCAAGTATCAACAAAGAAGGACCTTTTGGTTTTATAGTATTAGGCTATAATGCTATTGATATAGGTGGGTCGGCTACCCAAAAGCCACTAAGTGAAAAAACGCCTCTCCCAGATAGTTGCTCACGTGCAGCTGTAGTGGCCGCCACAACCGATGGAGAAAAATTAACAGTAAATGTACCACGCTGTCCTATCAGCATTAAGCAACTTTCATGGCGTGAAATAAGAACCAGCTATCATTAATTAAATCCAAGTTTGCTTTAACAGTTTATTCGTTTTAACAGGCAGATTATATTCAGAATATAATCTGCTTTATTTTTTTATACTGTGTGAATTTGTCTGATTCTTTTTTTGGCAAATTATTACATTGAGCAATAATTTTTACGTTTCGGTAAATGTCGACAATATCAATTATTTAATACTTTATTAAAACATACCATAAAATAATCGCCTGGCAGTTTTTTGATTATTTAGATTCAAATAGGAATGTAATTAAACTGATAATTTCTGTAAATAATATTTAATTCAAATCAATTGACTTAAACAGTTTTTATACCTATATTATCATATATTAGTTTTTATAAAATATACTTAATTTTGAAAAATATTTTTACATTTTTAGTAGTTTAGAAGACAATATCTTCATAAAATCTAACTAGCTGCCCAAGTAACAAGGTAAGGTATGAATAAAGTAGCAATTTAGAATTGAAAACCGGCTTTTCTAAATCTAAAGCAATCATGATCTCAGCAATTATTGAAGATTTGAGTGCTAAGTGAATTTTTAGTTGAATGTATATTTACATAACAATGTTTTAAATTTATTTTATTACACATTTCTTTAAAAGTAATAATATGAAAATATATATGTTTAACTGTTGATTGTATGTAATTAATTTCAAATTTAATATTTGCAGTTATATTAATCGGAGAACAACCCTATGTATAATAAAATCACAAGGGAAGAAAATTCCAGTTGTGGCTTTGGTAAAAGAATTATATTCAAAGCTGTAGCTGGGGCTTTGAGTTTAATTATGCTGCAAACTCAGGCAGCATCTAATATCTTTGCTGATGTTCCTCTGCGTTTACAAAGCAAATCTACTACCACAACTGCTTATAACATAAAACCTAATATTACTTTGTATATCGATGATTCGGGTAGTATGGGCGATTCAATCGGTTATCAATGTCAGTATCGTACATACACCTGTCAAAGATTAAACCCAAACACCAAAAAATGTTCTAACTGGGGTCCGACCAGCGGATGGAGCGGAGAGAATAATATGGTTACGGGATTTCCTGATTTGGCTAGACTAGATGAGAAAATTGATGATCCCAGTTTACCTGTAAATGAACACAAATGGACTTTTTATGGTTACTGTAAAGCTATCGGTATCGATGGTGACAAGAGAACAACCAAAATGATGATGGTCCAAAGAGTATTATCAGATATTGTTGACACCAATAAAAATGAATTTTATTTTAGTCTACAACCAATGAATAACTGGTCTGATGCAGAAAAAAATCCTAATGGATCATATCCTGCATATATTACTCCAGACTACAACAAATTTTACGATACCTCTGAGCTTAAAGATTACCAGTTTATCAAAGATCATATAATCGGAAACAAAGCGCAATCTATTCGAGGATTAAGAGCATCGGGAGGCACACCCACAGCCCTAAGGTTAAACGCTGTTGTACGCAATACAGTGATGAACAAATTGAGATATCGTTGTCAGAAATCTTATTTAATCCTATTAACTGATGGTCTGGATGCCGGTACACTTCCGATAACTGATTCTACTTATTTTGCCGGACGACTTAATTATGGTTATGATGGTTATTTCGATGGAAGCAATATCAGACCAGATGGTACCCTCGTAAACATAAATAATCGGTTTAATTTGCTCAATTACTACACCAATACTTTGGCAAACAAAAATTTCGGTGATTACATTTATTCCAAAGATTTTGTTACTAACTCTGGTGGTGCTTACCAAGTTAATACCAATAAGTTTACAGATAGAAGACTAGTTGATGAAGCTGGTCAACCATGGAATGGACCGGATCCACTGGGCGATAAACCTGGACACACAAAAAATTTTACTCAGACAGCACAAACATTCACTATAGGTGTGGGACTGGGAAGCAGAGCCTTGTCAGCTGACCAATCAAGAGCAATAGCATATTTGTTAAATGGTGCTTCTCCAAAGCCTGACTATGACCCCAAAACTAACCCAAATGCTAGGTACTTTTTCAATGCAAATTCGTTGGAGGAGATTAATGAAGCTTTTAAAAAGATTTTTGAGGAAATAAAAGGAAAAACAACCACTACTACAGTAAATGTTACCACTACCGCCCCTTCTGTAGGTATTTCAAGTACAACAACTAACAACTCCAGAATTACAATCAAAGTTGAAACTGGTGGCTGGAGTAGTCAGATTTGTATTAATAAAATAGATGGTTCTGATAATGAATCCTGCGAAATTCGGCCTAGCTATGCTAATCGTAAATTGCTGCTGAATGATGGTACAAACACTTATTTGTTTTCTGATTCATTAAAAGATTTAAATAATAATTATTTTTTAATTCCAGATAATGATAAGAATAAGACAGAATGGCTGAATGGCTTGCTTACTTGGCTTAGCCGTTCAAAAGCTGACAACGAGATTAAAAAAGACGGATTTGTTCTGAACTACCGCGAGCGTAAGCAAAAAGACAATTATGGAGACACCCACAATATCGGTGATATTGATGATAATCCCATTCTTACTATTGGTGGTGATAGCCATGGCGGTGAATATCAGAAGTACATGATAACTTCTGCCAACGATGGTATGGTATATGTTTTCCAATCTACTAGTAATGAAACTCGGCCTTACGATTTGAAATTTAATTTCATGCCTATGGCTATTGAGCGACAAAGTAATGATGGTAGTGATATTGTTGCCCACTATTACAAAGATTTAACTGATAATAATTATGGCAGAGATAGTGAACATCCACATCGATTTTTATTAAATGGTGGTTTTTCTGTCTATGAAACTGAAGACAGAGGCGGTGCACCTGAACTGATATTTATGGTTTCTAATATGGGTCAAGCCGGACGCGGAGCATTTGCTATTAATATCGGCGGAAAAGATTTGATTTCTGGAAAGCCAATAGGCGCTGACAATATGGGAAGCTCCGACTGGTATAAAAATGTATTTCTTTTCCAGACGCCCACCGGAGAAAATAATAAATTTGGCTATACAATTGGTACCCCTAGTGTAGCCCGTGTTCGGGTCAACACCGATAAAGATGCCTCAGCTGTTTCAGTTAAGGATCACATCCGGGAAGCTGCGTTCCTTAATAATGGATATAATTACTCTGAAGACTACCGTAACTTGCCAACTCAACAATCTGAAGAGTCAGCATTGTATATTTATGATGTATTGGGTATAGATGTCGGTACTGCTGGTTATGTCAGAACTGGAATGCATGCCGGCCAACAAATAGCCAAGCTGGTTGCCCCGGGCGGATCAGGTGGGTTATCCAGTCCGGTTGCTTATGATATTGATGGTGATGGCGTTGCTGATCTTGTTTATGCCGGTGATTATGCAGGTAATATGTTCCGTTTTGATTTGCGTAGCCCAAATCCAGCTAATTGGAAAGCGACTAAAATCTTTTCAGCGGGCGCTCCTATTACTACAGCACCAGCTATTTTTGAAGCCCAAAAAGACCCTAATATTTCTTCAACGGATCAGAAAACGAATCGTAAAGTGGTTATTGTGTTCGGTACAGGTAGTGATATTTATCAGTCTGATCTGGAAAATAAGGATCAACAAACCATTTATGGTATTTACGATGATCTGACACCTAATGTTGATCCACTGGTTAGTAAAAATTCTTTACTACAACAAGTTATGACCTATAACGGTGGAACAGGTGTGTTAAGTAATAATCCTTTTTCAGCTGACAAATACAGAGGCTGGTATTTTAACCTGAATACCGATGGTGAGCGTGTGGTAACACCTGTAGAACAGCTTTTATATTCTGGAATGGTGCTTACCCGTTCTTATTCAGTTTCTTCTGATAATAAGCTACGTGATCCTTGTCAGCCGGTAACCACAAATGAAAAAACCAATGTTTACACAAGAAAAACGCAATTCAATGCTTTAACAGGTGGTGCATTGCTTGAATCGGATCCGCATATCATCTATGATCCAAACACTCCCCTAGCTAGCAGTGTTGGCATTGACAGTCTAGTAGGTATGAAAATTAGTGGTGGAAGTAATAAGAATGTTCTCAGCGTTTCTGGTAAACAAACTTCATTAAATAAACAAAAGGAAAATCAGACAAGCTGTTTACGAACCGCTCCTCAGGTAGCCATGACAGATGGATCCAAACCAGTGATAAGTGGTGTTCAAATGTGTCCGATCAGCATTAAACGATTGTCATGGAGAGAAGTGAAAACAAGTTATCTTGATTAAATTAATTAAATAGCTAGTATTGATAACTTTAATCTGCACTTACTACTTGAGTAATAGCTTAGGTAGTAAGTGCTTTTTTTTATTTAAAATATGAAAAATAATTTTTTTATTGGCTTGAAAAGAAGTTTAGATTAGCGGGCGTTTAAAACTAATATAAAAAGCATATTTTTTAAGTTTTAAAACAAATATTTATTGCGATAATAATCTAATTAGTTTGCAAAATGGCCTAGTTTTTCCATTTTGGTGTGCAAATACTGCTGATTTTCAGGATTTTGCCCCACGTGCAAGGGTACGCGCTTGACTACGTTGATGCCCAATGCTTTGAGGGTATCTACTTTGTGCGGGTTATTGGTCATCAGTTGAACTGAACCGATGCTAAGATAATCAAGAATATATTTGGCCAGACTGAAATCACGTGCATCTATAGGCAGTCCTAAGGCCAGATTGGCTTCTACGGTATCCATACCTTCATCCTGAAGCTTGTAAGCTCGAATCTTATTGAGTAAACCTATGCCCCTGCCTTCTTGCCGCAAATAGACAATTACACCACGCCCTGCCTTCTGTACGGCCTTCATGGCTGCTTCTAGCTGTGGCCCGCAATCGCAGCGCCTAGAAAAAAGAGCATCACCGGTCAGGCATTCTGAATGGATGCGGCTAAGAACTGGTTCGCCACTGCTTACATCACCTACTGTAAGTGCAATGTGTTCCTGTTTATTGCGTACATCTTCAAAACCGTACATTGTGAATTCACCCCACTGGGTAGGCAAACGGCATGCGGAAATGAATCTTACGGGGCTGTTATCTTTTATCTGATTTTGTTGTGTTGCTTTCATGTTTTTATCTCTTGATGGAAGTCTCGATGGCCTGATGCAGGTTTTGCAATAATGGAGGAATGACAATGGCTAATGCTGTCCAATCTATCAGTTCGGCTTCGGTAATAGCATTGGGCTGTATGTGTGCTGCATATAGTACGCCCAGTACTTTCCCCTGTGAATTGGTAACTGGAATAGCCAGCTGGGAATGAGCAGCCTGCTCGCCAGTTAAGCTGCCATCGCTCAGCCAATGCTGGACATTATTTACCTGATTCAGCCAGCCGGTAGTGGCGGTACGTGCAAATAAATACTGCTGCACCTGTTGCTGGCCGCAAACGATTTGTGCTGGCAGGCTGCTACCACGGGAAAGCAGTCGATACAATTGTCCTGCTATTTCATCCAGCTCATATAAGTATAATGCAAAGATTTCGTTATGATGACGGCTGGCTATTGAATCTAAAGCCAAATACATCTGGCGCAAGGTATATTTGCTGTTGTTATTGGCAGTAAAAAGTTCTGCAGGCTGAAGCTGATGCAATGATGCGGTATTCACTCCTAGTTTTTCTGCCAGACTAAAACCATTTTCCTGATACCAAATTGCTGACATATCTATTTCGGCCTGTGCGAGTGTTAAAACCGATTGGGCAGCCAGCATGGCCATCTGCACTTGGTCTGCCGATAATTTTAATCCTTGAGTTTGCAGGTAATCATACACCTGAGCACAAGCCATACGTTTCCTTGGAGATTTCTTTACAAACAAATATTGTAACCGAAAATGATGCTGATTCTAGCAAATATGCTTCAAGCGTCTTTAAAAACTTATTTATTCATTATTAAATTATTTATAAGTTAATGTGATGACAGATTTTATTGGTTATTTATCAGTTATTTTCATGAGTGTTGTGATGGTCTAGGTCTGATTGGTTTCAATGATTCTGTGGGGATATTAGGTGACTGTTTCTTTGTATCTGGGTGAAGGATAAATATGGGCTGTTAATTTAATTGTAACAAGTTAAAATAATGTTAAGTACTTGTATTATATTAAATTACATCGAATAATATCTTCACCGTAGTTTCACGGTTACTATTGTGAATAGGAGTAGTATATGAGTAATCTTAAACCTGGCGATAATTCTGGTACCAACGGTGGTATTTATCAAGAAGTTGATCAGCACGGTCATCCTCTGGAGAATTTTGCAACAATTAAGGATCATGAAAAAGCACCGCCTACTCAGCACGCAGGTAATTGCTGGAAACTGAAAAGCAGAACACCAGACAGTAAGCATTAGTTTTACTTAGACAGCTATCTGGCTGTGGTTTTTGATGGGTTTATAAATAAAATCTGTGGCAGTCAGATAGCTTAGAAACTTAAAACATTGAAAAATAATATCAATTTTTTTTATTTTTTTTATTGAAACTGTACTGTGATGGATACGTGAATTAAGAGTATGAAACTCTGCTTTTCTGACTAAATCCACTTTTACATGGATAATACTATATAATAATTTAAATCTAGTATCCCATTTTTTGTCTACTATTTAGATTTCTTCTCCAGTTTCTTCCTTATTTCTTGCTTAGAATATAGCTATTTGTTATCTCTGCGTTCTCAAATGCTGTCTCCAATATTTGTTTATTTTTTCGTTAATATTCTGATTTTTCAAATCTATTTTCATAATACTCTTTTGCATTTTCAGCAGATATTAGGTATTTGCCATATAATTTTCTTTACTTTACTTCAAAGTCGATATTTAATACCGTTATTTACTATCAATAACAGAACTAGCTTTGTTAAACGTAGAGAGAAATCACCATGAAAAAAATTACTGCATTGTCTGGGATTATTGCAATGGTTTTTATGCCGCTAATAGCTGCCGGTCAAGGAGGATTTACTGGTCCTTCTGTGTCCACGCAAAAGAGTGGATATAAAAACCCTAATGCCGCTGTAACCACTGTTATTCATGCCAAATCTTTGCCTGACGACAGTCGTGTAATTTTGCGTGGCAAAATAACCGAACGTGTTTCGGATGATATGTATAAGTTTAAGGATGCTACTGGGGTAATAGATGTGGATATCGACCAAAAGCGTTGGAACGGACTAAGCGTCGGTCCACAGGATACCGTGGAAATTCAGGGAGAAGTAGATAAGGACTGGAATTCAGTAGAAATCGACGTGAAACATCTTCGTAAGATTGTGCCATAAATCTAGCGATAAACAGTGCCTGCATGTTCAGGAGACGCCATCTATGTTTTGTCTGAGTATGCGTTGATTTTGTTAGCCTGACTATGTCTGGCATGGCTTGTAGAAATATGTGACTAAATAATTTAATAAAAAATATTATGCTGAATGATTAATACTAATTAAAGTATAAGTATATCGGCTTTATGCCACAGCTTGAGGAAATGAGTGTGAAAAGGTCGCTACCCAGTTGCTGCTTTGTTGGTAAATATGTTTTGCCAGTTTGAATATATTGATTAAATATAATTTATAAATATCAGGTTTGTTTATGTCTTTTCTGCAAATACTGTCTTTGGTATTGCTGGTATTGATACTGGTGTTATCTATCTGGCGACATGTAAATATTGGTTTATTAGGATTTTGTGCAGCTGCCGTAATGCTGGTGGCTTCACAGACTTATCCTGATAGTGGTATGGCCTCTCAAGCTCAGGCTTTAACTGCTAAAACGGTATTGGCTCATTTTCCAGGATCTATTGTGACATTGTTGATCGGGGTGTCTTTACTGTTTGCTCATTTTGAACGCAGTGGCAGTCTCAGCTGGATTACCGATAAAGTTTACAAAACAATTGGTAATCATACAATGCTGATTCCTTGGGTTGGTTATGTGTTTGGTCTGTTTATCTCAACGGCCGGTGCATTTTCTACTGCTACCATTACTTTGCTGGTGCCGATTACGGCTGCTTTAGGCAGGCGTTTGCCAAAAATATTTTTTATTTGTGAGGTGGCGGCTGTTGTAGGGGCGAATACTGGGGCATTATCTCCTATAAATCCTGTTGGGATGGTGATTAAAGATGCTGCCAGCCATGCGAATGTGAGTTTCAACGGCTGGCAGCTCTGGTTGTTGGGAACGATTGTAAGTGCTGTAACAGTATTGATCTTGCAATTTATTTTTAGCCCTAAAAGAATGACAGAGAGCCCAAAAGGCCAAAAACCTGGGCGTGGGCTAGCCCTGTTGAAACCGATAGCGTTGGATAACAGTGAGAAGAAACAATTGTGCCCTTCTTACGCTGTTTGCTCTACGCTGGCTGTGTTGCTGTTTATTGTGCTGGTGGTGTTTGCCGATGCTGATGTCGGTCTAACTTCGATTTCGCTGGCTGTGGCTTTGATGCTTTTGTTTCCGCAGCAAAGTAAGGATTTTGCTAAAAAGATTCCTTGGAATGCGGTGATTGTGATTAGCGGACTGCTGGTGTTTATTGGAACGATGATGTCAGTACATACGATGCAGGCTGTGGAAGAAAGCTTGCTAAGTATGACAAGCAATCAGATTATTCTGCTATTTATCATTGCTTATCTCACGACCTGCCTGAGTAATGTGGAATCATCGACTATCGGGGTAATTAGTTTGATGACGCCGATGATTTTCACCATTTTTGGTGGCTCTGAACATTTACCACTGATTTTGGCAGCCTGTACGGCACCAGCTTTGCTGAGTGTAATCAACCCGATTCATATTGCCGGCACCTTAATCGTCAGCTACACAGATGAGCAGCAGCAGGACGCGATGTTTAGGCGTCTGCTGACTATCGCTTTTTTTACCATACCGATTATTCCGGGAGCCACAATGATTTTACCGGCCATTCTGTTCTGAATGTTACCGGCAGTCTGATGTTTTACGGGTGATGGATTGGATTTGTGCATAGAAAATATTTTGTGATTATGCAGCAGGTGCTTAGTTAATGCTTATTCAGCTGATAATTTATTTATTTTCTGATTCATGCTAACAAACTTTATTTTTTAATTTAATTCCAAAAATTAGTGATTAAGTTAATTTTTGTTTGTTTATTTTACCTAGATACTTTATAACGATAAACACATTTATCTTCCTATTTTGCTGTAAGAAACATACTGAAAGCTGAATAAATTTAAATTTTGTTTGATTAGTGTGAATTTCAACGCAACTTTTCTTTTCAGAATGATAACAAATCAGGACTACTTATGAACTTACCACAGATATTATCGCTCGTATTACTGGTTGTGATTTTAATTCTGGCTGTCTGGCGACATGTCAATATTGGTTTGCTGGGGTTCAGTGCAGCAGCTGTAATGGTGATGGTCTCTGCTTTAGGTGCAGATGGTTCCGCTGCTGAGACAGTGCTAAGCAGTAAGGCAGTGCTGAATCATTTTCCCGGTGCCATTGTGACGCTGCTCATTGGTGTATCTTTGTTGTTTGCCCATTTGGAAAAAAGCGGTGGGCTGAGTTGGTTTACCGATAAGGTATACTCAAAAATGGGACATCGAACCCATTTGGTACCATGGATAGGCTATTTTATCGGTTTTGCCATTTCTACAGCCGGCGCGTTTTCTACTGCTTCGATTACTTTGCTGGTTCCTGTAATAGCAGCTCTGGGCAGAAAACATCCCCGATTATTTTTTATCTGTGAAATGGCTGCAATTATCGGGGCGAATACTGGAGCTCTGTCTCCTATTAATCCCACTGGACAGGTTATTCTTGAGGCAGCGAAAAAAGCCCAAGTCATCTATAGCCCATGGCTAGTATGGTTTCTGGGGATGGTGCTCAGTTTTGTGCTGGTTATCGCTTTACAGATAGTTTTCCAAGAAAAACGGGTAGTTGATGTATCCGAATTGAATAAGGGCAAAAAGGGTTATCTATTACTTAAACCTGTGACTCAGGAAAGTTGTGACAATCATCAATTGCAGCCTTTTTATGCACTTTGTTCGACAATTGCGGTGCTGATATTTCTGTTTCTGGTGATTTTTGCTAAGGCTAATGTTGGTTTAACTGCATTAACGTTAGCTGTGGTGATGATGCTGTTTTTCCCTAAAAACAGTAAGGATTTTGTGAAGAAGATTCCTTGGAATGCGGTAGTAGTAATCAGCGGGCTTTTGGTTTTTATCGGTACGATGATGCAGATTGATACCATGAAAGCTGTAGAACAAGGACTATTGAGTATGACCAGCAGTAAAATTGCGCTATTGTTTATGCTGGCCTATCTGACCACTTTCCTCAGTAATGTTGAATCGTCTACTCTTGGTGTAATCAGTCTGATGATTCCGATGGTATTCACGATTTTCGGAGACTCACCACAGATTTCCCTGATTTTAGCAGCTTGTGCGGCTCCGGCTATGCTGAGTGTGGTTAATCCGATTCATATTGCAGGCACACTTGTTGTGAGTGTTACGGATGAAAAACAGCAGGAAACGATGTTTAAACGCTTACTGATTATCGCTTTTGCTACAGTACCGTTTTTCCCTGGTCTGGCTATGATTGTGCCGGCCATCATGATGTAAACTGATAATGAAATACACACATTTGCCGATGAATAAGCGCTGTTGGTGATACGGCTGGTAATTTCTGTTTTCTCTCTGTAGTTTTGCTGCTTAAGACAGGTGGACAGTTTGAGGGAATGCAAAAAGCGGTTAACAATTGGGCAGGAGTACGGCACAATTGACTTCTGTTTTCGACTGATATTTTCATATGCAGATTTATTTGGTTGGTGGTGCGGTAAGAGATAAATATTTGCAGCGTCCTGTGTCTGACCGCGACTGGGTAGTAGTGGGTGCCACGGCAGTAGAAATGTCTGAGGCTGGCTATCAGCCGGTGGGCAAAGATTTTCCGGTGTTTCTACATCCGCAAACACACGAAGAATATGCGCTGGCGCGTACAGAACGCAAAGTCGCCGCAGGCTACAGTGGATTTACTTTCCATGCGGCAGCAGATGTGACGCTGGAGCAGGATTTGCAACGGCGTGATTTAACCATCAATGCAATGGCAGAAGATTCTGAAGGCTATCTGATTGACCCTTATCATGGTCTGGATGACTTACGTCGTGGAATTTTGCGCCATGTTAGCCCTGCTTTTGCTGAAGACCCAGTGCGCATTCTGCGCATTGCCCGCTTTGCGGCTCGTTATGGCTTTCAGGTAGCTGATGAAACCATGGGGTTGATGCGGCAAATGGTGGACAACGGAGAAGTCAACGCACTGGTCGCAGAAAGAGTATGGCAGGAGCTGGCTAAGGGATTGATGGAGAAAGAGCCGCGTCTGATGATTGAAGTTTTGCGTGCCTGCGGTGCCCTGAAAATTATTCTGCCAGAAGTAGATGCTTTGTTTGGGGTACCACAACGAGCTGTGCACCATCCAGAAATAGATGCGGGTGAGCACACGCTACTGAGCCTTCAGTATGCTGCGGAACACGATTATTCATTACCCGAACGTTATGCTGCCCTCACCCATGATTTAGGTAAAGCGTTAACTCCTAAGGATAAGCTACCTGGTCACCCTGGCCACGATTATGCTGGAATCAAGCTAGTAGAAGCTGTTAATCAGCGCTGGCAGGTTCCCAAAGCCTGTGCCCAGTTAGCTTTACTGATATGCAGCTATCACATCAGGCTGCACAGTGTGGGACAGTTGAAACCCAAAACTGTTCTGGAGATTCTCAAGCAAACAGATGCGTTACGGCGTCCACAACGCTTTGCTCAAATTCTGCGAGTATGTGTGGCCGATGTCCGTGGTCGGCTGGGTTTGGAGCAACAACCTTATCCGCAGCAGCAACACTGGCTGGCATTACAGTCGGCAGCCATGGCAGTTGATGCTGCGGCCATTGCACGAGCTTCTGATAATCCGCAACATATTGCGCATGCTATAGAACGAGCGCGGCTACATCAAATCAGCCCATTGCAGAATGCTTATCGTCAATCACAATCTAATGGCTATTAATTATGGTAGTTGCAACGTTGGTTACTTCTCTGGCCGATAAATTAAAACTGCATAAACAGCAGGCTGCCGAAACTTACCGGCGACGGAAGCATCCCTTTGTTTACTTCCGCCAGCACACGCAAATTATTTCTGAAATACTGACTACTTTGTGGCAGCACTTTTTTGCCGAGCAGGAATTATGTTTACTGGCAATAGGTGGTTTCGGCCGTGGTGAGATGTATCCATATTCAGACGTGGATATGGCTATTATTAGTAGAGAGCCAGTCAGTGATATGTTGCAACATCAGATCGCTGCATTTATTCAGATTTTGTGGGACATTCATCTGCAACCTGCTGCCAAAGTAGGTACGATTGATGAATTATGCGAAAGCGCACGGCAGGATTTAACCGGCGATTCCGCATTGCTAGAAAGCCATTATTTGTGTGGCAGCCGGCAGCTGGCGACAGAGTTAATCCATCAACTGGATTTACAGCGTGATGTCGCTGCATTTACAGAAGGTAAAATACTGGAGCAGAGCCAACGTTATACAAAAGCTTCTGGTGAAGCCAGCTTGTTGGAAGCTAATGTAAAAACCACTCAGGGTGGTTTACGTGATATTCATACTTTATTGTGGCTGGCAAAAGTACAGGGACTACCGCCCCAGATTCATGATTTGATGCGCAATGCCATTTTAAACCGCACCGAGGCAAGATTGCTACTCAGCTGCCAGAAGCAGCTTGCCAGAATCCGCATTGAGCTGCATTTGACCGCTAAACGAGCTGAAGACCGGCTGATTTTCGACCTTCAGACACAGGTAGCAGAAAATCTGGGATATGTGGATGATGCAAATTCACGCTCCAGTGAAAAGCTGATGCATGATTTTTACCGTGCCATTAAAGGTGTAAAACAACTCAGTGGCATTCTGGTGCCGATGCTGCGAGACCGTGTCTATGCCACGTTGCCTCGCGTGGTTGTGGAACTGGATGAACATTATTATCAAGTTGGCAATATGCTGGCGGTACACAATCTTGAGCTTTTTCGGCATAAGCCGGAGCATATTTTTATCAGTCTGCGGATTGCACAGGAACACAGCGATATTATTGGTCTGGCACCAAAAACCCTGCGAGCATGGTGGGCTGCAGCTCATCAGCAAGTGAATGAAGCGTTTTATCAGAATCCAATCAATCGCGAATGCTTTGCTGGCTTCTTCCGGCATGGCAATGGTCTGACGCACTTACTTAGATTTATCAATCTGTATGGTGTGCTAGGCAAGTATCTGCCGGCGTGGGAAAAAATTGTGGGTTTACTGCAACACGACCTGTTTCATATCTATCCGGTAGACGACCATATTTTAATGGTGGTGCGTAATATGCGCCGTTTGGCTATGGAACGACACAGCCATGAACTGCCATTTGCTTCTACTTTGATGCATGCTTTTGAACGCAAGCACATTTTATATATGGCAGCATTGTTTCATGATATAGCTAAAGGCCGTGGCGGCGATCACGCCGTGAAAGGCGTAGCTGATGCACGTTCCTTTGCAAAAGATCATTTTCTGGACGCAGAGGAAAGTGATTTGCTTGCATGGTTGGTGGAACAGCATCTGTTGATGTCGATGACTGCGCAAAAAGAAGATATTCAAGACCCTGAAGTAGTAGCTCGATTTAGTAATCAAGTTAAAACAATTGAACGGTTGACCGCATTGTATTTGCTTACGGTTGCTGATATTCGCGGTACTAATCCGAAAATCTGGAATTCATGGAAAGCCAGCCTACTGGAAAGTCTATATAAAGCCGCACTGCATTACCTAAACGGTAGACAGAGTAACCGGCAGACAGCCATTCTTGACCGGCGTCAGCAGGCGATGCATGAATTAAGCCAGTATCAAATCAGCGAGTCACAGCAGCGTGAACTGTGGCATATTCTGGGGCAGGCGTATTTTGCACGCCATGAATGGCAGGATATTTTGTGGCATTTGTCCAAAATCATCAATTATGAGCAGCAGCCACAGGCACATAGCCAGTGGCTGCCGGATACAAATACATTAAAAGTGATGGTTTATATGCCAAACCGGCCAAAACTCTTTACAGAGCTGGCTTCAGTGTTTAGTGAGGCAGGAATGAATATCCTGACTGCGCGTGCCTATATTACCGACCACAACTTTATTCTGGATACTTTTATTCTACAATTTCCATCTGGCCTCAGCACTGCTGATTACCTTAGTATTCAGAATAAAACTGAGCTGGCACTAAATCAGTTTGTGAATGGCAATCTGTCGATAAGTGCTGCCACTCCGGCTAGTCTGAGCCGGCGCAGCAGGCATATGCCGATAGCGCCCCGCATTACCATCGATGAGGAAGATAACCCTGGCTGGTATAATTTACACATCATTACGGCTAATCGACGCTTTTTATTGGCCAATATTGCCGCAGTGTTATCAGAGCTGAATATCAGCATCCGATTTGCCAAAATCACCACATTGGACGAACGTGTAGAAGACAGCTTTCTGGTGTATGCGCCCCATCTAGCAGATACCCAGCAGCAATTACAGTTAAAAAATGCACTGCTAGACCAGCTTCTGTGCTGAACAAGTCAATGTAGTAAAGGCCTAAAAACTACAGGTAAACAATACATATAGCGAAGAGATAATGAACACATTCAGGACTGACAGGGAATTATTACGCCAATGGCAGCGGCTGGCACGCAGTCAGTTTCCTGCTATATGCCAACCTCGTCCTGCAGAAAGCCATAAAGGTACCTTTGGTACACTGGGTATTATTGGTGGCGCTGAAGGCATGGCTGGATCGGTTTCTTTGTCGGCTGTAGCAGCTTTGCATTGTGGATGCGGTAAAGTCTGGCTTGGCTTTAACCAGCCTTCTTTACCCTTACCCGTACTGGCACAACAGCCGGAAATTATGCTAGCTACTGCTGAGCAACTGCTGCAACGCTCAGACATTAGTGCATGGGTAATCGGTTGTGGTTTGGGCACACAAGAATCGGCTGTATCAGTACTGACAGCATGCCTGCAACAACACAATATAGTTACGTTATTGGATGCAGATGCGCTTAATCTGCTGGCACAGCAGCCAGATATCCTGACCGATAGAAAGAATAAACACAATATTATACTGACACCTCATCCCGGAGAAGCCTCTCGCTTGCTGAAATGCAGCATCAGTGAAATACAAGGAAACCGCAACCAAGCAGTATGCCGATTGGCAGCAAAATATAATGCATGGGTTGTTTTGAAAGGACATCAGAGCCTGATCGCTTCACCTAACGGGCAAGTTTGGCAGAATAACAGTGGCAATCCCGGGCTAGCTACGGCTGGCAGTGGAGATGTGCTCGCCGGAATTATAGGAAGTCTATTGGCGCAACAAATACCATTGGAGCAAGCCGTTTATGCTGGTGTGTGGTTACATGGTACAGCTGCCGATATCCTTGCTGCCAATGAAATTGGCCCTATTGGTTTATGTGCCGGTGAAATTGCCCCAGCTGTACGCTGGCTGAGAAACCGCCTGAGTGAAACTAATTGAATAGTAAACAAGCCGGATATTTGGATAAGTAACCGGCTTTGACTTTCCTTCTAAAGGTTTATTGTACGAAAGGGCTATTATTGCTTATCTGCCAGTGCCCAGTTCACGGCCGCAGTAGCGTGGATGGCAGTTGTATCAAAAACAGGCACCGGACTATCTGCTTCAGATACCAGCAACATGATTTCAGTACAACCAAGAATTATGGCCTCTGCTCCCGCATCTGCCAAATGTTGAATAATCTGCCGATACTGCTGGCGCGACTCTTCACGAATAATGCCGGACACCAGTTCGTTATATATGATTTTATGCACTGTTTGGCAATCATGATCATTTGGAATCAGTACCTGCAAACCATATTTATCGGTGAGCCGTCCTTTGTAGAAGTCCTGCTTCATGGTAAATTCCGTACCCAGCAACCCGACTTTGCGAAGTTTTTGGCGGCAAATTTGTTCGGCAGTAGCATCGGCTATGTGTAGCAATGGAATGCAAACACTGTTTTGCACTTGCTCCGCCATACGATGCATGGTGTTGGTGCAAATAACGATACATTCTGCACCGCCCTGCTGCAACTGACGCGCGGCATGGCACATTTTTTCAGCCAACTTATCCCACTGACCCTGATGCTGTAACGCTTCTATTTCTGCGAAATCAACAGACAACATAATGCTTTGAGCTGAATGGGTACTGCCTAGTCGATCACGTACCTGCTCATTTATCATGCGGTAATATTCCGCAGAACTTTCCCAGCTCATGCCGCCAATTAAACCGATGGTTTTCATTATTAACCCCCTTGAAATACATCTAAAAAATTATTTATTTTAATAATTTGAGAATTTGTTCAGGCTTCTCAATCACATAATCAGCTGGCCAACTCGCTGTATCGTCTGTGGCACTGATGTAACCCCAGTTTGCCAATACGGTAATCATACCGGCTTGATGTCCTGCTTGCATATCACGTTCAGCATCACCAACATAAATACAATTTTCCGGTGCCACACCGATTTGTCTGCAGGCGTAATACATCGGTATGGTACTGGGCTTAGGAGCGCTGGTGGTATCACCACTTACAACTACAGATGGTTTAACACTACATTCTAATTTTGGAAGCAGGCGGTCAGTAAACACATGTGGTTTGTTGGTAATAATGCCCCAAACAATATTTTGCTCAGCTAACTTGAGCAAAAGCTCATTGATGCCTCCAAACAATACAGTTTCATCAGTAAAGTGCAGCTCGTATTCGGCCAGAAAATCACGCCGCAAAGTGGCAAATTCAGGATGATCCGGTTGCCATCCAGTTCCTAGTGTGATCAGGCCAGAAGCACCATGGCTGGCTACCGGTCGAATTTCGGTCATGCTTTTTTGCGGCAGATGCTGCTTTTCCAAAACTCGGTTGAGAGCGGTACCCAAATCTGGGGCAGTATCTGCAAGTGTGCCATCTAAATCAAATAATACCGCTTTAATCATTATTTCGTTTCCATCCATGAGCTGCATGTATTGTATTAATGTGCATGTTGATGAGCAACAGAAGGCATGCAGCATAACAAATTTTCACTGTGCGTATGGGCATTGCTTTCTGTCTGTACTGTCACATGATGGATATCATGTTTGAGCAGAACAGAGGCAAGCTCATTCACTAGTTTCTCTGCTTCGGCAACAGTAATGGTACCATCCACAACAATATGACAAGATAATGCGTTCATATTACTGGTAATTGTCCATGCATGTAAATCATGCACGGCCTTGATTCCGGGCATGGCCAATATCACATTGCCTAGCTGCTCAAGTTCGATGTCGACTGGGGTTCCTTCCATTAGAATACGCAATGTTGTTTTCAGAATACCGATACCACTGTAAGCAATCAAACAGGCCACTACTACACTGGCCAACGGGTCTGCCCAACGCCAGCCGAACAGCATCATGAGTATGGCCGCTACAATCGCCCCTACAGAGCCGAGTAAATCACCCAGCACATGTAAAAAAGCACCGCGCATATTTACATTATGCTCGGTCTCGCTGCTTCGATGCATATACCACGCGATAGCGATATTCACCAGCAAACCCAAGACACTGATAATCAGCATGCCACGAGTAGCAATGGCTGGTGGATTAACGAAACGGCCAATGGCTTCATAGACAATCAATACTGCAATCACCATCAGTGCGATGCCGTTAACGGCTGCGGCGATAATCTCAAAACGCTTATAACCGAATGTCTGCCGCTGATTTACCGGCCGTTCACTCAGATGAAATGCTATTAGCGACAGTGCCAGTGCTAGCGCATCGGAAAACATATGGCCGGCATCGGAAAGCAGCGCTAGACTATTGGTTAACCAGCCACCGATGATTTCCACCAGCATATAAGCCCCGATAACCAACAATGAAACACGCAGTACCTGCTTATCCGCTGCGTGTGCTCCGAGATGATGGTGATGCCCGCTTTCATGAGTGTGCTCATGAGTATGATTGTGTTGGTGCATAGTAAGCCTTATCTAAAATAGCCTGAGAATACTTCAGGCTAAACCCTGACGTAAGGTAAAAGTCAATTACTGATATCAGCCGAGCTGAGGATAAATGATGGCATAATGCATTAAAGATACAGAAATTTATTGCCACAGATTAGCTGAGCTTTTGGATAATAGCAAAAAAAAATAAACTTACTGCTATTTCAATTCACCTATATAAAAAGCTTTCACTGAGACTAGCCAAACAACCATAGATAGTGCGTTTATGTTGATACATGATAACTATAGTTATATTCTTAAATAAAATTTTTTTTGATAACAAAATTTTATATTTGAATTTCGTTACAATATTTCACACTTACAGGTAAAATAGTCACTTTCTAATTTGATGCAATTTTGCCCCACCATGGCTCTATCAATATAGAAATTTACAGCCAATCTAGATTAACCGAAAAGAATGTTATTCAGCAGCCTCAGAAAGAAACAAACACAGTATTCCGAACCAGAACGGTGAAAAATTTTTATTCAGAAATCAATTAAACCACTACAGTAGAATCTTTGTTTGCAACTTCGAGTGATATACAGCCTAAATTTCTGTGTCCTGCCGATAGGCATAAACATGAATTAACTGATTTTAAACAGAAACTTTTCTGCTTATATGTTTGGCATGGTTAAACAATCTCTTTTTTATTTTTGCTTATTGGCTTCATGTTTAGCTTTATATCCATCGAATTTAGTCTGTGTTTCATTGTTTTTTTCTGCCTATATTGGCTTCTGGGCGCCAGACCAAGGCTCCAGAATTTTCTTTTATTGTGTACCAGCTATCTGATTGTGTATCTATGCGGTAGACTGCCGGCTCTGGCCACCCTATTAATATATACATTTATCATTTATGTGATATCAGCCTGCATTAATCGCAGTAAAAAACCGAGAATCTGGCTGATATCTGGAATTACCATTACCATTCTGCAACTGATATTGTGGAAATATTCCGATTTTTTCTCTGCACAAATAAACGAGAATTCGGATTGGTTTAGGAGTAACACAGACTGGATAGCTAATGTTATATTACCGCTGGGCTTATCCTATTATTCATTTCAAGCAATTAGCTATCTGGTTTCTCTTTATCAACTTCGCAATGGTAGACAAATAGCCGGCCAGCCTTTATCTTTGTCTGCTCTGGCATTGCATCTTGCTTTTTTTCCGACCATCACCGCAGGGCCAATTGCTCGCGCTTATGATGCTCGTGGTTTAACGGACATATCTGGTCAGCCCTGTGGCATGGCCGCGCAAATCCAAGCTGTAGAACGCCGCCGTATTTTGGCCCCAGCAGTGGCTTTGTGTCTGATTGCAATGGCACTGACGAAAAACTGGTGGTTTTCGGGCTGGATTGGAGATAACTGGGTGGATCCGGTTTTTGCCAATCCCATGCAGTATCAGAGTTTGGAAATACTGGCTGCCATTTACGGTTATACTTTACAGTTGTTTTTTAATTTTTCAGGCTACAGCGACCTGATGGTAGGCATGGGTCTGCTGTTGGGCTTTCGCTTGCCGCTTAACTTCCGTTCGCCGTTATTAGCTTATAATATTCGCGATTTTTGGAAGCGCTGGCACATCAGCCTGTCTACATGGATTAGGGATTACATATTTATTCCGTTAGGTGGCAGCCGGAGCAGCTTTATACGCACACAGTTTAATCTGCTTATTGCAATGGCATTATCCGGTATTTGGCATGGCAATGGCTGGCCATTTCTCATCTGGGGATTATTGCATGGCGCAGGGATGATATTCCTAAACCTGAGCGACTGGCTGTATAGTCGTCTACGTCACTGTTCTGCTGAACAGGCACGCGATAGTCTGAGCAAAAGTGGCCGTGTTGGCAAAATTTTAAGCATCATCATTACAGTACATTTCGTGTGTTTCTGTTTTGTGTTTTTTCGGGCACCCACCCTTAACGATGCTTTAATGTTGCTGCACGCTTTGTTCTGTAATTATATTAACGTACCGCTAAGTACCAACCCTTTCTACTTTTTCAGCCTGTTGCTGCTGGCCTGGATAGCTTATCCATTGCTAAACAGACTGACCAAACAGTTATTCCAGCGTGCAGAGAGTTTACCGCGCTACAGTCTGATTGTGCCTTTATTATTGCTGCTGGTGCTGATATTAATCTGTGCGCCGGCCGGAATTCCGGGATTTATCTATGCAAACTTCTAAATATCGCCGCCTGCCAACCTACCATAGTCATAACCAGAAAAAAAAATATACTCAGTTCGAGCAAATGCCCGTGGTAAGCGTTAAAACAGTGACCACTTTACCCATGGTAGTGGTATCAGATGAAGAACCTGAATCAAAAGTACAACCACCTAAAAGCAACAAACAGCAGTTTCGGTATGTTTTGCTAAGCTTAATCCTCGCTGCCGGCTTATCTTTATGGTTGATGCAGGATTCCGTAGAAAACTATTATCAGCAGACGTATCATAAAAACAGTATTTTATCCAAACTAAAACAATATTCGTGGTGGCAAGCAGGCGCCAAAGCAGCATTGGTACTCAATAGTGGTATCAGTTGGCTGAATCAGAACATTACATCTGCCAATCACAATGTCACAACAAGCTTTAATCAGCATGTTGCTGATGCAGAAAAAAATAAGACCACTATTACACAAAAACCACAGTTGACAGTGCAGCAGAATCTGCAACAGACAGCTAAACAAGACAGTATCAAATCAGCTTTCACACTGGGAGCCAAAGATGAAGTATTCTTTGCCGGTGATTCCTTAATGCAGGGGGTGGCGCCACATATCCAGAAATGGCTAAGCGAAGGCTATGGTATCAAAAGCATTAATCTTGCCAAGCAAAGCACTGGACTCACCTATCCTGGCTTTTTCAACTGGCCTGAAACCATCGCTCGTACCTTAAATGACAATCCCCGCATTAAGATTATGGTAATATTTCTGGGGCCAAACGACCCGTGGGATATTCCTGATCCGCATAATGGCACCCGCTTTATCAGCTTTGCTTCTGCGCGCTGGGAAAGCATGTACCGCAGCCGCATACAAACGATTATGGACACTGCCCGCCAGCATCAGGTAACTGTGCTATGGCTTACCCCGCCGGATATGCGCCGCCATAAACTTAATCAGCAAATGGTTTACCTGCGTCAGTTGACTACTGACGAGGTAATGCGAAATCATGGTTTTGTTGTTGATACCCGCGCCATGCTCGGTAGCAATGGAGATGAATATACTGATACCTTGATGCAACCAAATGGCAAAAAAATCAAAACCCGTAGTGCAGATGGTATTCATTTCACCATCTCAGGGCAGAAAATTATTGCTAGAGATATTTTCAACCGCTTTATCTTACCGGCACAGCCAAATAAAAACGATTACTCAAATGTACACTAAAACACATTTAGCTATCCTAAGCTGCTGCTTGTGGATTATGGCCTGCTCTGCCGATCCGGCTCCGGCTCAATCTAGCCGTAAGCACCATAGTACAGCTTTACCGGACAATAACACGGCACAGCTGGCAAAGGCCTTTAAGAAAAAAAGTATTAACATCGTACAGCTAGGAGACTCACATACAGCTGCTGATTACCTCACAGACGCCGCCCGTGTACGTCTGCAACAGCAGCTGGGCAACGGAGGCCCTGGTTGGGCTATGCCTACTCAGTTTCCCGGTATGCGACTGGCACGCTATACCTATCAGAATCAGGGTTGGCAGGCCATATCAAGCCGCACGGACACCAACGTAAACTATACGCTCGGCGGCTTGATTGCCACTCCTGCCGTCGGTTCAATAATGACAATAGCAACCAAAGAACCAGAAGCAGAGCAAACTGTAACAGTCAGCATCCGGCAAGGGCCGAACGATGAAGATTTATCCGTTACCGATAGCAACGGCCAGCAGATTGAACTGGCCGCCCATCCTAAGGATAATCAGTGGCATTTCAGCCAGTTTAATGCCCGTTTTCCGATTACCGTCAAAGCAGGCATGAATTTTCAGACTGCCATCGGTGGCTGGTGGGCACGTAATCAAAACAGGCAAGGAGCAGTATTTTCGGCACTTGGAATCAACGGTTTTCAGCTCAACCAATGGAATCGCTGGAATACAATGGCGTGGCAGCAAGAACTGAACGTTATAGCTCCAGACCTCATTATTTTGGCCTTTGGTACCAACGAAGCCTACAACAATCTAGACACCGCCACAGTAAAACAGAATCTTATCGAAACCATTGCTCTCATCCGTACCGCCTCACCCAATAGCGCTATCATGCTGCTAGGTGCTCCAGAAAGCCTTAAAAGTACTGCTGGTTCATGCGGCGTACGTCCAGAAAAACTAACCGAGCTGCAAAACATGCAGAAAGAAGTAGCGCGTAATCAGCATACTTTCTACTGGGACTGGCAGGCTGTCATGGGTGGCGAATGCAGTATGAAAACATGGATTGGTGAGGGGTTAGCGCGTAGCGATGGTGTGCATTTCACAGCCAGTGGTTATCAACGTCTGGGTGAGGCACTGGCCGACAGCATACTAGCATTACCACAGCATCGTTAACGCTTTATCAAATACAAAACACCTGTCCAGACAACACGGACAGGTGTTTTTTCCAATCAGCTTAGCGTGTGGCCAGCCCCTGCTGATGCAAAAATGGCAGAATATGCGGGCGCACCGGCTGAGCAAAATTATTGGCAACGGCCTTACTCCAATTGAGATCCAGACCACTACGATCACGATAATACTGCGTCAGCTGCTCATCATAGGCAGCCAGCTTAGCCGGATCAAGCGGACGATAGCGGTTTTCACTCACCAGCGTATCCAAAGGCAGGCGCGGACGATACATCGGATCCTGTGCCGGATATCCCAGACACAACCCAAACAGCGGAAATGTTAGTGACGGTAATTCCAGAATTTCAGCTGCACGGGCTGTATCATTGCGTAAAGAACCAATATATACACCACCCAGACCCAGTGATTCCGCAGCCAGCAAACAGTTCTGAGCCATGATACCTGCATCAACTGAGCCAATAATCATCGCTTCAGTCCAATCAAGCTGCGCTTCCGGAAAAGCCAGCCGGTGTCTGGTATAGTCTACACAAAATACCCAAAATTCAGCCGCCGTACGCACATATTTCTGATTGGCAGCCACTTCGCACAAAGCCGCACGCTTATCTGCATCTGTGACACGGATAATATGTGTACTTTGCATAAAACTAGAAGAAGAAGCCGCCCGTCCTGCCTCCCATATAGCTTCACGCTGCTCATCAGTTAAAGCTTCTTCAGTAAATTTACGAATTGAGCGGTGGCGATAAATTGTGGGCAAAGTAGCCGCACTCTTCAAATTGGTGTGATAAGTCATAATTATTCCTAAAACGATTATTTGCGTGCCAGCCGCAAAGTTAGCTCTGCTAGCCGTTTACCCTGAGCAAATGCCAGCGCTTCTTCAGCTTCACTTAACTGAGTGTTGTTGTGCATTCCGGCCACATGGCTGGCACCATAGGGCGTACCACCACTATGTGTAGCATTAAGCTGTGGCTCGCTAAACGGAATCCCGCATATCAACATTCCGTGATGCAGCAATGGCGTTATCATGCTCAGTAAAGTACTCTCCTGCCCACCATGCAAACTGGTAGTGCTGGTAAATACACAGGCAGGCTTGCCAATCAGGCTGCCGGCCAACCACAGACTACTAGTGCTGTCGAGAAAATATTTCACCGGTGCGGCACAATTGCCAAAACGGGTGGGACTACCCAGCGCCAATGCGGCACAATCCTGTAACTCTTCAAGCGTAACATAGGGTGCGCCGTCATCCGGAATGGCGGCAGCAGTTGCCTCACATTCAGCCGATACCTTAGGTACAGTACGCAACAAAGCTTCACAACCAGCAACGCTATTTATACCTCGTGCCAGCGCTAGCGCCAGATTGCGTGTACTGCCAGATAAACTGTAATACACCACAAGAATAGGCAAATCTTTCATCAAGCGCTCCTGAACCTGTTTTCATGCCATTATTGTGCCGCAACTGCCCCTACTTGAACAGTCAGCACCGAAATTCTGCTGCAAAACCACATTTTTGGTTACAATCAGTTAGCCGCTTGTCAGGAGTAGCCATGAATATACATTTATTTAAAAGCAAATATTTACAGCAGCGCCTGCCCCAGTTTTTACTTTTTGTTGCACACAACTACCAGCGCTGCAATCTGCCTCTGATTGCCGCCAGCTTAACTTTCACCACCCTACTGGCATTGGTACCGTTTTTCACCATTACCGTAATTGTGGTTAACGCATTTCCCATGTTTGCCGATATGGCCACACGGTTTAATCAGTTTCTAACTCATATTATTGTTCCTGCAGCCGGCGCAGACTCCGTGAGCGATTATCTATATGCTTTTCGTGACAAAGCCAGCGGCCTCACCGCAGTAGGCATCAGTTTCATGATCATCACTTCGCTGATGCTGATTCAGACCATAGAACACGCATTCAACCAAATCTGGCAGGCACGCGACCAGCGTCCGATATGGATACGTATTCTGATTTACTGGGCCTTGCTGACACTGGGACCGTTGGTGCTGGGCATGAGTCTTTCAGCCCTCGGTTTTTTGTCCAATCCAGACAACGTAGCCGGCCAAATTCCGTTTTACAGTAAAATTTTCAAAATCAGCACCAATCTAGCATTGATAACTCTGTTGCTGTTTCTACTGTACAAACTGGTACCATTCTGTTTTGTAAACTGGCGGCATGCCTTAACCGGTGCATTAATCACTGCAATCGGGCTGGATTTACTGCGACGAGGATTTGCTATATTTGTCACCCACTTTGGCAATTATCAGCTTGTATACGGTGCTTTTGCTGCCATACCAGTATTTCTAATCTGGCTGAATTTGTTATGGCTGCTCTTACTCGCCGGCGCCGTACTCACTTCTTCATTACCTTATTGGCATCAAGACAGATTTCTACATCTACGTCAGTATCAGCCGTTTGAAAATGCACTTGACCTCATGTACAGACTAATCCTGTGCCAGCAGCAAGGACAGGCCATAAAATCCTGTGAACTGCAGCAGCTTCTAAGCATCAGCGACAAACATCTGGACCAGATACTAAGCAAACTCAAACACAAGCACTACATTACCGACAGCAGCAATGGCTGGGTATTACAAACCGATCCCAACAAAATTACGCTAGCCGATTTATATCAACTATTTATATATCAGCCCAACCAGTACTCAGCCATAGCCAGCTCCATACAAACACTGCTCAACCCCTGTTTACAACATATGAATATCAGCCTGAGCGAATGGGCTCGCCATTTCCGCGCGCAAGAAAAAGAAAATCAACAACAGAAAAAAGCACAAAAACCAAACAAGGCACTGGCAATTTCGGATAAATAGTTTTACATTTACCGGTTTTAGCGTTGCATAAACAACACAATACCTGACCATGAGCAAGTTTAACCAAGCAGCAGCGTTAATCAGGCGCCTGAAAAATAAAATAGCCAGTCATCCCCAACTATGGTTTGGCACAGCAGCAACACTGATACTGCTGCTGGGTATTGTGATTCCGGCCAGCTGCCAACACCAGCCACAAACCTACCAGCCACAGCAAACCACCATCAAATTGCCTCCGGTAAAAATCACACCACGAACTACCAATCTCAACTTCTGGCGCGACGAAGTCGTACAGCCGGGCGATACCATCAGCATGGTTTTACAACGATTTCATATTAATGACGAAGAAATCCGACAAATTACCAACCTGAAAATCATTAAAAACCAAGTTCAACACCTGCAAGTGAACCAAGTATTCAGCATCCGTATGGACAACAACGGCCACCTGACCGATATCCAGTTTTTCAATGATGACGATAACGGTGAAAAAAATCTGGTAGCACTCAAAAAAACCGGCAACAATTGGAATGCCGATATCGGCGCAGTAGATACCGAAACCCTCCCAACATTCAAAGCCGTTGTCGTCAAAACCTCCGCCCGTGGAGCACTGGCGCAGGCCGGCATCCCCGTCGAAATCCGCGAATCATTGCGGGAAATATTTAAAGACAAAATAGACATTAATACCCTGCAAAGCGGCGACACCATCCGCTTGATTTACGACAGCCTGTACTATCGCGGACAGGAACTGGCTACAGGTGACATCCGTGCGGCGGAATTCAGCCACAACGGCACCCTATATCAAGCCTATTATTTCGACACCGGCAATGATGGCAATGGCCAGTATTACGACGCCACAGGCAAACCCTTACGGCAAGGATTCACCAGTGTACCTGTAGAAGGTGCACGCATTTCCTCTCCATTTGGTACCCGTTTCCATCCAATACTGCAAACCCTGCGCATGCACAGCGGTATAGACTATGCCGTGGCTAGCGGTACACCGATCCACGCACCGTCTGACGGAGTAGTAGAAAGCTACGGCATCAAAGGCGGCTATGGCAACGCAGTGATATTACGTCACAACGACAGCATGCAAACACTTTACGGACACATGAGCGCTTTTGCCAACCTCAGTCCCGGCCAACATGTACAAGCCGGAGATATAATTGGCTACGTCGGCAGCACAGGCGTTTCCACCGGCCCACACTTGCATTACGAAGTTAGAATTAACGGTCAGCCAGTTAATCCCGCCAGCGTAGCCCTGCCCACCCGAAAACTGAATGCACACGAACTGGCGACTTTCAAAAAGATGGAGCAGCGTTGGAATTCCCGTCTGTCAGACATCCGCAATCTGAGTGTTACTATCGCCCAGATGGATTAACCATCCACACTAGCACGCTAGAACTCAGTTCCGAATACGCATACAATAACCGCTTTGCTGACAGTGTATCCATCATGAAAATTGCCACCTGGAATGTCAACTCTTTAAACGTACGCCTGCCTCATACCCTGCGTTGGCTAGAAGAAAACCAGCCGGATATACTGGCCTTGCAGGAACTGAAACTTGAACAAGACAAATTTCCGGAGGCAGAATTCACCCGCATCGGCTATCACGCTGCATGGAACGGCCAGAAAACCTACAATGGTGTGGCCATTCTCAGCCGTCAACCGTTTCAAGAAGTGAGCATCGATATTCCGGAATTAAACGAACCGCAAAAGCGCATCATTGCCGCCACAATCGATGATATCCGCATTGTCTGTGCCTACTGTGTCAACGGCGAAGCCATAGGCAGCGAAAAATTTGCCTATAAAGAACGCTGGTTTGCCGCTCTCCAAGCCTATATGCGCACACAGCTAGAAAAATATCCCCAAACTATATTACTCGGCGATTTCAACATAGCTCCGCATAACATCGATGTATACGACCCTGAAAAATGGCAAGATAAAGTTTTATGTTCGCCACAGGAACGGAGCTGGTTTCAGCAACTGCTGCAATTGGGCTTTACCGACAGCCTGCATCAACTGTATCCCGACAGCGCTCACTATACATGGTGGGATTACCGCATGAATATGTTCAAACGCAAGCTTGGCCTTCGCATCGATCACATCTTGCTGAGTGAAAAACTTGTCCCCCTGCTGCGTGACGTACAGGTGGACAGTAGTGCACGCGGCTGGGAACGTCCCAGCGACCATGCACCTGTAATCGCTACCCTTGCCTAATGAACAGCATGCAACCTTTTCAATACTATATCGGCCTAATGTCAGGTACCAGCATGGATGGAATTGATGCCGTGCTGGCCACACTCAGCGGTACCAAATGGCGGGGCGTCAGTGCTCATGCCTTCATTGCTTATCCCGATGAACTGAAACAACATTTACTTGCTTTACAAATCCCCGCCCACAACGAGCTTGCACAGGCCGCACTACTAGCACAGCAACTGGCTCAGCTCAATGCACAGGCCGTCAGTGCCGTTCTCAGCCACGCTCGGATAAAGCCAGAAGCCATCACCGCACTCGGCTGTCATGGCCAAACCATACGCCATGCACCACAACAGCACTACAGTATTCAGTTGATGGATTGGGCACTGCTGGCCGAGCTGACAGGTATTACCACAGTTGGAGATTTCCGTAGCCGCGATTTAGCCGCAGGCGGTCAGGGAGCACCACTAGTTCCAGCCTTTCATCAAGCTGTGTTTGCCAGTACACAGCAATCACGCGTAGTACTGAATTTAGGCGGCATAGCCAACATCAGCGTCCTACCTCCTAGCCGGCCGGCTTTCGGCTTCGACACAGGGCCTGCCAATATGCTGATGGATGCATGGGTACAATTACACTGGCAACAACAATATGATCACAACGGTACACTTGCCAGTAATGGGCAAATTATTGTGTCACTGCTGCAATCCATGCTTAGCGATGCTTATTTTGCCCAGCCTTATCCCAAAAGCACCGGCCGTGATTTATTCAGCCTGAATTGGCTCAGCCACTACCTCAGTGGTAGAGAAAATCCGGCAGATGTATTGCGTACCTTACTGGAGCTCTCCGCACAAACAGCTGTCAGCGCCATCATCAGCGCTGCACCCCACACCGAATGCGTATACGTCTGTGGCGGCGGCAGCCAAAACATGCTGCTCATGCAAACATTGAGACAATTACTCAGCCGGCACCACATCACCCTGCATACCACTGATGCATTACAACTTCCAGCACAACTGGTTGAAGCAGCCGCTTTTGCATGGCTTGCCTCGTGCTGGTATCAGCGCCAGCCGGTAGCCACTCACTTCGCCACCGGTGCTGCCGGTGCGCGCATTCCTGGCTGCGGCTACTGGGCTTAACCATCAGCAAAAAACCGTTAAATCCTGTTACCAGCACCAGTATTCCGTCCAACAGACTTTATAATAACCAGTTAATTTAAGATAAGAATACCGCTACAGTCGCAATATTTATGGCCACAACACCAAAAAAATCTGTTTCCCGCAAACAGCCCGCGCAAAAAGTAAAATCAACCAAAACCAGCAAACCAAAACAGCCTTGGTTAATGAATTTAATTAACGACATATTCTGGTTACTGGCACTAATGGTAACGATTTTTGTCATGCTGTCTTTAGCCAGCTTCAACATGGCCGATCCTGCATGGTCGCGCGGCATCGTCCAGCTCGACAAAATCCATAATCTAGCCGGCCTTACTGGAGCATGGTTGGCTGACATCGGCTATTACATTTTTGGCTTTTCAGTCTGGTGGTGCATCATTGCAGCACTAATTGCCTTGTATCAGAGTTTCCGCCCCCTAAATGCCCGTTCACTCAACACCAGCGATAACAGCAAGCCATACAGCAGTTGGCTGGCCATAACCGGCCTGATTATCCTACTGATTTTCAGCCCCACACTGGAAAATTTAGTACTGGCAAACCTGTTAGAAGAAGCCCTGCCCATCGGCGCCGGCGGATTAATCGGACAGATATTGAGCCATCTACTGCAACAATTTTTCGGCCTAACCGGCGGACTGGTAATCAGTATTTTCATGATGCTGATTGGCCTATCGCTACTAATACAAGTTTCATGGCTAACGGTAATCGAAAAAATCGGGGCGCAATTCGAATGGATATGGTGTAAACTGCTGCGCCGCCCGCAACGCCTGATTACCGAATTCCCGAATAACAAAACTGTACAGCGCATGGTTAAACAAGCCAAAACCATCACTGCCAAAAATATTGATACACCGGTTGTGGCCAGTAGCAATCGCAAAAACGTAGTCGTGCGCAGCGAAGCCCCCGCAGCTCAGGAACTAACCATACCCGAACCAGCAGATACCAGTCCCGCCAGCAGCAAAAAAACACAGGGATTGATACAGCTACCGGAAATCAATCTTTTGACCAAACCCACCATCCAGCCAACAGCCATCAACAATGAAGAGCTGCAACAAACTGCCGCACATATCGAATCCAAACTAAAAGAATTCGGAGTAGAAGTAGACGTTACAAGCGCTACCACCGGCCCTGTCATCACCCGCTATGAAATCGAACCAGCACAAGGCGTAAAAGGCAGCCAGATAGTCAATCTCAACAAAGATCTTGCGCGCTCACTTTCCGTTCAGAGCGTAAGAGTCGTGGAAACCATTGCTGGTAAAACCACCATGGGTATCGAACTTCCAAACGAACAGCGCCAGAACGTTCTACTGGCAGAAATTTTAGGCGCTAGAATATTTCACGACGCCAGCGATAAACTGACCATGGCCATGGGCAAAGACATCGCAGGCGCACCTGTTATCGCCAGTTTGGCCAAAATGCCACATTTACTAGTAGCCGGTACTACTGGTTCCGGTAAATCGGTCGGCGTTAACTGTATGATATTGTCGATTCTGTACAAGGCACAGCCAGATGAAGTCCGCTTTATCATGGTAGACCCAAAAATGCTCGAACTGAGCGTATACGACGGTATCCCGCATTTACTTGCACCTGTCGTTACCGACATGAAAGAAGCGGCACAGGCACTGAACTGGTGTGTAACTGAAATGGAAAAACGTTATCGTCTACTGGCACACGTTGGCGTACGCAATATCAGTGGCTTCAACGACAAAGTAGCCGTAGCCAAAACCAGCGGCACACCACTTGTTAATCCATTCAGCACCAATCCAGATGAACCAGAACCACTAAACAAACTGCCGTATATAGTTGTGGTAATTGACGAACTGGCTGATCTAATGATGGTTGAAGGAAAAAAAGTCGAGCAGCAGATTGCCCGTCTGGCACAAAAAGCCCGCGCAGCCGGCATTCACCTGATATTGGCCACCCAACGGCCTAGCGTCGATGTCATTACCGGACTGATAAAAGCCAATATCCCCACCCGCCTATCCTTTCAGGTATCCAGTAAAATCGATAGCCGTACCATTCTCGACCAGATGGGTGCTGAAAACCTCTTAGGCAAAGGAGACATGCTGTTTTTACCTCCGGGGCAGGCTGAGCCTACACGGCTACATGGTGCCTTTGTATCCGATGAAGAAGTACATGCAGTTGTTAATTTTATCAAGCAGCAGGCACCTACCCAATACGTAGAAGGCATACTTTCTGGAGAAGCCGCACAAACCAACGTCAATCAGGTTAACCCAAATGCCAACAGCGACGAATTATTCGATCAGGCCGTGGCGTTTGTACTTGAAACCCGAAAAACCTCAATTTCATCCCTCCAGCGCCATTTACGCATCGGCTACAACCGTGCCGCCAACCTAATGGAAGCACTGGAAGCCGCCGGAATCGTTTCTGCCGCCGAGCTGGGAGGCAACCGGCGCATACTGGCACAAAAGGACAATATCTAAATCTTTGTCTCTTCTGCCAGCTTCCAAAAAACTCAAGCCGCAACCCTAATCGATTGCGGCTTTAAAATTTTATCCTGATAACCTATTTCGCCCTTTTGCCGGCATATACAAAACCAAAGGCACCAATCACAATCATCGGCAGACTCAACCATTGCCCCATCGACATATGCATCGCTAGCAACCCTAAAAAATCATCCGGTTCTCTCGCAAACTCAACAATAAAACGAAACACTCCGTAGCCCAGCAAAAATAACATCGATGTCTGTCCCAGAGGACGAGGCTTTTTCACAAACAGCCACATAATCACAAAGAGCACAATACCTTCCAGCAAAAACTCGTAGAGTTGCGAAGGATGACGTGGCAACATCTGAAACTTTTCCCATACCGGCAGCCATTTCTGTGGATCCTGCATCACCAGCGCCATATCTTCTTCTCGCGCATGCGGAAAACCCATCGCCCAAAAAGCATTCACACTGGTTACCCGTCCCCATAGTTCGCCATTAATAAAATTACCAATACGCCCGCAGGCCAGTCCCAGCGGCACCAGTGGCGCCACAAAATCCGCTACCCCCCAGAACCGCAAGTGGTGACGGCGCGCAAACAGTAACATTGCCACCAGCACACCCACAAATCCGCCGTGAAACGACATCCCACCCTGCCAGACTTTCAGTATTTCCAATGGATGGCTCAGATAGAATGCCGGCTGATAAAACAGCACATAGCCCAAACGGCCGCCTAATATCACCCCAAAAACACCCCAGGTAATAAAATCATCCAGCAGCTCATTAGTAAATACCGTTTGTCCGCTTCGTATGCGCCGTCGCCCAAGCCAGATAAACAAACAAAAACCAACAATATAACTCAACGCATACCAGCGAATCGCCAGCGGTCCCAGATGCACCAGCACCGGGTCAAAATTCGGATGAATCATCATAAACTTAGCATTCCTCAGATATCCTGCCCAACGTACCGGCCAAAAACTCACAGCCGGACATAAACACCATGGCCATAACACCACAGCCAAAACAGCTCACAGTTTAACTCAAGCAGCCAAACCATGCCCTAATTTCATTACAACCACACATTAGCCACTAACGGATAGCCGCAGCAAATATCACAAATATCCTCAACTGCATTGACATCACAACGCAAGCCGCCTAACATAAAATATGTATTTTATATACATATTAAAACAATCAGGAGAGCACTTATGCAATTAACTGACAAACAAATCGAACTAATTCAGGCCACCATACCCACACTCCAGCAACACGGCGTAGAACTAACCCGCTATTTTTACAATAGAATGCTTAGCAACCATCCAGAGCTAAAAGAAACATTCAATCTCGGCAATCAGCGCAACGATGCACAGCCACAGGCACTTGCCAAAGCCATACTCGCCTATGCACAAAACATCACTAAATTGCAAAATCTTGGCGACGCCGTCAGCCAAATAGCACACCGCCATGTCAGCCTCGATATACAGCCAGAACAATATCCAATAGTCGGCACCAACCTATTACATTCCATCAGCGAAGTATTAAACGTACCTATGGATAGCGAATTGATAGCAGCATGGACAGCCGCCTATCAGCAACTAGCCGATATTCTCATAAAAACCGAAGCTAATCTTTATCAGCAGCAGGAGAAAAATTATGGCGGCTGGAATGGTTGGAAAAAATTTAAAATTGTAGACAAACAGCCAGAAAGTAGCGAAATCACATCTTTTTATCTACAACCTGCAGACAATACACCACTACCCACCTATCAACCCGGACAATATATATCCGTACGCGTCATGGTGCCCCAGTTAGGAATCAAACAACCACGTCAGTATTCTTTGTCAGACAGCAACCATCCAGACTATTTTCGCATCAGTATAAAAAAAGAAGCTGCAGACCAGCAGCATGAAGCAGGTTATGTTTCCAATACCCTTCATCAACATTATCATATCGGAGACGAAATAGAAGCCACCCATCCTACTGGTACTTTCCTATTACACCATACCGATAAAAGCATCGTACTCATCAGCGCCGGTGTAGGTATTACTCCTATGATTGCCATACTTAATACCCTTGCCGCAAACAAAAACCAACAACATATCAGCTTTATCCATGCCTGCCGCAACAGCGACGTACTAGCCATGCACCAACACATCATCGGCTTGCAGCAGAGCATGCACAATCTACATAGCTATCTGGCTTGTGAAAATCCTGGTACCGAACTGATGGCAGACAAAAAAGGGCGACTTGAGCTTTCCGAATTGGATAATAGCCTCCTACCCAGCGATGCTGACTATTATCTGTGCGGACCCAAAGCATTCATGCATAGCCAATATCAGGCTTTGCGCAAACTGCACATCCCCCAGAATCAAATCTTTATGGAGCTCTTTGGTACAGGTGGATTCAGCCAGCATGCAGCCTGATAAACCGGCAGTTTTTAAACATTGAACTTTTCATGGCAGCTGAAAACAGGCAAAATCATTACATCAACAACCCAACAGTCTGCCATGCAATTAAACCGATTCACCGATTTAGGTTTGCGCGTCTTATTATCCCTGCAATACCTGCCCGAATCCGAACTTTCCACCGTAGAAAACCTAGCCAAACAGCTTAACGTCTCCAGAAACCATCTGGTAAAAATCGTCTATTTCATGGCACAGGCAGGTTGGATAGAATCTTTCAAAGGCAGAAACGGCGGCATCAGACTGGCTGCCGGCAGCCAACAGCTCCAACTAGGCTCAATCGTACAAGCTCTAGAAGAAGCCTCATCCGAAATAACCACATTAATCAACTGCCAGCAGCCCCTCTGCTCCATGACAGAATTCTGCTTTTTGCCCCAGATGTTCAATCAGGCACAACAGGCATTCTACGCATCACTAAACCAATATACCCTCAAACAGCTTCAAGTACCTCCTACCAATCAGGCCGTTATCAAATGGCTTTCTCAATAGAGCGAGTTAAAAAGCCGGTACCTAATACCGGCCAAAACCCTTACATCACATCTTCAGTTTCAGATGAAGGAGACTCAGACACCGGCGCGCCAATTATTCCATTCAGCAGCCCCTCTGCAGCAGGCGGCTGTGGAATCAGCGTATTCAACGCCAGTACCGATGCATTCAATACCGGATAGTCTCTAAAATCAATCTGGTACCCCCCGTCACTGGTCGAATGCAGACTAGCACGTGCCCCTAGCGGGAATGTAACCTTATCAGTTGTATGCCCAAACGGAAATCCAGTTAACACGGGTATCCGCGTCAAACGCGCTATCGTCTGTACCACCGCATTAAATGTATAGCTACTGTCATATACATCCCGTATCGCACCCATACGAAAATTGCCCAGCACAATCGCCTGCTGCCGCTTCAAAATGCCACTCAGATATAAAGTTTGAAGCATTCGTTCAATCCGATAAGGCTGTTCCCCTACATCCTCAATAAACAGAATCCCGCCCTCAACCTGAGGCATATAAGGGGAACCCACCAGCGCAGACAGCACACTCAGATTACCGCCCCACAACACGCCTTCAGCCCGAACCTGATAATTCTGCATCGCAGGTACCACAACCGACATCGACGGATTGCAGCTATTATCTATAAACGAACGAGTGGTGAATTCACTCATCTGTGGCTTACCAAACTCACTATACAGCATCGGGCCGGCAAAACTGCACATCTGCCCCTGTGCCAAAAGCGCCAACTGTACTGCCGTCACATCACTATAACCAAACAGCAGCGTACCCTGTTCTCGCATACGGGCACCCAAAGTCGGCCAATTAACCAAAGGCAGAATACGCATCGCCCCATAGCCCCCGCGCAATCCCATCAACATTTTAGGAACTTGCACACGGCCAGCGGCCACATCCTGCAAATCAGCCGCACGCTCAGCATCACTGCCGGCAAAACGCTGATAGCGGCGCACATATGCCTGCTGATTAGTAACTGCAAAACCAGCAGTAGCCAGACGTTGTGCCGCCAAATCACTGCGGCTGGTACTTTCTCCAAAACCGGAACACGCAAAAATACGCATAGAATTCAGATTACCATTAGATGGTTTCAGCACTTTAGAAGCAGACACCGGTGTAACAGAAGGTTTCTGAGTACTGCCACATGCCTGCAACAAACCAGCACCGGCAAAAGCAGCACCAGCACGCAAAAATCCACGACGGCTTTGATGTTGTAAATCCATAAATACTCACTTTCTGCTCCGGCAGCTCATCCCGCTGAGAAAACAGCAGCCAATATCATACAAAACAGCTCAAACCAAAAACTACCGGCCTGCACCGTTAAATAAAATCCTACTATAGCCCTGTTTGTCATTAATAGCAGCAAAAAAATTAACAAAAGGCATGGAGTCACCATGCCTTTCTACATCCAGAAAATAATTTAATGTTGCTGAGGTATCGCTTTTAATAAATCCAGCAGAATAGCCCAGCATTCTGCCACTGCCGCAATCTCTACCCTTTCCTTAGGCGAGTGCGCCGCACGGATTGTTGGGCCGAAAGAGACCATATCCAGATGCGGCGCTTTTCCACTCAGAATACCGCATTCCAACCCCGCATGAATAATTTGCAATGGCGGTTTCTTACCATAATGGCGCTCAAAAATATCACTAGTCAGTTTCAGCAAAGCCGAATCGGGATTTGGTGCCCAGCCAGGATAATCTGCTGTCAGTTCCAGCTTTGCTCCAGCCATACGTGCCAAAGCTTGCAAACGCAGACTGAATTCATCTTTTGGTGTCTCCAGCAACGAACGCATCAGACAGTGAATCAGCAAACCATCCGCACCTGTCCTGACTTCTCCCATATTCGAAGATGTCTCCACAACTCCCTCAAAGTCCGGACTCATACGCATTACCCCGTTGGGAACCGCCATCAACAAATCCAGCGCCTGCTGTGTACTCTCAAAAGAAGCTGCCTGAAGCAGATTTTCCGCAGCCAGCACCTCAATACATAACTGCGTTTCTTCCGCCCACTCATCTGTAATGACCGCTGCAATCGGCTCCAGCAGCGCTTTTGCCCTAGCTTCATCCAGCACAATCACCGCTTCCGCCTCGCGCGTAATCACATTTCGCAACTCACCACCCTGCCACGAGCCCAGAGCAAATGGTACCTGCGCATAGATTTCAGCCAGCACACGAGCGAGCAAAACGTTAGCATTAGCATGATTTTTATCAATATCTACGCCAGAATGGCCGCCACGTAAACCAGAAACACGTATCCTACAGGCAGAAGCCTGATTAGACAGCCAATCTAGCGGCAAGGTTATACTGGCATCTCTTCCACCGGCACAGCCAATAAAAATCTCACCCGCCTCTTCCGTATCCAAATTAATCAGATACGGCATCTGCAACCAATCAGCACTCAGCGCTTCCGCACCACCCATGCCGATTTCTTCTTCCACCGTCACAATCAGTGTAATATCAGGATGTGCCACATCATCAGCAAACAGCACAGCTAGCCCCATAGCCAGACCAATACCATTATCTGCACCCAGCGTAGTATCGTTGGCCCACATCCAACCATCCTTAATCTGCATCTGTATCGGATCACGCTTAAAATCATGCAGCGACCCTGCACCTTTCTGAGCCACCATATCCATATGTGCCTGAAGTGCCACTGGTGCATAGTTTTCCATACCTACTGTCGCAGGTTTCTGAATACGCAGATTACCCTTAGCATCAATATCCGTGTTCAGACCCCGCTCATGTGCAGCCTGCACCAACATGTCGCGCACCGCCTGTTCATGAAATGTAGGACGAGGCACCGCACACAAACGAGCAAACCATTGCCATACCGGCTGCGGTTGTAAATCTTCTATAGTATTCATATTTAAATCCATCACCAACAAAATAAATCAGGCCACCATATGGCAGCCTGAACATAGTGTCAACCGGCAAACTAAAACTTAACACCTTTATGCAAAGCCACCACCCCTGCCGTTAAATTATGGTAACTCACACTATCAAAACCAGCATCCAGCATCATCTGCTTCAATGTCTCCTGATCCGGATGCATACGAATAGATTCAGCCAAATACTGATAACTGTCTGCGTCTTTCGCAATCAACTTACCCATCAGTGGCAGCATCTTAAAAGAGTACAAATCATATACCGGCTTAAGCGGCTTAAATACATGAGAGAATTCGAGCACCAACAGCGTTCCACCAGGCTGCAACACTCGATACATTTCTGCCAGTGCCACATCCTTGTGCGTCATATTTCGCAAACCAAACGACACCGATACCAAATTAAAATAATTATCCGGAAACGGCAGCTTTTCTGCATCACACAATGCCACTGGCAAAGCCATTCCTTCATTCAGCAGCCGGTCACGCCCCACTGTCAACATCGAAGAATTGATATCCGTCAGCCAGACCTCACCACTGTGTCCTACCCTTTTGGCCCAACCACGCGACAAATCACCCGAACCACCGGCAATATCAAGCACCTTATCTCCTTTACGTAAAGGAGCTGTGGTAATCGTAAAATGTTTCCAAACCCGATGCAGACCACCAGACATCACATCATTCATCACATCATAGTTTTTGGCTACCGAATGGAATACACCGGCAACACGTCCCGCCTTTTCATCTTCATCAACAGTCTGATAACCAAAATGAGTTTTGTGATCGCTCATACCACACTTTCAGAGTTAAACATTGCCCAAATAAAATCAGCCAGCCATCCACATCAGCTCAGCCGCAGCTTCAATTAGGTAGGTTCACGGCTGGCACCAGCCAGCAATAATTTTTGTTCATAAGCAGCCCAAAGCTCAGGCTGACGTATCGCCAAATCATACAAATAAGCCCAATCATACAGCCCAGTGTCATGCCCATCAGAAAAAGCAATACGCAAAGCATAATTACCCACCTGCTGTAAACCGGCTATCGTCACGTAGCGTTTACCAGTTTGCAATACCTCTTGACCCGCACCATGACCTCGCACCTCTGCACTCGGCGAATATACACGTAGATACTCAGCCATCAGTTCAAACGTCTGTCCAGTATAATCCAGTCGCAGCACCTGCCGATTCTGGCACAAACGGATTTCTGTCGGCACCTTCTCCTGCATAGAAACCGTATCCCCATCACAAGACATTAAGAAACCATACCTATTCTAACCTAATATACCCTATACTGCCCACCCAATAAGCATTCAGCATAATTGGTAATATCACTAATTTACATATAATGAACAGATTAAGAAAAAATGTATTCAACGAATTCAAGTACTTGACAAATATAAATCATTTTATTCATTTAACGAATTAAGTATGATTAAATGTCTTAATGAAATTAATTCCAAGCAGTTCAATCATTATCAGTAGAATTCAAACTAAAACTGGCTTTTTTTAGTTAAAAAATACCCAAGAAAATGCTGATGTTAGGCACTAATCATAAAAACAAATGACAAACTCCAATTAAATTACCATATTTACCCATTATTGTTTTGTTTCACTAAATGCAAAATATTATTGATAGCGGTTTTAGCCTGAGGACTATTTTTCCAACAAACTGAGCCTGTTAACAATACCCCTTGGTTAAGGATTTCATCTGAAGTAACCTTGCGTAATTTATCAAAAGAATCGAGCTGCATTTGCTCGAGTCTGTCAACAATTTTGCTACCCACAAATTTTAGTTCTAGCAATTGCTGTCGCTCAGATTCAGAAAAAGCCATATCAAACCTTTTAAATTACATAAATATTAATTTTAAGTTACGTTTGCATTATTGCGTTCAATTTTTTCTACTCCCTGATTTTGCTTCGAAACGTTTTAAAAGGTGCCACCGAACTGATATAAATAAAACACACTACCGTCCAAGATTCAGGGAAAAGTAAACAACAAATAAATTAATGACATCAAAATCAACATAATCTATCTTTGAGCAAATATCGTTCATACTACAGAGCTTTTGGGCAATACCCTAAAAATTATTCAACCCAATCCGTACAGACTATTTTATGCATACACTTTGCAAGCCACTACTTAAAGAAGTATATTAACCCTATCAAAAATAGCCAGAGGACGCATACCATGCAAACCAAAGCCATCATCGAATACATCGTAAAATGGTTACGCGACTACGCCGCTCAGGCCAAATGCAAAGGTTTCGTCGTCGGCGTCTCCGGCGGTATCGATTCCGCCGTGGTTTCCACACTTGCAGCCCAAACCGGCCTACCCACACTGGTACTAGAATTGCCCATTCACCAGAAAGTAAACCAAATAGCGCGCGCGCAGGAACACATTCGCCAGCTTAAAAGCCGCTTCAACAACATTGAAGAACACTGGGTCGATCTCACCCGTACTTTCGATTCATTCACCATGGCCGTTGACATCGGCGACAACAAAGATGAGCAAACTCAGCTAGCACTAGCCAATGCCCGCAGCCGTCTGCGAATGATTGCCCTTTACTATTACGCTCAAGAGCGTGGTCTGCTCGTAGTCGGTACCGGCAATAAAGTAGAAGATTTTGGCGTCGGCTTCTTTACCAAATACGGCGACGGCGGCGTAGACCTCAGCCCTATCGCCGACTTACTAAAAACACAAGTATATGAACTGGCCAAAGAACTGAATATCGATCAAAAAATAATCGACGCCCCGCCCACAGACGGCTTGTGGGATGCAGACAAAACCGATGAAGAACAAATTGGCGCCACCTACCCTGAGCTGGAATGGGCAATGGGTGTTTACTCCAACCACACCATAGATGATTTCAGCGGTCGCGAGCGCGAAGTTTTTGCCATCTACGATCGCTATCATCGCGCCATGCAGCACAAAATCAACCCAATACCGGTATGTATCATCCCGCCCGAATTACTCAGTTAATACAAAAAAACCAGATTTTTTAATCTGGTTTTTTGTCGACAGTATTTCTGTACCTGAAACATCCAGAATTATCAGGCCATTTCGCAGCAGTTATCCATAAACAAAAATTAAAAAAACTATCCCAATCCTGAATTCAAAAAGCCAGACAAATTATGTCTGGCTTTTTGAATTAACATTTGAAACTCAATCTTGCTTCAACAAAGAACAGATATATCCCACCACATTATTCATATCCAATTCAGTTGGTTCAGCATCTCTGCGAGCCTGATACTCCACCTTGCCGGCTTTCAGACCGCGGTCACCAATCACAACACGATGCGGGATACCTATCAGTTCTGAATCATGCAGCAGCACCCCAGAGCGTTCATCACGATCATCCAGCAACACATCTACACCGGCCTGCTGCAATTGTGCGTATAAATCATCTGCAGCAGCCTTCACCGTATCAGATTTACGATAATTCATCGGCACTATCACCACCGTAAACGGCGCCATCGCTTCCGTCCAGATAATACCGCGCTCATCATTATTCTGTTCAATAGCAGCCGCTACTACCCGTGTAATACCGATACCGTAACACCCCATCTCCAGCACAACATTCTTGCCGTTCTGATCCAGTACTGTAGCCTGCATCGCCTCTGAGTATTTAGTTCTCAGCTGAAATACATGCCCTACCTCAATACCTCGAGCCAGCTTCAGACTACCCTGACCACACGGGCTCGGGTCACCAGCAATCACCTCACGTAAATCCACAAATTCCGGTTCTGCCGCATCGCGGCCAAAATTAAATCCGGTATAATGATGATCATCCTCATTGGCCCCGATTACCCAATCAGCTGCTTTTGCCATAGCAAAATCAGCATAGACCTTACCATTAAAACCCACTGGTCCCAACGAACCACCATGGGCACCATTAAAAGCTTTCTCAATTGCAGCCACCGATGCCATCGTCAACGGTGCTTTCACACCGGCCAGCTTCTCAGCCTTGATTTCATTCAGATGATGATCGCCACGAACAAGCAAAAGCACCACTGTACCCTCTTCTTCGCCCTCAACCACCAGCGACTTCAGCGTCTGTTCTGCCGGCACATTCAAAAAAGCCACTAATTCATCAATACTGCGCACATTCGGCGTATGCACCTTAGACAACTCTTCAGCAGCACTATGACGTTCACCACTTAGCGGCAAAGTAGCAGCCAGCTCAACATTAGCCGCATAATCAGACCCATCACTATACGCAATTACATCCTCACCGCTTTCCGCCAGTACCTGAAATTCATGCGACCCCGTACCACCAATACTGCCTGTATCAGCCGCAACTGGTCGATAATCCAGACCCAGCCGGTCAAACACCCTGCAATACGCATTAAACATATCCTGATACGATTGTTGCAATGATTCAAATGTCGTATGGAAAGAATAAGCATCTTTCATCACAAACTCACGCGCCCGCATTACCCCGAAACGTGGCCGCACCTCATCACGGAATTTAGTCTGAATATGATAAAAATTCAGTGGCAGCTGCTTATAACTACGAATCTCACTGCGCACAATATCCGTAATGACCTCTTCACAGGTCGGTCCCAGACAGAACTCACGTTCATGGCGGTCTGTAATTCGCAACAATTCCTTACCATAAAACGACCAGCGCCCACTTTCCTGCCATAACTCCGCAGGTTGCACCACCGGCATCAGCAGCTCAATCGAACCGGCACGATTCATTTCCTCACGCACAATACGTTCTACCTTGCGCAACACCCGTAAACCCATTGGCATCCAAGTATACAGACCACTGGCTAAACGACGAATCATCCCCGTCCGCAACATAAGTTTATGGCTGGCCAGCTCCGCTTCTGCCGGAGCTTCTTTCAAAGTCGAAATATAAAACTGACTGGCTTTCATAAAAATCTCCCAAAACAGCCGCCATTGTACCAGCCTCCAGCCACTAAAAAAGCATATCCCTTATAGTAAAAATAAATTTTTCAGCAACAAAAGCCTGAGCAAAATCCATTAGGCGTGATATGATTTATCTACACCAACCACCTAATATCCACTATGAAATATCTGCTCATCTATAGCAGCCGCTTCGGCTACACCAAGAAAATAGCCCAGAAACTGGAAGCACAGTGGACAGCAGCTGGTATTACAGTAAACATAGTGAATCTTGCAGATGCTCCCATTCTCCAGTCAGGAGAATATGATAAAATAATTATTGGAGCCTCTATTCGCTATGGACACTATGCAGCTGCATTGGCACCCTGGATTATTCGAAATCAGCACATCCTCAACAGCACCCCTAGTGCCTTTTACAGCGTCAGCATATTGGCCAACAAACCACATCGCAACACACCGCAAACCCATACTTATACGCGCAAATTCTTCGCTAAAAGCCCTTGGCAGCCTCAAACTATCGGCATTTTCGCCGGAGAACTGCACTATGCCAGATACAATCTTATTGATCGATATATGATGCGCTTAGTTATGAAACTAAACAAAGGCGAAACCAATCTTAACGCGCATATCGAATATACAGACTGGAAAAAAGTAAGAGAATTTGGAGAACAGATACTTAAACTAACCAAATAAACTCAAACCTGATATTACAATCACAAAATCGCCTTTAAAATAAAAAATTGCATACTATATAAGCACACAAAAAAATTTCATTCATAATGAATAAAATAACATCAGAGTAAAACCATATTCTGAACCATCCCTACAAATTTAATTATTGCAATCTAAAGCATATAAACATAAAAATTAAAAACATTTTAAAATCATTATGATAAAAAAATTAATTGAAATAAACTTCCCTTCAGTCTAAAATAATCATATCTCTACCTAAATTATACATTCTTAATTAAGAATTTAAACTTATATTGTTAAAAACAAATAACAAATTGATTTAATTTGGTAGAAAAAAAATAAAAACTCAGAAAATCATATTATTAACATAAAATTTGAATATAAGAATGATTTTTATATCTTATATATAAAAAAGGGGAAAATCTTCATTAAAACCGTTACAACCTCAATTCCATCATGTACAAAAAATATTGTAATTATAAAATTCATAGTGCACTAAAAAGTAAATGTATAAATTCATTAATTTATTATTACGAAATACCAAATAGAGTTCAATAAAAAACATGATAATTAATACATTGAAATATTGATAATTGAAAGGAAATCATACCCAAATCAATAAAAACCAGTATACAAATACCAAATGTCAAATTAGATATTCTATTCAGAACCTATACAATTATAAAGTTAAATTAATTTAAAACTAAAAAAATAAAATAGTTACATACTATAAAATATATTTTACATAAAAATAAAACCTTATTAAGAACAATAAGAAAGAAAAAATAAGCAACCCAAATTTATTAAAATCTACTCAAAGGACTACAATAATGATACAAACAGATAATGAAATGCCAAGTGAAAATAACGATAGCTCATTTCAATACATATTTTCAGCAGGACATGGACAAAACACTATCAACAGCCAGATAAGTAACAATAACAATTATCAGCATATTAAAATACTATTCGAAAATACCAATGTTACAGATATTATTTTTTATCACTTTAAAAATGATTTCATCATAAAAAATAAAAATAACGAAGATTCAGTTACCCTGACAGATTTTTTTAACACCAATCAAACCAATAAATGCCTTTTTACTTTTATCTTCAACGATAAAACATTCAATCCTGAAGATATAACTGATTTAGTCACCACCTTGAACGGCACCGAAAAAGATGATGTACTGAATGGTACCAATAACAACGACATCATTTATGGTGAAAGTGGTAACGATAAACTAAGCGGAAACGAAGGAAATGATCTCTTAATCGGAGGCGATGGAAACGATACTTTAAATGGAGGCAATGGAGACGATATCCTAGTCGGAAGTGAGGGGGACGATATTCTCAAAGGCGATAATGGTTACGACACTCTGATTGGAGGACCAGGCAACGATACCCTTTATGGCGGAAATTTCCATAAAGACCAATATATCTTTCAAAAAGGACATGGACAGGATATTATCATCGACAACGGTTATCAATACGACAAACAAGAGTATAACGATATCGTATTTGAACAAGCTAGCTCCATAAACGCTGAATTCATCCGTTCTAATATGGACTTAATCATCCAAGCATATGGTAACGACGATTCCGTTACTTTCAAAGACTATTTTGACCCAAACAGTAATTACAACAACGCCTTCAATTTTATATTTGAAGATAAAACATTAAGTTACGATGATATTACTGCTATGTCGTTTACCTTAGGTGGTACTTCTGGTGACGATATCATAAAAGGCTGGAATGGCAACGATATCATTGCAGGCGGTGCAGGTAATGACCAATTGTATGGTGGTAACGGTGTAGATAATATTTTTGGCGGTAAAGGCAACGACACACTCTATGGTGAAAACGGTAGTGATTATTTAAGCGGTGGTGATGGTAATGATACTCTCAACGGCGGTGCCGACAATGATATCCTGTATGGTGGCTCTGGCGACGACACCTTAAATGGTGGTACTGGCTACGATATCCTTATTGGCGGTACCGGCAATGAT